>JACPDX010000061.1:37971-38667 GCA_016183805.1 Bacteroidota bacterium
AGAGTAATATTGGATAGAAATATAGGTGTTTCTGATAACAAAGGATTAACAGACAATCAAAATGCAAGCAATTTAGTGGGTGATTTTTCTATCGAATATAAAATTACCGAAGACGGAAAACTAAGAGTTAAAGGATTTAATCAATCCAATCAGTTCTCGTTACAGCGAAGAAGTAGTAACTATACGCAAGGTGTAGGTTTATTTTATCGTAAAGAGTTTGATAGTTTTATGGAGTTATTTAGAAAACAGGCAGGTAATAAAAAAAATGACAAAAAGTAATCAACTACAAAAAATCAGGGAATTTGCAAAGTCGTTTCATTTACATGATGCAACAGGGCACGATTGGTGGCATATTTATAGGGTGGTAAATATGGCGAAAAAAATTGCCGTTTCAGAAAACGCAGATATTCACCAGGTAGAAATAGTTGCCTTATTACACGATATTGCTGATTATAAAATGAACAATGGCGATGAAACCATTGGATTTACTAAAATAGCCGACTTTCTAACGTCTATTGAGTTTTCTGTTCAAGAAATTGATTCTATCATCACCGATATTAAAAACATTTCCTATAAAGGGGGAAATAATGAAGTGTTGAACCAATCCATCGAATCAAAAATTGTACAAGATGCAGATAGATTAGATGCAATTGGAGCCATTGGTGTTGCCAGAACTTTTGCGTATGGAGGTAGTAA
>JACPDX010000008.1 GCA_016183805.1 Bacteroidota bacterium
TAATTCCGAATTAAATTCTTTATTTTAACCTATAAAATCATTATTCCATAATAATATTTGGAAATAACCAAAAGTGTGGATAGTTTTGCACTCAAACGTTCTTTAAATCATTTGCATCAGTAATGATGTTTATCAAGAAAGGTGGAGGGATTAGGCCCTATGAAACCTTGGCAACCAACTAAAAGCTACGCCTTGAGCGTGGTTGGAAAACCGGTGCTAAATCCTATCATGCTTTGGCATGGAAAGATAAGTAGAAAACAACCTGTTAACCCCTTCTGCTTATCAAACAAAAGGGGTTTTTTATTTTAAGTATGTGTAGAATAACAGAAGAACTAAATAAACGAATTTTAGTTTTAGACGGTGCAATGGGCACCATGATTCAGCGTTATAAACTATCGGAAGAAGATTTTAGAGGAACTGTTTTTACCGATAGCACCGTTTTATTAAAAGGCAACAACGATTTACTTTCTATAACTCGCCCCGATATTATTAAAACCATTCATGCCGAGTATTTTGAAGCAGGTTCTGACATTATTGAAACCAATACATTTAGCGGTACAAGCATTGCTCAAGCCGATTACAAATTAGAAAAAGCCGTTTACGACATCAACTTTCAATCTGCAAAAATTGCAAAAGAAGTTGCTGACGAATACACCAAAAAAAATCCGTCAAAACCTCGATTTGTAGCTGGAGCAATGGGTCCAACTAACCGAACTGCTTCTATGTCGCCCGATGTAAACGACCCAAGCTACAGAGCCGTAACATTCGATCAATTAGTCATAGCATACAAAGAGCAAGCAAAAGCTTTAGTTGAAGGTGGAGTAGATTTATTATTGGTAGAAACCATTTTTGATACCTTAAATGCAAAAGCAGCACTTTTTGCTATCGATACTTACTTTGAGGAAAGTGGTAAAAGACTTCCTATTATGGTTTCGGGAACCATTACTGATGCTAGTGGCAGAACATTATCTGGTCAAACCGTTGAAGCATTTCTCATTTCCATTTCTCACATGCCTTTGTTAAGTGTTGGTTTTAACTGTGCTTTAGGTGCAAAACAATTGAGACCACACATCCAAACCGTTGCCGAGAAAACCAGCTTTTTTGTTAGTGCATATCCTAATGCTGGATTACCTAACGCATTTGGAGAATACGATGAAGCAGCAAAAGAAACCGCTCGTCAGGTTGAAGAATTTATCCAAGAGGGTTTTATTAATATTATTGGTGGTTGCTGTGGAACAACCCCCGAACACATCAAAGCCATAGCAGAGGTAGCAGGGAAATACTCACCAAGAAAAAGAAAAGAAGCTCTTTCTCTTCCTAACTATAGTGGTTTAGAACCACTTTGGGTTCGTCCGGAAAGTAACTTCGTAAATGTTGGTGAACGAACCAACGTTACAGGTTCATTAATGTTTAAACGCTTAATTAAAGAAGAGAAATACGAAGATGCTATTGCTGTTGCACTAAATCAAGTAGAAGGTGGAGCTCAAATTATTGATGTTAACATGGACGAANNNATTGATGTTAACATGGACGAAGGCATGTTAGATTCAGAAGTGGTGATGACTAAATTCTTAAATCTTATTGCTTCCGAACCAGATATTGCTAAACTTCCAATCATGATTGATTCATCAAAATGGTCGGTTATTGAAGCAGGATTAAAATGTACACAAGGAAAATCGATTGTAAACTCCATTTCATTAAAAGAAGGAGAACAAGCCTTTTTAGAACGAGCAAAATTGGTTAGAAGATACGGTGCGGCTGTTATTGTAATGGCTTTTGACGAACAAGGTCAGGCTGATACATATGAGAAAAAAATTGCCATCTGTTCTAGAGCTTATAAATTATTAACCGAAAAAATTGGGTTTCCTCCCCACGACATTATTTTCGACCCTAATATTTTAACCGTAGCTACAGGTTTAGAAGAACATAACAATTATGCGGTTGATTACATCAATGCTACGAAGTGGATTAAAGAAAACTTACCTGGAGCATTGGTGAGTGGTGGAGTTAGCAATGTTTCGTTCTCTTTTAGAGGAAATGATACCGTAAGAGAAGCCATCCATTCAGCATTTTTATACCACGCTATAAAAGCAGGTATGGATATGGGAATTGTAAACCCTGGAATGTTGGAAGTGTATGCAGAAATTCCAAAAGACTTATTAGAACGTGTGGAGGATGTTTTATTAAATAGACGTAATGATGCAACAGAGCGTTTGGTTCATTTTGCTGAAACCGTAAAAGGGGTAAAAAAAGACGAAACAAAAGAACTAGAATGGCGACAACATCCTGTTCAAGAACGACTTTCTCACGCCTTAGTAAAAGGTATTGTAGAATTTATTGATGAAGATACAGAAGAATGTCGTCAATTATTTGACAAACCCATTGAAGTAATTGAAGGCCCTTTAATGGATGGGATGAATGTTGTTGGCGATTTATTTGGAGCTGGAAAAATGTTTCTACCTCAAGTAGTAAAAAGTGCAAGGGTAATGAAAAAAGCTGTTGCTTACCTCCTGCCTTACATTGAAGAAGAGAAGAAAAAATTCCCTGCAGACCAAGCAAAAGGAAATGGAAAAATTTTAATGGCTACCGTAAAAGGTGATGTTCATGATATTGGTAAAAATATTGTAGGTGTTGTTTTAGCTTGTAACAATTATGAAGTAATTGATTTAGGCGTAATGGTTCCCGCCGAAAAAATTATTGAAACAGCTATTAAAGAAAATGTTGACATTATTGGTTTAAGCGGATTAATTACTCCTTCATTAGATGAAATGGCCTATTTCGCAAAAGAAATGGAGCGACAAGGATTAAGCATTCCATTGTTGATTGGAGGAGCCACTACCTCAAAAATTCATACAGCAGTAAAAATTGAACCTAATTATACCAAAGCACCAACGGTTTATGTATTGGATGCTTCCAGAAGTGTTCCTGTTGTTGGCGAATTATTAGCAAAAGATAACACTGCTTTTGTAAAAAAAATAAAAGAAGAATATCAGAACTTACGAAATATACACGCCAAACGAAATGCTACGAAAGAGTTTCTAACCCTTGCTGAAGCACAAGATAACAAATTAAAAATAGATTTTAAAGCAGAACCTCCTTACAAACCCAACCAATTGGGCGTTCAAGTCTTTAACAATTTTTCTATTCAAACATTGGTTGATTTTATCGATTGGAGTCCGTTTTTTAGAACATGGGAATTAGCAGGTCGTTATCCCAATATTTTGGAAGATGAAGTAGTTGGTGAAGCTGCCAAGAAACTGTTTGCCGATGCTCAACAAATGTTAAAAAAGATAGTTGATGAAAAATGGCTCACGGCAAACGCTGTAATTGGCATTTGGGAAGCAAACACCATTAACGACGATACTATTGAAGTTTATGAAAACAACAAAGCAATAAGCACTTTACACCAATTACGTCAACAAGCAAAAAAAGCCAAAGGAGTTCCAAACATTTCGTTGGCCGATTTTATTGCTCCCAAAGAATCAGGTATAAAAGATTACATTGGTGGTTTTGCTGTAACTACTGGAATTGGCATTGAAGAGCATATTAAACGTTTTGAAGCCGACCATGATGATTACAACTCTATTATGATTAAAGCCTTGGCAGATAGGTTGGCAGAAGCTTTTGCTGAATGTATGCACCAAAAAGTTCGTAAAGAAATTTGGGGTTATGCGAATACTGAAAATTTAAGCAACGAAGAATTAATTGAAGAAAAATACAAAGGAATTAGACCTGCTCCCGGTTATCCGGCTTGTCCGAACCATACTTTAAAAAATGAATTGTTTAAATTGATGGAGGTTGAAAAAAATACAGGAATACATTTAACCGAAAGTTTAGCCATGTACCCAACAGCAGCAGTAAACGGAATGTATTTTGGGCACCCACAAGCCAAATATTTTGGGGTGGGTAAAATTAGTAAAGACCAAGTGGAGGCTTATGCCATTGCCAACAACATGAGCTATGAAAAAGCTGAACGCTGGTTGGGTTCGTCTATTTTATAACCGTCATTGCGAGGAACGAAGCAATCTCATTCTTACGAGCAGATTGCTTCACTGCGTTCGCAATGACGTCTAATAATCTACTGTTTAACCACTTTTTTTATAATAACTTCATTTCCATCAGTAACCCTCACAAAATAAACACCATTGGGTTGGTTAGTTAAATCTAACAGTGTTAAGTGTTGTGTTATTGGTTGCGACACTATTTTTTGCCCTAATAAACTATAGACTTCTACCGTTGTTTTATTAGTGGATTGATAACTTACCAAAAACTGGTTCGCAAATGGGTTTGGATAAATGCTTAATAGATTTGATGGTATTGCTTCGTTTTTTACTCCAAGAATAGCACCTCCACAAGGTGTTGTGGCAAAACCATTGGCATGATAACTACGAATGGAATCTACCCGTTCTTGCATTACCACCAAACTTGCCATGTTATCAGTTCCATTATAATCTCTACCAAAAACAAAAGCTACTTCCATTTCTACTATCGCACCAGGAAAAAATGTAAATGGACCTGTTGAACCTATTCCCCTTCTATCTCCTGGAGGATTCCCTGCTTCAACTTCAGTCCAAGGTACTGGTGTAACAGGCACTCCTTGTGTACTCCAAAACAATGGGTCAGAGTCACCGGGAAACAGATAATCAGCTGCTATAGTATTTCCTGTTGTAAGAGGGTTACCATCACCACCCCATGTTACCGAACCAACACTATCTAACCAATTGCCTTGTAAATAATCATAAATATCAACTCCGTTTCTTGGGTCACCGTTTCCATTAATTACAGCCCCAATATTATACGACATAAAATGACTTAATCCTAAAAATTCATTATCGAGTATTCCATCGCCAAAGCCTGTTCCTAAACCTGCGTAAGGTATTCCGTTTTGAGCTATGGCTGTTGATATATTTGTTGTAAATGGGTTATCAATACCATCATTATCTTGTTGTGCTCCTTTTAAAAAAGTTACCCCTTGAAATGGAGGTGTTGCACCATAACCAGTTACTCCATTAGCATCTTCATCATCAATATCTGCATTGTATGCATAAAAAGTTCCTCTCGACACATCGCAACCTACGTAATCATCGTTTGAATTTCCTAAATCTAAATCAACCCATTGTCCAAAATAACAATCGGTTAGTGTATATGACGAACGATTGTACATGGTATAATCTAAAAATAAGGTGTTGTTAATGGCAGAATCTTCTGGGCAATCGTAGGCATATACCATTCCATGAAATTCAAGGTTGTTGTTGCTGGTTTGCATCTGATTAGCCGACCGATTAGAATTACGAATAAAATAAATGGCTTGTTGTCCTTTAATTTTAGGGTAATCACCTAAAGTTGGAGTATAAATACCATCACTATTCACATCAACAAAAGGAGCTAAATCCTGAGCCTGACCCAAAGCAACATCGCCATGTGCAGGCCAGTTGGTAATGGCTTCGGTTGTTCCATTGCCGTTGATGTGGTTTTGTATATCAATAGCACTCACTTTCCACACCCTATCCCATTGATAACTATAACTTTCGTTCACACCAATTGGCCCGGCATTTCCTGTATAATTTTGAAAAGGAATAGAAGGAGGTGGATTGTCACTAGCATAGGTCTCAGCATAACCCTTCAATTGTCCACCATTATCAATACCCATCAACCAAAAATTTGAAGCAAAAATAGTATGTGAACCATCACCTTTTGGAACTTCAAATGCCGAAACACTATTTGCCCTATCCATAAATAAAACCTCTTTATCTATGCTAGCATTAATGTTGTTTAAATCAATGTTTTCAAAGGCTTTTCTTTTTACATAAATGTAAATGGTTGCCGTATCATAGGCTGTTGGATTGCCATTATCTTTTAAATAGTAAGTGATACTATCTATACCAAAATAGCCTGGATTTGCGGTAAATTTAATTTGATTAACCCTAATAGATGGTACAGGAGACATCACTACACTCACTTGATTTATACCATTATAACTTATGGTATCGATTATTTTTGTCGTTCCACTGCCAAGCGTATCATTGGCAGTTATTGTACCTCTGTTAAAAGTATATGTTATTGCAGTATCTGAGAACACTACATAAAACGTATCATTAACCGCAATGGGTAAGCTTTGTGCTTTGCTGCTATTAATCACAAATACATTTGCGATGAATAAAAGAGTGAATAATTTTTTCATGGATGCTGTTTTTAATTTCAACTAATTTTACGCTAAGGTAACTATAAAGTTAAAGCCATCTTTGCAATGGTTCATTTATCCTATAAACGGTATGGTTTAGACGGTAAACGGTATGTTTTTGTCCACTTTTGTGTTTTTTAATTCTTCACCAACCATTCAAAACTTATCAATAACTTTACATCAAATTATTTTTTTATGTACTGCAACAGCTTAACCCAATATCAGCGTTTTAAAACAAGAGAAGTAAAAGTAGGCAACATTGGTATTGGCGGCAACAACCCCATTCGCATTCAATCCATGACCACCACCGATACCATGGATACTATTGCTACGGTTGAACAAAGCATTCGAATGATTGATGCCGGTTGCGAAATTGTTCGGATAACTGCTCCAAGCATAAAAGAAGCCGAAAATTTAGCCAACATCAAAGCCGAATTGTTAAAAAGAGGTTATACTACTCCTTTAGTTGCCGACATTCATTTTACCCCAAATGCTGCCGAAGTTGCTGCAAGAATTGTAGAGAAAGTTAGGATTAACCCGGGCAACTATGCCGATAAAAAGAAATTCGAAAACATTGAATATACCGATGAAACCTACCAAGCAGAATTAGCGAGACTTCGTGAGCGTTTTATTCCATTAATAAAAATTTGCAAAGCTCATGGAACAGCCATGCGAATAGGTACCAATCATGGTTCATTGTCTGATAGAATTATGAGTCGTTATGGCGATACCCCCACCGGAATGGTAGAATCGGCTATGGAATTTTTACGCATTTGCAGAGAATTTGATTATCACGATATTGTACTTTCCATGAAAGCAAGTAACACTTTAGTGGTCGTTCAAGCCTATCGTTTGTTGGTGGAAACGATGATAGCCGAAGGTATGAACTATCCACTACATTTGGGAGTAACCGAAGCCGGTGATGGCGAAGATGGTAGGATAAAATCTGCCGTAGGAATTGGAACTTTATTAGAAGATGGTTTGGGCGATACTATTCGGGTTTCGTTAACCGAAGAACCAGAATTTGAAATTCCTGTAGCCCAAGAGTTGGTTGCTCGATATAAAAATAGAAGTCAACATGAGCCTATTGAAAACATCGAAAATTATTGCTTAACTCCTTTTGAATACAACAAACGAAAAACAAACGAAGTGCTAAATTTTGGAGGCTCAAATGTACCAAGAGTGGTTACTGATTTCTGCATGAAAGAAAAGATAACTCCAGCATCCTTTTTTGCCTTGGGTTATCAATATTCCTTGCCATTAGACAAATGGAACATCACCGAATTGGCTTGCGATTACATCTTTTTAGGAGATAAAACCATCGACTTTGAAGTGCCTGGAACACTAGGTTTAATCTACAATTACAAAACGTGGTTAACGGTTCGGAACAACTTTAACAGCTATCCATTTTTGGATTCAAAACAATATTTAAACACTTCTGATTTATCAAATAAATTAAATATTGTTTACGTTACATTACCTGATTTAACCCAAGAACTTGTTGCAAAACTTAAAACCGATTCAACAGCCGTCTTAATGATTGACACTTACAACACTCATGGAATGGCTGAGCAACGGAAATTGTTTATTGATTTAATTAATAACGATTGTAAAACCCCTGTAATTATAGGTAGAGCTTATGGAGATTTAACTCCTGAGCAATTACAACTTCATGCCTCTACTGATATTGGTGCTTTATTAGTAGATGGACTCGGTGATGGGATTTTTATTGCGGCAGAGAATTGTGGCAGCGATAAAATGGTAAATGATACTGCTTTTGGAATTTTACAAGCCACTCGAACGCGTATTTCTAAAACTGAGTACATTTCTTGTCCAAGCTGTGGAAGAACACTTTTTGATTTACAAGAAACTACTGCTAAAATAAGAGCAGTAACGGCTCATTTAAAAGGATTAAAAATTGGTATTATGGGATGTATTGTTAACGGTCCCGGCGAAATGGCTGATGCCGATTATGGATATGTTGGAACTGGTATTGGCAAAATAACCCTCTACAAAGAAAAAGAAGTAGTTAAACGTAATGTTCCCGAACAAGAAGCCGTTAATGAATTGATTAATTTAATTAAAGAGAACGGCGATTGGGTGGAAAAAGAGTAGGTTTGTCGGAAGACCGAAGTCAGAAGTTTGAAGGCTGTAAACAGATAACTTTTTCTTACTCCTTAATTATTCCCTGAGCGACTAAATCTTTCAAATAAACTCTTTTTCCTTTGTAAATAGCTGTTACAAAAGCATCATCTTGACCTCTTGCTATCACTTTATCTCTATGCTCATTAGCTAAGTTCAAAGTCTTGAAACTTCCTCCAATAGTAAACCTTGTGATATTATCATCCAATAAATTTTTCTCTACTTCTCCTAACCCTTTTAATCTGGCATAATTATAATTTCTGGGCAAATTATACGCTGCTATTTGTACTTTAAAAATTAAGCCATCTATACTTTGTTCTCCAAGCGGTTCTTTCACTTCTTTAGTTTCTACAGGTTCCAATACTGTTGGTTGGTTCAAGAATAATTGGATCTCCTTTTAATAAGGAATTATCAAAATTTAACAATTTATAAGAAAACTCGTAAGTTTCTCCTTTGGGTAAATTAGACAAATATTCACCGGAGATAGAGTTCGTTCCAATTGTACTAAATATCTTATTATTACTTTTATTAGTTATCACTATTTCTGCCTCTGCAAGTTTCTCGTCAATGGTTACAACTCCTTTAACAACAGCAATAGTAGGGATATAACCCTCCAAACCGGGTGATGCTGTATAAATATCTTGTAAACCGAAACCACCGGGTCTTCCTGATGAAAAATATCCGGTTTTTCCATCAGCTGACAACACATAATAAGTATCTCTATCAGGACTATTTACCGGAACCCCGATATTTGTCGGAGGTAACCATGTTCCATCTTTCTGAAGTTGTGTATGAAAAATATCGTAACCACCCATACTATTATGTCCTTCAGAGCTAAAAACCAAAGTTCTTCCATCGGGATGGATAAATGGAGCATCGTCATTATAAGGCGTATTTATGGTCGGTCCTAAATTTTCTATATTTCCCCAAATACTATCATTAATTAAAATGGCTTTATAAATGTCTCTGCCTCCTAATCCCGCAGGTTTATCACTGGTAAAAAACAATGTTTTTCCATCAGCAGATAACGAAGCACTTCCTTCCCAATAGTTGGTATTCACTTCACCTAATAACGGCTTTGGCGTACTCCAATCTCGTCCGGTTAAATTACTATAGTAAATCTCCCCTTTTTTATCTTTGGTATCTTTATAAACGAATAAAATTTGTCCATCAGGAGAAAGTGCAATACATGCATCGTGATCATAACCATTGATATTATCATCAAGTGGTTTAGGTTCATCCCATTGATTATTGTTAAGTTTTGTTGAATGAAAAATATCTTCAAAACCACCTTTTGACCTTTTTCCCCTATAGGTAAACAACATGGTTTGTTCATCAGAAGAAATTACAGGAACATATTCTGAAGCCTCAGTGTTTATTGGCAAACCAACATTATTTATAGAAACAGTTGTTGGATTTGATACCAATTCTTTGGCATTTTCACAGTTTTGAATTAATCGTTCAGTTATTGGGCGTTGACTTTTTATAATATCCTGTTTTAAATACTCATTAAACTCTTTTATTGCTTCGTCAAATTGATAAGTTAAATGATAAGCTACTCCTAAAAAAAACTTTATATCGGCTACATCAGGATTAGTTTCTGCTATAGGTTTTAAATATTGTACCGCTTTATCATAAGCATCTTGTTTTTTTAAGTAGCACATTCCCAAACGATATTTGATATAATTTTCTTTGGGATATTTTTCAACCAACTCTTCATATATTGGAAGTGCATAGATATAATTTTCTCCAACGTAAAGTTCCTCTGCCTTATCCAATTCAATTTTATCAGTTTTATCAATGGTTTTTACATTTAGGGTAAGAGATTTATTTTGAGTAAATCCATCCTTCCAAATGATACTGAATATCAAAAATAACCATGCGATTTTAAATGCTTTCATGCTGTAAATTGTTTACTCAAAAATAAGAAAATCAAGCAATTAATGTGATTTTATTGATGATAAGAAGTTCTTTTTTATTAAGTTTATTCTTTGCCTAAATGCTCATCCACCAATTCTAGTTCTTTAAACCAATCCTCTCCAAACCTTCTAATTAAAGGTTCTTTTAAAAATTGATAGGTTTTTACCCCTAATTCTTCTCCTAAAGCACAAGCATCACCACATATTTCAATTTGTTCGTAATTTACAGCTATAAACGATTTAAAATGTTTTAATCGTACTGGAAAAAGATGGCAACTAATCGGTTTCTTAAAAGAAATATCTCCATCTAAATATGCTTGTTCAATAGAGCATTTCGCAATGTTTTTTTCATCAAAAAAAACAAAAGCACATTCCTTTCCTTTTACCAATTGAGTAACCATATCACCATCCGAATCAATGGTGTATAAATCTTCTTCTAAAGCTTCAATCGATTGTTTCGATAAATACTTTTTTACATAAGGAAAAGCATTCTCTAATTCTTCTAATTCGTCATCTTCTAAAGGTGCACCTGCGTCACCCTCAATACAACAAGCCCCTTTACAAGCATTCAAATTGCAAACAAATTTTCTTTCTAATAGCAGCTCTGAAATTACGGTATCCTGAATTTGAATCATGTTAAAAATTTATTTTTTTTACTATCTCAATCGTTCTGTTTATCATTTCGTCATTCACATCCAAATGAGTAACAAATCGTATTTGTTGTGAACCAAAAGCTGCAACTTTAATTTGGTTTTTTTCTAATGTATGAATAACATGGTTTACATCCAAATGAGGCAAAATCTCTATAATTAGTATGTTGGTATAAACAGGAAAAACCTCTTTTACCCATTTGAGTTTACACAATTCATCTGCCAATAGTTTTGCCCGGTGGTGATCCTCTTTTAATCGGTTAATATTGTTTTCTAATGCATAAATACCTGCTGCGGCTAAATACCCTGCTTGTCTCATTCCTCCTCCCAATATTTTTCTGATTCGTTTGGCTTTTTTAATATCTTCATTAGAACCTATTAATAAAGACCCCACCGGAGCTCCCAACCCTTTTGATAAACAAACCGAGATGGTATCAAATTGATCTCCAATTTCTTGGGACGTATAATTTGATTCAACAATAGCGTTAAAAATTCGTGCTCCATCTAAATGTAACTTTAGCAATTTATCTTTACATAAGTTATTAATTTTTTTAATCTCTTCGAAATCGTAAATACTACCGCCACCTTTGTTACAGGTATTTTCCAAACAAACTAATTGAGTTGGTGGGAAATGAATATCATCAGGGTTTATTGCAGCACCAATCAATTCGGCAGTTAATCTGCCTTTATTACCTTTTAACAATTTGGTTGCTAAACCTGAGTTAAAACCTATTCCTCCTCCTTCATATTTGTAAACATGAGCTAATTCATCACAAATAAGTTCTCCGGGTGAATTGGTATGAATTTTAATGGCAATTTGGTTTGCCATTGTTCCTGAAGGACAAAATAAGGCAGCTTCCTTAGTAAAAAGTTTTGCCGCCATATCCTGTAATTTATTTACAGTCGGGTCATCTCCAAAAACATCGTCACCTACAACAGCAGCCATCATTGCCTCTTTCATCTCTGTTGAAGGCTTAGTTACTGTATCACTTCTAAAATCAATATACATAAGATAAAAAATATAAGTCCAAAGTTCGTGAATAAAAGGAGAAGAAAATAAAAATATTTGTTAACTTCGTAACCTCAATTAAAGGTCGCGTGGCCGAGTGGCTAGGCAGAGCTCTGCAAAAGCTTCTACGGCGGTTCGAATCCGTCCGCGACCTCAAAAAAAAACCTCCGTCAAACGACAGAGGTTTTTTTTATATAATTATTTTTTTAGAAATTCCACATGTCGTGTTCTAAATTAAACATGTCTTCCTTGATGTTGTCTGATTCCAAGATTAAATCTAATCCTCTTAAATAGTCCTTATTGTTTCGATCATAAACATTTGAACGTTTAGTAATATAACTATTAAACATTCTTTTCCAAAAAACATCATCATACGTTCTTTTTTCGGCATCGTTCTGACGGTTAAACACATCATAATTAGCAAAAACATATCGAGCTTCAGGGAAATAAATCCAGAACAATACTTGTTTACCTTTAGATTCACCGGTATTTAAATCAATAACATTTAAAGCAGGAGCTAGTCCAATAATTCTAACATCCATTATAGATCGTTCTCTATCAAAAAACCAATCTTCTTTAACTCTATATTCAACAACATCAATAGAACCATATTCTTCATAAGTAGAATCGGCAGCACCAATAATTTCCTCACCAAAATCATCATATTGCTTTGTTTCCTTATAGCGACCCATTTTTGCTTTTGCTTCTGCTTTTGTTAATTGAACTGTAAATTCATCATCAGCATCACTATAAGCAGTAATGGTTCCTTCTAAAATACCTTCTTTCATCACATCGAACAAACTCTTTCTATCTTGAATTGGAGTAATTGGATAATACAAAGGGTGGTTGATTTTTTCACGTAAATCAATTGTTCTCCATATTCTTCTATGCCACATTACATCAGCTTCTCTTACATGAGTATAAGGGATAACTCTACGTGTGGGAGTATTTTCTTTAATCCACGGTTTATCTAACACTTTATTTTGGGCAATTAACGAAACGCTAAAAAACACCAAAATACATACATAAATTAATTTACGGTTCATAGAAACCTCCTTTCTTTGTAAAAATTATTAAATAATCTTAATATTTATGTTAGCCAAAGTACGTGTAGTGCCATCGGGCATTTTAACACTCATTTTTTCAACATAAAATCGTTGTCCACGAGAAGCTTTACCAATCAACGCTCTAGCCGCGTCATTCATTCTGCTTCCTGTAACTTTAGCATCTTTATAATCACCTGAAACAGTAGTTCCAATCTCAAATGAGCTTACTTGTACTTTTAAATCAAATTCAAAACCTTCCATTTTAGCTTGGATTACGCCACTTGCTAAATCACTTTTTGTCATAGTACATGAACCAGTTTTGCCAGCAATATAAGGTACTGGATCAGGAATTTTTTTAACTCTAAATTCTGATTTACCTAAATTCACTGTTTTTCCATTATCGTCGGTACCGGAAACATTTATGGTAACTTTTCCAATAGCAGTTGGTCGCATAACGTATTGTCCAGCACCCGAACCTTGTCGTAAACCTGGTGCAGAAGCTTTAGCATTAGGCATTGGTGCAGAAACCGATACTGGATTATCAATACCCATGTAAAACACATTCATAGCCGATGCAGCAACTGTTGTAGAAGGCTTACCTACTTCAAAAGAACTACTAAAAGGGTAAATTTTTGGTCCTTTTTTGGTTTTCACCTTAATAATTCCACCCCAATCATGAATACCTACACCTTCTCTAATTTTTAAATACCCTTTACCGGCCTCAACATCTTTTAATTGATACCAACCGCCATTTTTAGTGGCATCCCATCCTTCACCTTTCTGGCCTTTCATAATTTTATTTTCATCTGTTTCGGTAAGTGCAGCTACGCTATCATATGCACCAATAAAAATCTCTGGGTTATCCAAATCGTTGTAAGCAGCAGTAAAAATTTGAGCAGCAAAAGAATCACCATCCATTACATACGCTTTTTTAGCATAGGCAAAACCATCCACTTTACTAAATGAAACACCTGCAGCATCAATATTTTCATATAATTTAGCAACAGCCTCTGCTTCAGCACTTCTAACATCCGATTGGATTTTAGATAGAATGGTAATTACAGCAGCCAAAGGAACATGGTAAAAATTAGCCTCTTCCCAAGTTTTATCATCACTGGTTCCCGGTTTAGGGTCAGGAGTTTCTAAAACAGCTAACGATTTTTTCATCAAATCTTGTGCTTCTTTATTTTCTTTAAATAAATCTAATAAATCGGCTTGATATTTATTGATTTTTTTTCTTAAATCAACAGCTGTCCATTCGCCATCTTTTGGAGTAGCCGGTTCAGCTAATCCCATTGTTAATGTTGGTAAATCATAATTATCTTTACTTTGTACATTAGAGATTTTGTACAAAGAATCATGTGAACCTTCCGGAGTTTTATCAACAACTGTAATCAAATGATGTTTTAATTTTTTAATATAATCATAAAGATCATCAGTCATTTTTTTAACATTGTCTGCTTTTGCTTTAAATGGTTTTGCTGTTTCGCTATCAACAGCAGCGGCAGCAAATTTTGTATAATATATACTAGTTTTATCAGCAAAAGTCGATGTTGAATTCTCGATACCATCGTTTACAACGATAAATGCATCAAGAATATCTTTAGAAACGTTCATTGCTAAAAGGGCAGTTAATACAAGGTACATCATACCAATCATCTTCTGCCGCGGTGGTAACTTACCTCCAGCCATAATATTTTAATTTTTAATGGTTAAACAAAAGATTTAGATTAAGCTTTAACTGTCATTGCGGTTAACATATTGCCATAAACAGTATTTAATTTAGCTAAATTAACTGATAACTCAGAAATATTTTCTTTATATCGTTTAGTATCTTCAACTGAATCAGTCAAATTAGTCATCAATGCATTAATACCATTATACATTGTCGTCATTGTTTGAGCTTGTTGTTGAGACCCTGTTAGTTGAGCTTCATAAGACCTGTTCAATGCCTCTAAAGTCGAAGCCATTTTTTGCATTTCTTGTCCAGTTGAAGCACCAGAATCAGCAGCAGTAGAAAGAGTTGCCAAAGCTCTTGATGCCTCAGTATAAGAATCAGCTAATTCACTTACTTTACCTGAAGCTGTTTTTAAACTATTGGTATAATCATTGGTTGCAACAGAAGCATCAGAAATTTCTGATAATTTATTGGCATTGTCACCAAGTTTTCTTAACCCTACACCTAAACTTTCAATCAATTCAGGTCCAATTTTAGCTTCAGCTAACATGTCATCTAATTGCTCAGTTACTGGTTTATTAGAAATTGCAGCACCATGACCATGATCTTCATCCATACCTGCTAATTCAGGATAAACTAAAGTCCAATCTAAATCCATGTGTGCAGGCTCAAATGCTGATACGGCAAAAATAATTGCTTCAGTACTTAAACCAATTACAAGCATTGGACCAGCACCAGGCCAGTGCATAATTTTAAACATTGCTCCTACAATTACAACGGCAGCCCCCATACCGTAAAGGAGTCCCATGATTGTTTTTCCTTTTTTTGTTTCAAATAAAAATTCTACAAATCCCATAAGTTTTAGTTTTTAAAAGTTAATTATATAGATAGGTTAATTAATTACAGTTTAAATATTATCATCTTTTGCACGTCCCAAATAAGTCATCACACATCTGAATCCAATATAACATTTAGCAGTATCTTGGTATTCGTAAGTTCTGGTTGAAGTTTGTAAATAGTACCCAACATCTTTCCAAGAACCTCCTCTGATAACTTTTCTTTTTAAAGAAGGAGGGTCATTTTCATTAGCATCATAGGTATAATCAGGATTCAAATCATGAGCAAAATTATATGCCGATTCATCAAATGCATTACTTGTCCATTCTGCTACATTACCAGCCATGCAATATAAACCATAATCATTAGGATTATATGAGTTTATTTTTACAGTATGAAAACCACCATCATCAATATAATTACCACGCATTGGTTTAAAGTTTCCTAAGAAACAACCTCTACTGTTTCTGATGTAAGGACCTCCCCATGGGTAAGGACTTAAATCTAACCCACCTCTTGCAGCCCATTCCCATTCTGATTCTGTTGGTAATCTGAAATCATTAACAATGATACCACCGTTTTCAATTAAGAAACTCTCTAATAATTGGGTTCTCCAGATACAAAATGCTGTTGCCTGTTTCCAAGAAACGCCTACAACCGGATAGTCATCATAAGCCGGATGCCAAAAATAATTTTTAGTCATTGGCTCATTAAAAGAGTAAGTAAAATCATGTATCCAAGCTAAAGTATCAGGATAAACGTTAATAACATCCTTCATGATAAATTTCGATCTATCCATACTAAATGGATGATCTTCAGAATCTCTACTTTCTCTTAATGCAGCTCTTTTATAATCAATCCAATAATAATCATACATTAATTTTCTGGTATCTAATTCTCTTCTATTATAAAATCTTTCAGAAGGGATATAAAATAATGGTTCTAAAGCTTCTCTAGATTCTGGCTCATCCCATTTTAATTTTGCATACCAGTTTAATGCTGGAGGATCAATTTCTTCTCCAAATTCGTTTTCTGAGATAGAAAATTCTTCCTCATCAACTTCTTCAGCCATTATTCTTCGAGCGAGAGAGTCTCTTACCCAAAAAACAAACTGACGATATTCGTTGTTAGAAATTTCGGTCTGATCCATGTAGAACGCTTGAACAGAAACTGTTCTGGATTGTGCCGTTACAGCATAAGGAACATCCTGATCTGAAGGTCCCATATTATAACTACCCATTGGAATAAACAACATTCCGAAAGGATCAGGTTGATACCATTCCTCTCTGCCTTGTACTCCAATTAACTCACCGTTTCCTTTGCTACAAGCATAAAGAACAGCAATTGTTATTAAAATTAATATTCGTTTCATTTTACCTCCTTAGTTTAACTATCCGTTTTATTTTTTATGAATAGTGCCATTTTAAAGTTAACGGCGAACTGCACTTGAACGTAATTAAAATTATTAAGTTACAATTTAATTTATAAAAATCTTACTGAGTGATATACTTCTCTTTTTGGTGGTTTAGTAATATTTGTACAATATTTAATCATAAACTCCAAGCTACCATTACTATAATCGCTTAATGTAGAAGTTGTGATGTCATAAGAAACTCCTACTTTTAAACCCGGTAATTGAGGTATGTTTACCCCGGCCAAAACAGCAATTGCATCTTCAATTCTGTATGAAACGCCTCCCCATACTAAATTATTGTACATTAATAACGCATTTATATCTAATTGAGTAGAAGCGGCGTCAGTTTTAGCTAAAATAGATGGTTTAACTACCCATTTTTTATCTTGTCTAATATCCCAATCGTAACCTGCCATAATATAATAGTGACGAGATTGTGCAAAATTTAAAGCACCTTCGCCGGAACTACCATTCGCAACATCTTTTAATTCTGAAGCTGTTAAATGTAAGGTAGAAATACCTACATACATTTTATTTGGTATGTTATAATACAAGCCTATGCCTAAGTCAAAAGTACTGGCTGAAGTTCCCGCATTAGGTATTGATGGATCAAGAGTTGGATCATCAACAGCAATAAAATCCGATCCAAAAGATTTACTTAACATACCTGCATCTATACCGATACCTAAAGAACCAGGTCCTAAAGTTAAATGGTACGAATATGCTAATTTAGCTACCAACGAACTTTCAATTCCTAATTTATCTTGGAAAACAGTTAACCCAACACCATGTTTACTAAAAATCAAAGCATCAGTACTAAATAAATGTGTTTGAGGATGACCATCGAAGCCAGTCCATTGAGTTCTACTTAACAAGGTAAAGCAAATTCCGCCGTTAGAACCAGCGTAACCAGGATTAACTGAAAGTTTATTAAACATATTTTGGGTAAACTGTGCATCTTGTTGAGCATGAAGACCAGCTCCGACAATGATTAATGAGATAGAAAGGATAAGTTTCTTCATATAAATACAGGTTTTTCTAGTTAATTAAATTACATTATTACACACAATAGTCGGCTAAGATAAATAAAAATATTTTTTTTACAAAAACTTTTTCAACTTTTAATTGTTAATTTCTTGTTGATAACTGAAAATCAGGCTAATTTTTGAAACGTTTGCCACCATCTATCGGGCATTTCATCTTCACAAGCCGTTTGGTAATCTTTATAAGAGCAAGGCACTAATAAATGTCTTTCATATTTAATTTTCCGGTGTGATGGGTATGGAACATCCATCCACCAACGTTCGCTCTTATCACTTTTATAAAAAATCAATTCGTTTTCACCATTCTGAATGTTTACTCTATATTTAGTATAAGGTTTCCTTGAGCCTACAGGAAAGTCTTTTTTTCTATTGTTTATTCCGTCTAAAAAGTACCAAATCATTTGGGCGACCAGATGGGCTGTTTGTCCATTTTGGTCAAATTCAGGATTAACTTCATAGAAACCTACTGATGTTAGTTTATCGCTTAAGCCTGCATATCTCGCAATCTGACAAGCTTGTTCGCCATAAAAGCCATTTGGAGATGCATTGGCGTTTCCAGGAGATTCTGATTGCCGGATAGCAGAAACATCAAATGAAAGAATATCGGCATTACGAACAATAGGCTCTACATCTTCAATGTTTTTTTGCACCTGACCTAATCGATAGACATCAAAAAACAATTTATTCATCAATTCTATCTCAGATTTATCTACGAAATATGATTGATATCCTATGTTACTATAGTTGAATAAAAAATTAGGCTGATGTAAAATAATTTTTGTTAAAAAGTTATTAGAACTTATTTCGGAATCTGGTTCTCCTAAATCAAAATTTGAATCGATGGCGACTAAATTGACGGTTTGTTCTAAATTTTTATATGCTAAAAAGTTTGCATAAGTCAAATCCTGACCTCCTCCTATAATAATAGGAATAATTTCCAATTTAATTAATTCCTCTAATATTGAACTCAAAGCAAAATACGTATCATTTAATGATGCCCCAATTTTTAGGTTACCGAAATCTATAATTTTAGAGGCTTCCCCTAATTTATTTAGTTTATACAAGTATTTTCGGACGTAATTAGGTGATTGTGATGTTCCTGCATTTGAACTACTCCCGCGATGTTCTCCAACTCCAATAACTGCAACATTAAATTCTTTTAAATCCTGATTGTCGTAAAAAGATATGGCATTCACAAAACTATTTCCGGAATATGGATGACTTAAACCACCTTGATTTAAATTTACAGGCTCAAAAAATTCAGAAAAATTCATCTCAAAAAAAATTTAATGTTTAGCTTCTATTTTTTCTTTGTTTTTTTAACAGCACTTTTTTCTGCCAAAACTTTTTTTGCATCTTCCAATGAAAAGTTAATCGCATCAACATCTTTTGGCAGTTCAATTTTTACTTTGCCTTTCACTAAATTAAATCTACCCCACCTCGCTTTTTGAAGAGATATTCCTTCTTCTTCCCAGTTATGGATATATTTTTCTACTTCTTTTTTCTTTTTATCTTCAATCAATTCGGCAATATCTTTAGAGCTTAACTTATCAAAGTTATATTTTCTGTTTACATTAATAAACATATTGTTCCATTTAATAAATGGACCGAATTTTCCAACTCCTTTTTGTACCGGTAAATTTTCGTAAGAATCAATTGGTGCATCAGCTTGTTGTTTTTCGCTAATTAATTCTAAGGCTCTTTTCAAGTCAACAGTTCCAATGTCTTCATTTTTTGGAATAGACACGAAAAGCTTATCCAATTTTATGTATGGACCAAACTTACCAACTGCAACAACCACCTCAACTCCCTGATGTGTTCCAAGAGTTTTAGGAAATTTAAATAAATCAAGTGCCTGATTTAATGTTATATTTTCTATAGTCTGACCAGGTTGGAGACTGGCAAATTTTGGTTTTTCTTCATCATCGGCTTTTCCAATCTGAACCATTGCACCAAATTTACCTATTCGTACAATCACTTCCTTTTTCGAAACAGGATCAACTCCCAACACGCGTTCACCTGATGCTCTTTCGGCATGTTGCATAGTGTTTTCAATACTTTTATGGAATGGATTGTAAAACTCTTCAATCATTTTGTTCCATTTTTTCTGACCCTCAGCAATCTCATCAAATTGCTCTTCAACTTTGGCTGTGAAACCATAATCCATTACTTTATTGAAATTCTCTACCAGAAAATCAGTAACAATTACACCGATATCAGAAGGAAACATTTTCTTTTTTTCGGTTCCGTAAATCTCTGTTTTGGTTTGAGCCGAAACCTGCTTGTTTTTCAAGGTTAAAACAGCATAACTACGTTCTTTTCCATCCCTATCTTCTTTAACCACATAACCACGTTTAACAATAGTTGTAATTGTAGGGGCGTAAGTAGAAGGTCTTCCTATCCCAAGTTCTTCCAATTTCCTGACTAAACTAGCTTCAGTATATCGAGGTGGATTCAAAGTAAAACGTTCTGAAGCAACAATATCGTTTAGTTGAAGTTTTTCTCCTTGTTTTAATGGCGGCAAGATGGTTTCATCATCTTCTAAATTCTCATCATCATTTGATTCCATGTATAATTTTAGAAATCCATCAAAAATCAACACTTCACCTTTTGCAACAAATTTTTCTTTATTTGTCGTTATATTAATATTTACCGTGGTTTTTTCAAGTTTAGCCTCGCTCATTTGAGAAGCCACTGCCCTTTTCCAAATTAATTCATAAAGCCGAACTTGTGAAGGATCGCCGGAAATGGAATGAGCATCCATGTATGTCGGACGAATTGCCTCATGAGCCTCTTGAGCACCTTTTGATTTGGTAGTAAATTTTCTCACTTGAGAATATTCTTCACCATAAGCACTGATAATTTCTTTTTTGGCTGCTCCAATAGCTTCATTTGATAAGTTAACGGAATCGGTTCTCATGTAGGTGATTTTTCCCGATTCGTATAATTTTTGAGCAACTGTCATGGTTTGTAACACCGAAAAACCTAGCTTTCTTCCGGCTTCTTGTTGTAGTGTAGATGTAGTAAAAGGTGGTGCTGGAGATTTTTTAGTAGGTTTGGTTTCCAATCCTTCTATAATATACTCAGCAGCTACACAACTATTTAAAAAATCTTCGGCTTCTTTTTTTGTCGAAAACCGTTTGGGTAACTCAGCTCTTAAAGAAACATTGCCGCCAACAATAAAATTAGCCACCACTTTAAATGCTGATTGACTCGTAAAATTTTGTATTTCTCGTTCTCTTTCTACAATTAAACGGACTGAAACCGATTGAACCCGACCTGCAGATAACGATGGTTTTACTTTTTTCCATAAAACGGGAGAAAGTTCATACCCCACTAATCGGTCTAAAATACGACGAGCTTGTTGAGCATCAACTAAATTTCTATCTATTTTTCTTGGATTTTCTACTGCTTTGGTAATGGCGTTTTTAGTAATTTCATGAAAAACAATCCGTTTTGTCTTTTTTTCATCTAACCCAAGAGCCTCTAACAAATGCCAAGATATGGCCTCCCCCTCTCTATCTTCATCGGAAGCCAACCAAACGGTTTCTGCTTCTTTTGCTAATTTTTTTAATTCTGATACTAATTTCTTTTTATCGTTTGGAATAACGTATTGAGGTTCAAATCCTTTTTCAATATCAACAGATAAGTTTTTTCCGTCTAAATCTCTGATATGTCCAAAGCTGGATTTCACCAAAAAATCTTTACCTAAAAACTTTTCAATGGTTTTTGCCTTAGCAGGAGATTCAACAATTACTAAATTTTTTACCATATTAAAAATAGGTTTAACGTTCAAAGTTTAAGGTTTGAAGTTTTTAAAATATTCTGCAAAGAAATAAAATAAAATACTGGATTTCCAAATTATTGAGACCAGATTAATGAATTATATGTATAAATCGGGGTTTTTAAACGCTTTTGTTAAAATATGACAACATAATAACAATGTCATTTTGTCATTAAAATCTTATTTTTAACTAATTTTGCACCTTTATTATAACATATAGATGGAAGAAACCAACAAAATTATTGACGAATCGATACAAGGTAGTGCAACTTTAATTGAGCCTAAATCAACCGAAGGAAAAAAATTATATATAGAAAGTTATGGTTGTCAAATGAATTTTTCTGATAGCGAAATAGTTGCCTCCATATTAAGTAACAATGGTTTTAATACTACCAAAAATATTGAAGAAGCTGATGTTGTTTTTGTTAATACCTGCTCTATTCGGGAAAAAGCTGAACTAACTGTTAGAAACCGATTAAAATCTTTTACCAAATACAAAAAACAAAAACCTGAAATGATTATTGGTGTTTTAGGCTGTATGGCGGAGCGGGTGAAATCTCAATTACTTGATGAAGAAAAATTAGTTGACATTGTTGTTGGTCCTGATGCGTATAGAGATTTACCTAATCTTATTAATCAAGCTGAGGATGGAAGAAAAGCTGTGAATGTGCTGTTGTCGAAAGAAGAAACATACGCCGACATTAGCCCTGTAAGACTGTTGAGTAATGGTGTTACCGCTTTTATATCAATAACCAGAGGTTGTGATAACATGTGCACGTTTTGTGTGGTTCCATTTACCAAGTTACTCTTTTAGGCCAAAATGTTGATTCGTACTTGTGGTATGGGCAGGAAGGATTAAAAAAGGAATACGATAACTTATCTGATGAAGAAAAGTCGAAATGTGTAAACTTTGCTCAATTGATGGAGCAAGTTGCATTGATAAGCCCTGATTTGAGGGTACGTTTTTCTACTTCACACCCCAAAGACATTACCGATGAATTTTTATTTATGATGGCAAAATACGACAATATCTGTAACTACATTCATTTGCCATTTCAAAGCGGAAACTCTCGAATTCTGGAATTAATGAATAGGGGTTACACTTCAGAGTGGTATAAACAACGAATTGATGCTATTAAAAGAATAGTTCCTGAGGTAGCTCTTTCGGCTGATGTTATTGCCGGATTTTGCTCTGAAACAGAAGAAGAACATCAGGATACTTTATCTATGATGGAATATGTTAAATTTGATTATGCTTATATGTTTTCTTATTCGGAACGCCCAAATACTTTGGCTCAACGTAAGTTAAAAGACGATGTACCTGAAGATGTGAAGAAAAGAAGATTGGCAGAAATTATTGCACTACAAAACAAATATTCGCTGGAAAGAAATAAAGGATATGTTGGAAAAACCTTTCAGGTATTAGTAGAAGGTTTTTCAAAAAAATCAAAAAACGATTTACAAGGAAGAACACCTCAAAATACGGTAGCAGTATTTCCAAAAGAACATTATAAAGTAGGTGATTATGTAAGTGTTTACATACACCGCTGCACTGGTGGAACATTGATTGGGGAAGCGGTTAATAATTAGAAATTGGAGATTAGAAATTAAATACCGACGATTTCAAATCTATAATTTTAAATAAAATGAATTGAATAAATGGACGCTCAACAAATAAAACAACGTTTCGGAATAATTGGCTCTTCACCGTCATTAAACAGGGCTATTGACATTGCCACACAAGTAGCAATAACAGATTTATCGGTTTTAATAAGTGGAGAAAGTGGTACCGGAAAAGAAGTGATGCCCCAAATTATTCATCAATTAAGTTCAAGAAAACACAATAAATACATTGCCGTAAACTGTGGTGCAATACCTGAAGGAACAATTGATTCTGAATTGTTTGGACACGAAAAAGGTTCGTTTACCGGTGCTCATGAGGCAAGAAAGGGATATTTTGAAGTGGCTGATGGCGGCACCATTTTTTTAGATGAAGTTGCCGAATTGCCTTTGCCCACTCAGGCACGGTTACTCCGTGTTTTAGAAACAGGCGAATTTATAAAAGTAGGCTCATCTAAAGTTCAAAAAACTGATGTCAGGATTGTTGCTGCAACCAATGTTAAAATTCCTGATGCCATCAGTAAAGGAAAATTTAGGGAAGATTTATTTTATCGGTTAAATACTGTTCCTATTCACTTACCCCCTTTAAGAGAACGAAAAGAAGACATTCATTTATTGTTTAGAAAATTTTCGGCAGATTTTGCAAATAAATACCGCATGCCATCCATCGTTTTAGAACCTGCTGCTATCGAAGCCATCATCAATTTTAGTTGGCCTGGAAACATCAGGCAATTAAAAAATGTTGCCGAACAAATTTCTGTTATTGAAAATTCGAGAAGTATAACATTAGAAACCATTTTAAAATATTTACCCGCAAATAATACTTCTATATTACCTGCATTGTATGATGGTCATGACAAATCTGATTTATCGGAAAGAGATATTTTATACAAAGTACTGTTTGGTTTAAAAAACGATGTGATTGAACTAAAAAAATTGGTATATGGTATTATTAATAACAAAGAACCATCATCAATTGACTCGGAAAATAAAAATTCCATGCTAAAAAGTATTCAGCAATTGTATTCAAAACAGGAAGATAATGTTGAAAAAAATCAAGTGGAGCTGGAAAAAATATATAAACCTCAAATTTTAAGTAACAGCAATATTACACAGCACGAAGAGGTTATAGAAGAATCCTTATCTTTAGCCGACAAAGAAAAAGAGTTTATTATTAAAGCTTTGGAAAAATACAATGGAAAACGAAAAAATGCTGCTACCGAATTAGGTATTTCTGAACGAACCTTGTACCGAAAAATAAAAGAATACAATTTAGAAAATTGAAAAAAACACACCAATATATCATTTTAATGTTACTTTCGGTAAGTTTTGCAGCTTGCAAAGTAAACTACTCTTTTACAGGTGCTGCTATTGCCGAAGATGTAAAAACGGTATCTGTAAAAACATTTCAAAATTTTGCTCCATTGGCGAATGTAAATTATAGCCAAACGTTTAGTGAAGCTTTAAAAGATATTTTTATATCGCAAACCAACTTAAGTTTAGCAACAACGGAAGGCGATATACAATTTGAAGGTTCCATTACCAATTATCAAATATCATCAGTTGCCATACAGGGTAACGAAACTGCTGCAAAAAACAGGTTAACAATAACGGTAAATGTAAAATTTACCAATACCAAAGACAAAAAACAAGATTTTGAAAGTGATTTTACCCGTTTTGCAGATTATGACAGTTCAGTAAATATTTCTTCAATAGAAGATGAACTAATTAAGGAAATCAACAATCAATTAACCCAAGATATTTTTAATAAATCGGTAGGAAGCTGGTAAATGCAAACAACTAATTTTATAAAATACATTTCAAAACCAGCAACTATTCAATTAATGGCTGAAAGCGAAGCTGTATCATTAGTAAAAGAATTTCCTTATTGTCAAAGTGGACAAGTTTTATTAGCGTTACATCTAAATAAATCTAACCATTTGTTGTTTGAACAGCAATTGAAAAAAAGTGCAGTTTATTCATCCGACCGGAAAAAATTATTCGATTTGATTTCTATTACGAAGGAAGAAGTCAAAGCCAACATTGAGGTTGTCGATGACCCAAAACTGATTATTACTAAATCAATTATAGAACTTGATACTCAACCAACTCCAATCGAAAAAATTGTACTAGCTACTGAATTTGTTGCAGATGAAAAGAGCGAAAAAGAAAAATTATTAGAATTAGAATACATTAACCAAGCTATTTCGAACAGTTACACTATAGAGTTGGAAGAAGAGGAGACGGAAGACAGAAGTCAAAAGTCAGAAGACAGAAGTCAGAAGTCAAAAGTCAGAAGTCAGAAAACGGAAGATGGAAGTGAGAAGTTAGAAGATTTTGACGAAAATAGTGAATTAACGTTTAGCGATTGGTTAAAACGTTTACCTAGTAGCGATAAAAAAACAGATAAAAACGTTAGTCAGCATAAAAAAATTAAATTGGATTTAATTGACAAGTTTATACAAGAAGACCCGAAGATTAAGCCAAAAAAAACCGA
This sequence comes from Bacteroidota bacterium, assembly GCA_016183805.1. Lineage (GTDB taxonomy): Bacteria > Bacteroidota > Bacteroidia > Flavobacteriales_E > Vicingaceae > Vicingus. The sequence goes on from JACPDX010000008.1 coordinate 25,821, forward strand.
ATTTTACTCACCAATTAATATGGCACGGTTGAGCGTTGTTGACGATTCTGATTTGGTTAGCGAAACGCTAGCCCTTATTCAGGTTGAACAAGGCAATTATGAAGAGGCTATAAAAACATATCAGAAATTAAGTTTGAAAAATCCGGAAAAAAGAAGTTATTTTGCAAACCAAATTAAAATTTTAAAACAAAAAATAAAATAGATGTTTACATTAATCACCATTTTAGTAATAATAGTATGTGCATTGTTGTTACTTATTGTATTAATCCAAAACCCTAAAGGTGGTTTGGATTCAGCTTTTTCTACCAACAACCAAGTGATGGGAGTTAGAAAAACTGCCGATTTTTTAGAAAAAGCTACATGGACGTTAGGAATTGCTTTAGTAGTCTTGAGTATTGCTTCGGCAGCTGTAAATCCTGCTAGAAGTGTTGATGAGGAAACCACAGTTCAATCAAAAATTCAAGAGCAAATTGACGAAAAAGCATTGCCAGTTCAAAATGCTCCTCAAAATGTTAGTGGTGCTCCACTTCCAAGTGGACAAGAGCCAAAAGAAGAAGGGAAATAAAAAAATATTTTATACAAAACGAGAAAGCCGCTGAATTCAGCGGCTTTCTCGTTTATCAAACTTTCCTTTTCAACTCAAAGTGTTTCCCTAAATACACTCGTCGAACTTGCTCATCATTAGCTAATTCTTCGGCAGTTCCGGCTTTTAAAATGCTTCCTTCAAACAACAAATAAGCACGGTCGGTAATGCTTAAGGTTTCTTGTACGTTGTGGTCGGTAATTAAAATACCTATGTTTTTTTCTTTTAATTTAGATACAATGGCTTGTATGTCTTCCACCGCAATTGGGTCAACACCTGCAAAGGGTTCGTCCAACAATATAAAACTTGGGTTGGAAGCTAAGGCACGGGCAATTTCGGTTCTTCTTTTTTCTCCTCCCGATAAATTGTGTCCTAAATTTTTACGCACATGGTTTAATCCAAACTCTTCCAACAGTTCTTCCAATTTGTCTTTTTGCTCTTGTTCGGTTAACGGCATCATTTCTAAAATGGCAGCAATATTATCCTCTACACTTAATTTTCGAAATACAGAAACTTCTTGTGGCAAATAACCAATACCCATTTGGGCACGTTTGTACATGGGCGAAGTGGTAATTTCTTTGTCGTCTAAAAAAACTTTTCCATCATTGGGTTTTATTAAGCCCACAATCATGTAAAACGAAGTGGTTTTTCCAGCTCCATTCGGACCAAGTAAACCAACAATTTCTCCTTGTTTTACATCAAAAGAAACGCCTTTAACAACCTCTCTTTTACCATAACGTTTTCTAATATTTTCTGCTCTTAAAATCACGTCTTAAATTTAACCCTTATTTTGAGTTCACCACTCGCATTGAAACAAAAATGCTAAATTCGTACAATATTAGCAAAGGTATCGCCATTAAAATTTGGCTCATTACATCTGGCGGTGTTATAATAGCTGATGCAATTAACGTTACTACAATAGCATGTTTTCTATATTTTTTCATAAATTCGGGTGTAACGATTCCCACCTTAGATAAAAAATATACAATTAACGGCAACTGAAAAACCAAACCACAGGCTAATGTTACTGTAGTTACAGTGGAAATAAACGAGCTCAAACTAATTTGATTTTTAACCAACTCACTTACCTGATAGTTTCCTAAAAACTGCACAGAAAAAGGAGAAATTAAATAATACCCAAATAAAATACCCATCGAAAATAATATTGAACCTGCAAAGATTAACCGTTGGGCATATTTACGTTCTTTTTCGGCTAATGCAGGAGCAATAAATCGCCAAATTTCGAAAAGCAGGTATGGAAATGATACTATTAAACCACCAATAATAGAAACCATAATGTGCATAGAAAACTGACCACTCATTTCAATGTTTATCAGGTCGAAATTGATATCGCCCATACAAAGCAAATCATCTTTTCCCAACCAGTGGGATAGCTCACAAAAAACTCGATAAGTCCAGAAATCTGAATATTTCTGAGCCAAAATAATGTTGTCGAAAACAAACGATTTGAAAGAGAAAATTAGAATGGTAAAAACCATTACCACAATACTTGCTCTAACTAAATGCCAACGCAGAACCTCTAAGTGTTCTAAAAATGACATTTCTGATTTATTGTTTTGAGAATTGCTCATTGAGAGTACAAATGTACTTTTAAAATGTATAGAAAAAAGGGTGACTTAATTGTAAACAACACAACATTCTCCTCATAGCCGTCAGCCAAAAATTTCTCTTGTCCCTTGTCACTTCCTCTTGTCCCTTTTAATAAAACGACAAGTCTTTGATGAGTTTTACATCATTAACAAATTGTTTTATTTTTTGTTCGTCTTGTTTTTTGCAGACCAATAATATTTTATCTGACTCTACCACAATATAATCGTCTAAACCTTGCAAAACCACCAATTTATCATTTGGCACGTTGACAATATTGTTAGATGAATCGTACATTAAAACACTACCGCCTACAATTGCATTTTGGTTTTCATCTAAAGGTAGATGAGTGTAAATTGAACCCCAAGTGCCTAAATCAGACCAACCAATATCGGCACTTATCACATAAACATTGGTTGATTTTTCCATAATACCGTAATCGATTGAAATGTTTTTACAAATGGAATAAGTGTCATTTATAAATTTAATTTCTTCGGGAGTATTATATTTAGCTGCCCCATCTTTAAAAAGCTGATTCATTTGAGGTAACAATAAGTCGAATGCTTTATTGATGCTTTTTAAACTCCAGATAAACATTCCGGAATTCCAACAAAACTCACCACTTTCGATAAACTGTTTTGCCAGTTCCAAATCGGGTTTTTCAGTAAAGGTTTTTACCTTTTTAATTTCGTCGTCAATGGTAGAGTGGTTACTATCGAACTGAATATAACCATAACCTGTATCTGGTCGGCTTGGAGTAATTCCTAATGTTAACAAGCAATCGTTTTTTTCGGTATAATTTAATGCCAAATTAATAACCCGAACAAATTCATCTTCCTTTAAAATCAAGTGGTCTGCAGGAGCGACAACAATATTTGCATTGGGGTTTTTTAAAGCAATTTTATGGTTAGCATAAGCAATACAGGGAGCTGTGTTTTTTCGACTTGGCTCGCAAATTATTTGTTCATCAGTAATACCTTTAATTTGCTCTTTAATAAGGTTTTGGTACAAATCATTGGTAACAATGTAGATATTTTTTTCAGGACAAATACGTTTTAATCTTCGGTAGGTTTGTTGGATAAGAGTTTCGCCTGTGCCTAAAATGTCTAAAAATTGTTTGGGGTGAGAGGTTCTACTCATTGGCCAAAAGCGGCTTCCTATGCCGCCAGCCATTATAACACAATAGTTATTTGGATTTAGCATGTTTTTAATTTAGTTTAGATAATGCTGCTTTTAGTTGAATAAACAAGGCATCAATTTCAGATAATACCGCAGTACCAACCGAAAGTCGATACCAAGTTGAGGTGGCGTCAGCACCAAAAGCACTAAAAGGAACGATAGCAATTTTAGCTACATCTAATAAATACTTGGTAACATCGGCAGTTGTTGCTAATAATTCACCCTCGGCTGTTTTTTTACCCACCAAATTAAAATTAACGGTTAAATAAATAGCAGCTTCTGGTGCAATGGCATCAACATTATAGCCTTGATTTTTTAAGGTAATCATGCCATTATAAAACGCTGTTAATCGTTGGTCAACTTGGCTTTTAAATTTTGTTAAATAAGCATCAATAGCATCGTCATTTTTTAAATATTTAGCAGTAGCTATTTGTTCTGCCTTTGGTGCCCAAGCTCCAATGTGGCTTAAAATAGATCTCATTTTATCAATTACTTTTTGAGGGCCGAAAGCCCAGCCTACTCTAACTCCGGTTGCTGCAAAAGCTTTTGAAATACCATCAATGTAAATGGTGTAATTTTTAATATCAGGACAAAGCGTAACTGGGTCAACATGACGAGTTTCGCCAAAGGTTAGTGTCCAATAAATTTGATCGTACAACAAATAAAGTGGTTTTTTTGATTGACCTCTTTTTTTATTTTCTTCCAACACCATTTCACAAATTTCTTTTAATCCTTCTTCGGTAAATGTTGTACCAGTTGGATTTAAAGGCGAACAAATAGCTAACAGGGTTGCTTCACTGATAAAAGGTTTTAACTCTGCTGCTGTTGGCATAAATTTATTTTTAGCAGTAGTTTCAACAAAAATCTGCTGACCTCTCGAAAGGTGTGTATAGTGGTTGTTGTTCCAAGATGGAACAGGAAACAACACTTTGTCCTGAGGGTCAATTAGGGTTTGATAGACCGCATAAATTAATGGGCGAGCACCTCCAGAAATTAAAATTTGATTAGCATTATATTCTAATCCTTCTCTAGTATGTAAAAACCGGGAAACGGCATCTCTTAATTCTTGAACACCATTTGCAGGTGGATAATTGGTTTCTTCATTTTGATAAGCTTTGATGATTTCATTTTTCAATTCAACTGGAATAGGAAAAATTTTAGGATTAAAATCACCAATGGTAAGGTTGTGGATTTTCTCTCCCTTATCCATTTTAGCTTTTACTTCTCCTGCTAATTTAATAATTTCAGAACCGATTAAATTTTCGGCCATTTCAGAAACTTTTTGATTGATGATTGGCTCATGTAATGAAGTACTCATGGTCTTTTTTTTTATGATGATGCGAAGTTAATAAATCAGCCTGCCGTATTAAAATTTTTAAAGGTTTATTTTTTAAAAGAGCTAGAAGTCGGAAGACAGAAGCACCTCTAACTTCGAACTTCCGACCCATTAAACTACTCTACTACCAACACTTCGGCAGCACCGTGTATTAAATACTGCTTTCGGCTTGAGTTTTCCTGACAAAAATACCTTGTGCGTCGTTTCTTACCTTTTATAAAAACTCTTTTATTTTTTAAAGCAAAAACAGCTCCTTCCGGTAAATCAATTAAATGAATAGTAGATTCGCCTATATCATGTTTTTTTAATTCTAGGGTTAGATTAAAATCTCTACACGAAGAAGCCGCAGGGTTTTTGATATGTTCGACCAATACAGCAGCTATTTCGTCAGTAAAAATGTTGTTTTCCAATAAAGTTATTATTAATGCAGCATATTGATTTTTCCATTCCAACCCATGAGGTAATATGTTGTTTTTGTATTTTTCATACACCAACAAATGAGCAAATTCATGTGTAAGTGTTATTAAAAAAGCGTATTTATTGAGGTTTTGATTGACAGAAATTCGGTGTGGAAAATGTTTGTTTGGAGCTCTGTAATCTCCTAATTTGGTAGTTCTCGTTTTTGTAACCGTTAACCGGAAAGGGTTCGGTGTAAACCATTTTTTTAAAATTGGCATAGCTTGTTCGGGAACGTGTTGTTTTATATTTTCAAAAAAGGCTTCCACTAATTAAGCAAAAATATGATACACTATAAAACTCGACAAATAAGCCAAAACACCCATGTATGTCAATTGGATTAATGGCCATTTGATAGATTTTGTTTCTCGGTAAACAACTGCTAACGTTGCCATACATTGCATGGCAAAGGCATAAAACAACAAAAGCGACATGGTAGTAGCTGTTGAGTATAGTTTTTCACCTGTTTCTGCATTTTTTGCATTCATCATTTTTTCACGAATCGACATGGTGTTCTCTTCATCGCCAACACTATATAAGGTAGCCATTGTGCCAACAAAAACTTCACGAGCAGCAAAAGAAGTAACTAATGAAATTCCTATTTTCCAGTCAAAACCAATGGGTTGAATTAAAGGTTCAATTGTTTTTCCTATTATTCCGGCATACGATGCTTCCAATTTTTCGGCGGAAATTAAATGATTAATTTCTTTTTCGGAAAGAGACGAATAATTATTCGTCTCTACGGCATATTTTTCTTCAATTTTTTCAAAAGTATTCGATGGTCCGTAAGACGACAATACCCACAGCACAATAGAAATTGCAACAATTATTTTTCCGGCATCAAACAAAAACACTTGTACTTTCGAGTAAATGGATAATCCAACATTTTTCCATCTTGGCATTCTGTAAATGGGCATTTCCATAATGAAACTACTTTTTTCTTTCGATTTTATTAATTTTTTCATTACCCAAGCAGCCCCTAAAGCAGCAATAAAACCAATCAGGTACAATCCCATCATTAATAAACCTTGTAAATTAAAAACTCCCCAACTGCTGTCTTTTGATATGATTAAACCGATTAATAAAGTATAAACCGGTATTCTTGCCGAACAGCTTATTAATGGAGCTACCATTATGGTAATCAATCGTTCTTTTAAATTGGTAATGGTTCGTGTACTCATAATTGCAGGGACAGCACAGGCTGTTGAACTCAATAACGGAATTATCGATTTTCCATTTAGTCCAAATTGGCGTAAAATGCGATCCATTAAAAAACTAACCCGCGACATGTAGCCGGTATCTTCCAGGACAACAATAAAGGCAAACAACATGGTAATTTGAGGGACAAAAACAAAGATTCCGCTTAATCCTGCAACAATACCATTTACTATTAAATCGTTTAAAATTCCTTGTGACAATGTATTTCCTAACCAATTACCTAGTAGTAAAAATCCTTTTTCAATTAATTCCATGGGGTACGACGACCATGAAAAAATAGCTTGAAAGATGGTAAATAAGATGCTTAAAAAAATTAAATATCCATAAAATTTATGGGTAAGAATGTTGTCAATTTTTTTGGTTAAAACGGACGTTTTCCCTTCGCCTTTACTAGAAAAGCACTGATTTACAATCTCATTAATTTTCCCATATCTTAACATGGTTTCGTCAACAGCATTGGCTAAAGAATCCTTTTCAATAAACTTTACGGGATTGGCTTTAAAATGAACAATGGCATTTTTAAGTTCATCAACGCCTTTTCCTATATGAGCATTGATGGGAATAACTGATATTCCCAATAATTTTGATAGCTTTTCGACATTTACTTCCTGATTGTTTTTTTGAAGCAAATCCATCATGTTTAAAACCAACACTACTTTTTTACCCAAATCCATAATTTGAGTTAAGAGCAATAAGTTTCGTTTTAAATTGGTAACATCTGCAACAACAACTATTATTTCGTCGTTTTTAGCTTCTAAAATGTATTGATTGGTAACTTTTTCGTCTTCCGAATTTGGGGCTAAACTATACGTGCCGGGCAAATCAATAATATTTACCACTTGATTATTTACTTTAAAAGTCCCCGATTTTTTATCGACCGTTACCCCCGGAAAATTTCCTACCTTTTGGTTTAGTCCGGTTAAGGAATTAAAGAGTGTACTTTTTCCTGTGTTTGGATTACCAACTAATAATACATTGAACAGTTTTTTTTCGACAACACTCAAAATTACTAGCTTGCTTTATTGATTTCGATAAGTTTTGCGTCTTTTTTTCGAATGCTTAGGCAATTACAACCGGAAGTAATAATCATAGGGTCGTGTAATGGTGCAATTCGTTCAACTTTAATTTCTTCACCTAAAATAAACCCCATGGTTAATAATTGCAACGCCAATTGCTCGTCGCAAATGTTGCAAATAGTACCACTTTCGTTTTCTATGAGTTGATCTAAAGTTGTCATCAAAATTTTCCTTATTTAGATTTAGTCTAAATAAAGGGCAAATGTAATTGATTTTTTATAGTAAATCCATGATTAATATCAGAAAAGGCAAGGAATAATTTAAACGCTAACTGCTTTTTTACTTGTTGAACCCCATTTTGGGCACGTATTGCATTTTGTTTTTTTACTACCCGAACAAGATATTAAAAACGCTGAAAGGATGAATGTAATTGCAATATGTATAAAATTTAGTTTCATAATAACAAAGTTAAGCTTTAATGATTAAATGAAACATATCTATTAAAATTTATCTAACCATCAGCTATCGGATTCATTTTAAAAATAGTTACTTTTATCAACTATTAAAAAAAAATGGTAACTGCATTACATAGTATAGGCGAATATTTTTTGCTGTTGAGCAGGGTTTTTAAAAAACCTGACAATTGGAAATTATATCGAAGACAAATTCTGGTTGAAATGACTACGTTGGGGTTGGGCTCTATGGGGTTAATTGCAATTATTTCGTTTTTTATGGGTGCGGTTGTTACCATACAAACTGCATCAAACATTGATAGCCCATTAATTCCTGATTATGCCATTGGTTTTGCTACCCGACAATCGTTTATTTTAGAACTTGCCCCAACTGTAATGTGTTTAATTTTAGCAGGAAAAATAGGCTCTAATATTGCTTCTGAGATAGGAACTATGCGAATTACCGAACAAATTGATGCTCTCGAAATTATGGGAGTAAACTCTGCATCGTATTTAATTTTACCGAAAATAATAGCTGCTTTATTAATTGTTCCTGTCATCATTATTTACAGTATGTTTTTAGGCGTAATGGGTGGATGGTTTGTTTCAGCTTATTCCGACTTTACTACAATGGATAAATACTTGTTGGGGATTAGATGGAATTTTACCATGTTCAGTATTGTTTATGCATTAATAAAAACTTTATTTTTTGCTTTTATCATTACCAGTGTTCCTGCATTTTTTGGCTACTTTACCCGAGGTGGCTCCATCGAAATTGGTAGATCTAGTACTAAATCGGTTGTTTACAGCAGTATTTGTATCCTTATTGTAAATTATATTTTAACTCAATTACTTTTAATATAAGATGTTAGAAGTTAAAAATATAAGCAAATCTTTTTATGACAAAAATGTGTTGGACAATGTTTCTGCCATTTTTAAACGTGGACAAATAAACTTAGTGATTGGTGCAAGCGGCTCCGGAAAATCGGTACTTGTAAAATGTATTGTTGGTTTACTTGAAGTTGATGCCGGAACGGTTGAGTTTGATGGAAGGAACTTTACAACAATGAATTTTATGGAACGAAAATTAGTCAGATCGGAAATTGGTATGTTGTTTCAAGGTTCGGCTTTATTCAACTCGTTATCTGTTGAAGAAAACATTCTATTTCCTCTAGAAATGTACACCAAACAAAGTAGAGAAGAAATGTTAGACCGGGTTAATTTTTGTTTGCAACGGGTAAATCTTGAAAATGTAAATCATCTTTTTCCTGCTGAATTGAGTGGTGGAATGCAAAAACGTGTCGGTATTGCCAGAGCTATTGCTTTAAATCCAAAGTATTTATTTTGTGATGAGCCCAACTCCGGATTAGACCCACGAACCGGAATTCTTATCGATAACCTGATTATGGAGATTACTAAAGAATATCAAATGACCACTATTGTAGTTACCCATGATATGAATTCGGTAATGGAAACCGGAGAAAATATCGTGTTTTTACATAAAGGTAAAAAATGGTGGGAAGGCAACAATCACGAAATCTTAAAAACTGACAACAAAGAGTTGTGCGACTTTGTTTATGCTTCCAAAATTATGCAGAAATTTAAAGGGTTTTAACCTTTTAGAACAACTGAATACTTTTTTTCTCAGAGTGTTTCTCTCCATCTTCACCAATTGCAACTACCACAATGTAATAGGTTCCTTTCGGCAATATTTGGTTGTTTAAATCTCTTCCATCCCAAAAGCCTTCTAACGATTTCCATTCAAAAACAAGATTTCCTTTAGCATCTCTAACAACAGCTGTAAATTCTTTAATGTTTTCACCATCAATTTTAACAACATCGTTAATTCCGTCACCATTTGGAGAGAAAACCGTTGGAACTGTGGCTAGTGAAGATGTTATATTGTTTTCTACCGTAATTACTTGCATTACAGTTTTTGCATTGGCATTTTTATCTATGGCAGTTAATTTAACCACATATTTCCCCGGTGTAGAAAATGTATGGAAACTATTTTCCTGACTTGTGATTTCTGAACCATCGCCAAAATCCCAAGAATAAGCAACTCCATTACCTTCAACATTAAATTCAACATCGAGTGGAGCTTTACCCCGAACAGTATTGGTTTTAATTTTAACCGTTAAATTAGCTTGTTCAACAATCGTTTTTTCGGTATTTTTTGATTTTTCCGGAGCATTTTGTTGAACTGTTTGAGTGCTATTTTGTTGGGTTGAAGCAGATTTTTCAACCGTTTTATTATCAACTATCGTTGTTTCTTCATTAATACTGTTTTTTACTGTTTTTTCTTTGATATCTTTCTGTTCCGTTACCATTTCGGTTGAAGCAGAAACGATGGTTTGTTCATTATTTTTTGTTTGAACTGATGATGAAGAACTAATTGCACCAGCTTTTGCATCATCTTCAACTACTCTATTTTGTAAAAGTGTAGTTGCATCTTCAACTATCGAATTATTAATTTCTTGTGTTGAATCATCCACTATTAAGTAATAAGTGGCGGTTGCCAATCCTGTAAAAATGGCTGCTCCGGCAATAAATTTAGCTAAAATTGCTTTTGATGCAGAAGTGGCTGCTGATGAAACCGAATCCTTAGGTGCGACTCCGTTTCCAGCTCCAATGTTGCTTTGAACATTGATTTTCTATATTGTTTAAATCTTTTTTCACTTTTATAGTATTTTTTCTTCTATAATTATTTTTTGTAAATACACTCTTGCTCTCGAATATTGCGATTTGGAAGTGTTTATTGAAATATTTAACTGGTCTGCAATTTCCTGATGCGAATATCCTTCAATGGCATACATGTTAAAAACTGTTCTAAAACCTGGAGGCATTGCTTGTATAATTTTTAACAAATCGTTTACCGACAATTGTCCTAAAACATTTTCATTTTCTGACGGCAATTGGTAATCCACTAAATCTATATCTATATTATTTTCGAATTTTTTATTTTTTCGAATTTGATCTAATGCAGTATTAATAATCACCTTCCTGATCCAACCTTCTAAAGAACCATCACTATTAAATAGATGTAATTTTTCAAAAACTTTTACAAAACCTATTTGCAAAACATCTTGAGCTTCTTCAGCATCTTTAGTGTAACGCAAACAAACGCCCATCATTTTTCTTGAAAAAGAATCAAACAACTGCTTTTGAGCAAGAGAATCTTTTTCAAGACACTTTTTTACCAATTGCTCGTCATTCATTTTCATCTACTCGGGGTTAAGATGCGTTTTTTATTAAAAAGGTTGCATTACCCTGTTATTCATTTAAAGAATTTTCAAAAAAAAGTGTCAGTTCGAGTTTTTTCTGAAAGAAAAAGTATCGAGAACAAACTTTTTAATGAAAATTTGCATTCTCGATACACCACGCAAAAGCGTGGCACTCGAATGGACAAATTTTCTTAAAATGCATAATCGGGTTGCATTAATCTTTCATAAAGTTAAACATTTTAGTTTGTAGCGTTTATCTTTACACTTTCAATTTATAAAAAAACATGTCAAAATTATACATCGTACCTACTCCTATCGGTAATTTAAACGATATTACGTTGAGGGCGTTACAAGTTTTAAAGGATGTGGATTACATTTTAGCAGAAGACACCCGCCAAACCTCAAAATTGTTAAACCATTTTGAAATTGAAAAAAAATTAGTGTCGTATCACCAGCACAACGAACACAAAAGCATAGACCGAATTATTGAAGACTTAAAACAAGATAAAACCATTGCCGTGGTAAGCGATGCAGGAACTCCCGGGATTTCCGACCCCGGTTTTTTAATTGTTCGGGCATGTATTCAAAACGAGATTGGGGTAGAGTGGTTGCCCGGAGGACAAACCCGATTAAACCTATTAAAAGAAGAGACCAGAACCATTGTTTTTTACGAATCGACCCATCGATTATTAAAAACGTTAACTCAATTTGCCGAGTTTTTTGGTGAAGACAGACGCGTTTCTGTTTCGCGTGAGTTAACCAAAATGCACGAAGAAAACATTAGAGGAACGGTTAAAGAAGTAATGGAATACTACAAAACCCATGTAATAAAAGGCGAAATTGTTATCATTGTTCATGGGAATGAGAAATAGCTTCTTAATACTAATTTAATATTGAAAAGAGTTTGCTCTTTTTCGTAATTGAGTATTTTTAACCCATGGATAAAAATATAAAAGAAGTTGCATCAGTATTTTTTAAATTAGGGTGCTTTGCCTTTGGTGGCCCTGCTGCCCATATTTCCATGATGGAGCAGGAAGTGGTGGAAAAAAGAAAATGGATGACCAAAGAACATTTTCTCGATTTAATTGGCGTAACCAATTTAATTCCTGGTCCAAATTCTACTGAAATGACCATGCACTGTGGTCACGAAAGAGCCGGTAAAGCCGGTTTATTTGTTGCCGGATTGGCTTTTATCATTCCCGCCATCATCATTACCGGAGTGTTGGCATGGGCTTACACCACTTATGGCGAATTGCCCAACATTAAACCATTTATTCAAGGAATTCAGCCGACCGTCATTGCCATAATTTTAGCTGCGGTAATTACGTTGGGTAAAAAAGCATTAAAAACTATCGAATTGGGTGTTAT
>JACPDX010000065.1 GCA_016183805.1 Bacteroidota bacterium
GTAATTGTCCTAAATGAATTGCTTAGCAATGCTACAGTAGTAAGAGCAACATCTTTTGATGATAATTGAATCTTCAATATATTATTGGTTTTATATTCTTCAACTGTTAAACCATAATTTTTTGCTCTACCTTTTAATATTTCATCCGTCCAAATTCCAGTATCATAAACCAAATGTGGATGTAGCGTATTTACTCTAATTCCTTTTTCACCAAATTCTAGTGCAGCAATTCTACCCAACTGAGCCAAACCTGCTTTGGCTACCGAATAAGCCGCAGCTCCAGGTCCGGGAGCCGGAACATTTTTAGAACAAATAATTACAATTGCAGGGTCGATACCCAAAGAGAGGTAAGGATAACATAGTTTAAACAATTGTTGGTAGCTGGTCAAATTTATAGCTATGCTTTTATTCCAAGTATCCATGTTCATGTTGGCAATTGAATTACTTTCCGGGAATATCCCGGCATTGGCAACCAACATGTCCAAACCTCCAAAATGAGTTACTGTTTGTTTGATAGCATTTTCTAATTCAGCTGTATTGGTTACATCACAAACTAACCCTAAAACATTCTTCGTATTAAAAATAGTGCTAATAGATGGATTAATATCGATTGCGGCAACAACAGCCCCTTCTTCAACTAATTTTTCAACACATGCTTTACCAATACCACTGGCAGCTCCGGTAACTAAAGCCACTTTTCCTTGCATCTGTTTAGCATTACTGTTTTTTTTCAATTTCATTTGCTCCAATTCCCAATATTCCATTTCAAACAAATCACGTTTAGGAAGTGCAACAAATCCTCCAAGTTGTTCTGCCTGAAAAATTGCTTTTATGGTATGTTGAGCAATGTCATTAATAATGTTACCATCTTTTACTGTTGTACCAAAAGATAGAGTTCCAAATCCAGCCCACACAGCCCATCGAGGAGCCAAATCCAAACACGTTAGGTTTCCTGTATTGAATTCGTTAAAATAATTTTGGTACTCTTTAGCGTAATTTTGAATTGCATCATCAAAATTTCCTTTTATGATTGCCGGAGTTCTTTTTGTTCTGATGATGTGGTCTGGGGTTAAAGTTCCTTTATTACTAATGTCTGCAACATTAGGCAGTTTACTGAATGCTATGCTTCTCTCAGAGTTATCAAAGTGTGATAATACAGGTTTATTCATCAGTTTAGAAACGCTTAATCTAATCTTTGCAATCTCAATAGGATCAACGGCTATTATATTCTTTTCAACCAATTGCTTAGAAGCATTTTTAGCAAGATATTCTTCTGCTTTGGTAACAATATCTATCATTTTGTCATAACTTACCTTAGCATCATCATGAAAAGTAAAAACACCATGATTTAACAAAATCATACCTTCTAATTTACCCCAATCCACACCTCTGGTTAAGTTGTAAATTTCTTTGGCTAAAATAAAGCCAGGCATCACGTAAGGAACGATGAGCATATTTTCCCCATAAAGTTCTTTGATAATTTCTTCTCCTTTTGGAGTATTGGTAATTGTTACCACTGCATCAGCATGTGTATGATCAACAAACTTAAACGGGATAACAGCATGTAAAATAGCTTCAATTGATGCGTTTGGTGCTGAGGGATTGGTCATTGCCATTCGTTGGTATTTTACCATCTCCACGTCGCTCAACTCATCCAGTTCTGCCAATTGCAATAAGTTGTTCAACTTAACGGGAGCAAATCCTGCTGCTTCAATTGTACCCAAATCCCATCCACTACCTTTTACATAAATAATATCTTCTTCTTCGCCAAATATGTTAGTTTCCTTTACTTTAACGGAGGTATTTCCTCCACCATGCAAAACTAAATCTTCTTCCTGCCCTAATAACCGAGAAGTATAAACCCTTAATTTTACCAAGTCATTACCTGATTGATTGGCATCTTCTTCGTTCCATAAATTCTTCATGTGGTGTTCAAATTTTGTGATGATTCAAAAGTAATTCTTTTATTCTAAAATTTTTCGGGGAACCATTTTCTAATTCCTTCTTCCGAGGCATCACAAACACCTCTTTCGGTAATCAAACCTGTAACCAAACGTGCTGGAGTTACATCAAAACCGTAATTCATGGCAGGAGTAGTTTCAGGGCAAATTAATACCGATTTTATTTCACCATTTTCTAATCCTTGAATATATTTTACTTCATTTTCATCACGAGTTTCAATAGGTATATTTTTGATACCGTCAACCATAGTAAAATCTAATGTTGAAGAAGGTAATGCTACATAAAATGGGACGTTATTATCGTATGCAGCTAACGCTTTTAGGTACGTTCCAATTTTGTTTGCCACATCCCCATTTCGTGTTGTTCTGTCTGAACCAACTATTACTAAATCAACCATTCCATGCTGCATTAAATGTCCACCGGTGTTGTCGTTTATTAAAGTATGCGGTACTCCTTGTTGATTCAACTCAAAAGCAGTCAGGTTAGCTCCTTGATTTCTTGGTCGAGTTTCATCCACCCAAACATGCACTTTAATTCCAGCTTGATTTGCTTGATAAATTGCTGAAGTTGCTGTTCCCCAATCAACAGTAGCTAACCAACCAGCATTACAATGGGTTAAGATATTAACCGTTTTACCTTTTTTATTTTTTGCAATTTCTTGAATCAATTTTAGCCCATGTTGACCGATATGGTAACAAATGTCAATATCTTCTTGCTTTATCTCTTCTGCTCTTTTTAAAGCAATTTTTATTTTCTCTTCTGCATCATCTGTTTTATTAATCACCATTAACATTTCAGAAATTGCCCAAGCTAAATTAACTGCTGTTGGGCGAGTTGCGTTTAATTTTTGAGCAACTTCATTTAGATAGGTTTTAGCATCCAATTTATCTTTTGCTTCAACACATCCCAAATACATCCCATAAGCTGCTGTAACACCAATTAAAGGAGCTCCACGAACCACCATTTCTTTTATTGCATAGACTACTTCATCCGTAGTTTTAATCGAAACTATTTCAATTTTATGAGGCAGAACCCTTTGGTCGATAACATCAACAACAAAAGGATTTTGTATATTTAACCAAATGGCATGATGATGTTTTCCGTTAATATTCATTAAATAAGGTTGTTAGTGTTTCATTATTATTTGAATCTAAATGATAAGTTCTAATACCAAGTGTTGATGCTGCATTGATATGCTCTAATGAATCATCAATAAACAATGTATTTTCCGGTTTTAAATGAGCATCAAGTAAAAGATTTTCAAAAATTTCTTGATTTGGTTTTCTTAAACCAATTCGATAGGAAAGATATGCTTTTTTAAACAATGATTCAAATGTTCCGTTTTTCGATACTTTTTGGTACTGATTTTCAATAGTCAGATAATGTAACTCGTTGGTGTTACTTAATAAAAACACATTATACTTTTTAGAAAGATTCTTAATTAAATCTATTCTTTCCAAAGGAATGTCAAGCAACATTTTGTTCCATGCTTCTATAATTTGATTTTCATTGATGAATGGATTAAAGGCTTTGAAAAACTGAAGAAATTCAGCAGTTGAAATCTGGTTTGTTTCGTATTTCTCGAAGAGTTGTTGGGTTTGTGATTTTTCTAGAATTTCGTTGTGATTGATTGGAAATAATTGTTGAAAAGCTTTAGTTGTTAATTCTTGATTTAGGTTAATGATTACACCTCCCAAATCTAAAATAATATTTTCTATTCCTTTTAACATTTATAAAAATGTAATGAAATTAAAAAAGTCTTGTGTATTACAAGACTTTTTTTGTGGGCCCACTTGGAATCGAACCAAGCACCTACTGATTATGAGTCAGTTGCTCTAACCGAATGAGCTATAGGCCCTTTTATCCGTCAGCTGACGGATAAAATTAAGGTTGCAATTTTACGTATTTGTTAGTTAATTACCAATAAATAGCAATACTATTTTACTATTTTTAAAAACTGAATCAACTTTTTTGTAGATACTGCCCGATGGCTCATAGTGTTTTTAACTTCTAAATTCATTTCAGAATAAGTGCTGTCATAACCCTTTGGTTTAAAAATAGGGTCGTAGCCAAAACCTTCCGAACCACTTTTCTCTCTTGTAATTTCTCCCTTAACAATGCCTTCAAAACAGGTTAGCTTTCCATCAATAATTAAGGCGATAACCGTTTTAAATTGTGCTTTTCTATTTGATTTTTCTTTCAGTTTTTCTAATACTTTGTTCATATTGTCTTCAGGATTTTTTTGTTCACCAGCATACCGAGCAGAATAAACTCCCGGTTCTCCGTTTAAGGCTTCAATTTCTAGACCTGTATCGTCAGCAAAACAGTCGTAGCCGTATTTTTTATAGATATATTCTGCCTTCTGAATGGCATTACCCTTAATGGTATCGGCTGTTTCAGGAATTTCTTCTAAACATCCAATATCCTCTAAATTCAATAATTCAATAGAATTACCTATTAAATGCTTTATTTCTTTAATTTTATTTTTGTTATTTGTAGCGAAAATCAGTTTTAACATTTTGAAAATTCCTTTTAATATACCTTTTATTTCTGGAAACGAAGTTACTTACTTAAATGAAGTAATTGGTGAAAAAGTCTTTTCATCACCAGGTAAATTTGCAAAAAAATGTGAAAAAGAATTGTCAAAAATCACTCATTGTACTGACATTCGACTTACCACAAGTTGTACTTCAGCCCTTGAATTAGCTGCATTGGCTATCGAAATAAAGCCTAAAGATGAAGTTATCTTACCCTCATTTACCTTTGTTTCCTCTGCAAATGCTTTTGCCCTTAGAGGAGCTAAATTGGTTTTTGTAGATATTAATCCAAAAACCATGTGTTTGGACGAAAGTTTATTGGAAAAAGCAATTACGCCAAAAACCAAAGCTATCGTTTTAGTGCATTATGCCGGATTAACCGAAAATATTGAAAAAGTTGTTGAAGTTTGTAAAAAGAACAATCTCTTTTTAATTGAAGATGCGGCTCAAAGTATTGATTCCTATTATAAAAATCAGCACCTAGGAACATTTGGAGATTTGGGTTGTTTCAGTTTTCACGACACCAAAAATATTCATTGCGGAGAGGGTGGTTCAATTTTAATCAACAACAAAAATTTGGTTAAAAAAGTGGATGTTATTCTTGAAAAAGGCACCAATCGTGCTGCTTTTTTAGCAGGAAAAACAGACAACTACACTTGGCAAAGTTTAGGTTCTAGCTATGGGTTGAGTGAAATCAATGCTGCTTTTTTATATGCTCAACTTCAAGAACTAAAATTGGTAACTAAAAAAAGAAAAGAGCTTTATAAATTATACCAGAAAAATCTTCTGCCTCTAAAACAAAAAGGATTCATTGATTTTCCGGAATCCCAAAACAACCATAATGCCCATATCTTTTTCATTAAAGTCGAAAATAAAATAGTAAGAGACCAATTGATTCATCACTTGAAAGAATCAGGAATTAGTGCTTATTTTCACTATTCGCCATTACATTTGAGTGAAATGGGAAAACAATATCCATTTATTAGTTCTGGAAAGGATTTTAGTAAGGAAGAAAGTGAAAAGGTTGTGAGGTTGCCTTTGTTTTATGGGTTAACGGAAAATGAAATTGAATTGGTTAGTAAAGGAATTAAACAATTTTTTGAAATTAGATGATTCCACAACTAGGTTTATATGATTTTGTTTTAGCATTCCTTTACTTGTTTGTTATTTACGTTTTTGCTTTGTTTTATGTTCGAGTAAAAAAACAAGAAAATCCGGAATACAAATACTTTCTATGGGCATTGTCGACAAAACTTTTTGGAGGAATTTTTTTTGCTTTGTTTTCCATTTATTATTATAAAGGTGGTGATTCTATATTTTATTTTTTAGCTTCCATTGGGAGAGTGGATCGTGTTTTATACGGTTCTTTAGATAATATTAAAATACTTTTTACTCCAGGACAAATATTAGATGAACTTAGTTATGGATATAATTATATTTTTGATACCTCCGATGGTTTTACTATGGCAGTTAACACTATTTTGATGGTAATTTTAGGGATGGGAAATTACCTATTAACTTCTATTTTATTTGCGTTTGTTTCGTTTTTTGGGCTTTGGTTTGGTTACTCAAACATGACTAAAATATATCCTTATGCATCAAAGTCAATGCTTATTGGATTTTTTTTTATACCTACGGCTATCTTATGGAGCTCCGGCATATTAAAAGATACTATAACACAAGGAATTATTGGATGGTTATTATATTCCGTTTCCAATATTGTAATTTTTAATCGAAAAAAGATATTAAGTATAATTATTATCATACTTGGTGCTTTCATTTTATTTAAATTAAAACCATATATACTTTATGTGTTAATTCCTTGTTTTTTTATATGGATACAATCCAGCTCTAAAGAGTTGATAAAAGGATCTTTTATTAGAATAATTATATTACCTGTGTTAATGTCTGTACTTTTGATTTCGGGCTATTTTTTGACCACTTCTTTATCACAAGATGCGGGAAAATATAGTTTAGAAAATGTAGATCAAACTCTTCAAGGGTTTCGTGGTTGGCATACCTATTTAGCGGAAACTAGAGACCAATCAGGATATACCTTAAGTGAATTTGATTTGACTCCTACAGGTTTACTTAAAATCGCTCCAGAAGCTTTAAATGTAACCTTTTTTAGACCCTATTTGTGGGAGGCAAGAAATCTACCCACTTTATTAGGTGCATTTGAAGGGTTGGTTCTTTTTATTTTTTTTATTTATTTGATTTTTAAACTTCGACTTCTATTTTTTAAGTTGCTTTTTAAAAGCAATGAAGCTTTCTTTATGATGCTCTTTGCGATTATTTTTGGAGTTGTGGTTGGCATCAGCTCCTACAATTTTGGGGCATTATCAAGGTACAAAATACCTGCGGAGATGTTTTTTGTTCTAAGTTTGACTATTATCTATTCCAGATATAAAGAAGGTAATAGGCATAATTAGTTGCCTTGAAGAACGCTTAGATATTTCCCTTTATTAGCTTCTAATGAATATTTTTCAACTATAGATTTTCTTGCAGCAAAACCTAATTCTTTACGGAGAATCTCAGAAGTTATTAGCTTTTCTATTTTATCTTTCCATTCATTATAATCATACGGCTTAATCAAGAATCCGTTCTCTTCATTTTTGATTACTCTAAAATTTGCCCCTAAAGCCGTCGCAACTGTTGGTATTCCTAATGCCATGTATTGAATAGCTTTAAGTCCACTTTTCCCATACACCCATTCTTCATCAGGAAGTGGATACAATCCTATATCAAATTTTTGCAAAATATTAATTTCTATATTTTCAGCCCAATCGTACGCTTCTACATTTACCCCTGAAATTTGAAAGGAAGCATCACCCATCACAATTAATTTATAATCATATTTTTCTGCCAAATCTTTTAACACATCTTGGATTAAGTATAAATATTTTGAAGTGCTATGGCTACCACTCCACCCTAAAATAATTTGATGGTCATTCTTATAGGTATTTACAGGTATGTATTTATTTGTGGTATCAACAGTACTAGAAATATCTGTAGTATTAATATTATATTGTTTAACAAATTCGTCAAGTTTGGGAGTACAGGTAATCACATGATTTGCTGATTTCATTAAATAAATCATCTTTTCTTTTCCTTTCAAAACCTGCCAAAACTTATTAGCATCACTTGAATGTCCCAAAAAAACCATGTCATCGATATCGTAAATTAACCTTTTAGAAAGCAGTTTAACCATTTTTTCATAAAGAGGCGAACCAAAAGGTGTCCCCCATAAAAAAACGTATGTAACATCATAAAAAGGCAACTGAAATAAATTAACAATTCTTTGTAAGTATCCAACAATAGTCCAAAATACTTTTTCCAGAATGTAGCCCTTTTTATACACTATATTCCAAAATCTGAGCGTCATAAAAGGTGATACCGTAATTTCGTAGCCATTCTCTTTCCAATTACTAAAATACTGCTCGTATTTTAATCGTTGTCCAGGGGCGACACTTTCCGGATGAGGACAAAGTATTATAATTTTTTTACCCATTTATTTTTTTACCTACTACGTGCCAATAAGGTGCATTTTCCGAAAATTTAAGTTCCGATAAACCGCAACTTTGCATCATTTTTTCTATATCTATTTTACTAAACCGTTGCTCTAATGGTGTTCCAAATCTATCTAAAGCATCATTTCTAATAATGTTGAAAGACTTATCAGCATAATAAGACAATGGAATCTTTTTTATCCAATTTTTAGTCCCAAATATTTTATACAAACCTCTAGTTACAATAACCAAAGGAAGATAGACCATTACGGCAATACAATCACAACAAAATTTCTTTAATTGATGAGGTAATTTACTAATGACTAATCTAAAAACAGTTGATATTCTAAAAATCATCTTGTATAATATCCCTCTATTATCCAGATTGTAATATAAATACAATAATATGGCTCCTCCTTTTTTTATTTTTTTTACTACATCAATCAATGCTTGCTGAGTATTTGGTATATGATGTAATACTCCTAAACAGATTACAAAATCAAAGGTTTCATCATCAAATGGAATATTGCTAACGCTAGCCTGGGTTATCCTAACATTGGTTTCATTTTCATTAAGACTTGCTGCTGAAAAAATAGCTGTACTTGGATCAATAGCCTCTACTAATTTTACTTTGCTTGCAACAAACTTTGTCCATCTTCCACTTCCACAACCCAAATCTAAAACAACAGAAGTTGCATTCAATAATTTATTGTCAATAATATCAAAATATTGACTCCCCGCAACGTTAATTTCTTTTGGACTAAATGAATTAAATTTCAACCATTCTTCACCAAATGATTTTACCGTTTTTTCATCAAAATTACTATCTGAATCAGTAATAAAAGAAGCTATTGTTTTTTCATTGTATAGCTTCACCTCTTTGATTGGTATTTGATTGTATTCCAAAAAATTCATGGTGGCAAAGGTATCTTAAAATAATTGATTATATACCGCCAAATATAATTTTACGCCATTTGCTAAATCATAAAATTGTTTAGAAAATTCTCTTCTAGTTTCCGGAGAGCTTTCCTTCCAATTGTTTAGTTTATTTGTAACTTCCACAAATTTAGTTTCATTAAACGTATCTATACAAAAACCTGCTTTTGTTTTTATTGTAATTTCCTCGACATCACCTACATTATTGTTACAAATAATTGGAATCCCCATAGCCAAAAGTTCTCCCATTTTAGTAGGAGAGCTTGATTTTTTTGAGTAGGATGGTTTTATAAAAAAAATACTATAATCTGAAGCATGGGCAATTTTGGGTATATCTTTTCTTTGAGCAAATTGAATTATAAAATCTTCTTTTGTCAAATTGTACTTTTTTGCTGTTTCTAAAATGAAATCTTCACTATCGGGAGTTAGAAATAAGAATTTTGCAGTTGTTTTTTGTTTCTTTAATAAACTAAAAAACAATACCATTTCATCTAATAAATACCAAGTACCAATAGAACCGATATATGACAGCACAAAATCTTGTTGATTTATACCCAATAATTTTTTAGCTTCCTTTTGTGTTTCATCTGTTTTAAGCTCAAACAGCTTGTAATCTGCAGCACACGGAATAACTACAATTTTTTCTTCTGACAATCCTTCAATGTTCCAAGCTAACATTTCATTTTTTCCACTTTGGGTTAATGAAACAATGCTGTCAGCATAAGTTAAAAATAATCTTTCTTTTTTCTTAAAGAAATTATAAATTATCTTATAAAAAGGATTTTTCAAGTTCCAGATATTACCATCTACTCGTTCATCAGCCCAAAAACCACGCATATCAAAGATGAATTTTGTGCCGTATTTTTTCTTAAACCCTAATCCTATTAATGATGAAATATAACTTCGACAATGTATCAGTTGAAAATTTTTCTTTTGATGCAATATTTTGCTTTTTTTATTCATCTGAAAAATATCCCAAATGGTAGATAAAATAGGCGGTTTTTTGGTATAAAAAACAGGTTGCCAATCAATTTGGTGATTTTTACAAATCTCTAAAATGGTTGCTTTATATTGAAAATACCTTTCTTTTTTCTCACATGAAATAAGTGTAAATGAATAACCATGTTTTGATAATCCAATGATATAAGGAAGCACCTGACTTTGTCCAAGAGGATCTGTCATGCCATCATAAGAAAGATATAAGATTTGTTTATTATCCATTTTTTTATACGGCAAACATCGTTTATCTATAATTCATTTCATCGAAATAATGAAAGTATGTTGTGTTTTACAATTGCAAAAAAACGTTTTTTAAATATAAAAGAAGGTGAATTTGTAATACTTTTAATTAAATAGATAATACTCTCTTTTTTATAATTAGCCATAGCTAAATGCAATGATATATAAGAGTATGTGTTGGACAAGATATTTTTTTTATAAGGTAATATATGGTTTTTTATTCTAGAGTTAGTAAATAATATCTCTAACATTTTTAACTTTCTTTTAATTAACTTATTAGGATTAATGTTTTGTACACTCCTATTACTATGTTCTATTAAGGCTGAAGTTACAACTGGGTTAATCAATATTTCATAATTACAAGCAATTCTTAACCATAATTCATAATCTTCTGATGCAGCAATATCTCTGTCTTCAATAAAAGAATACTCTAAAGCAAAGTTTTTTTCTAAGAACATGCCTTGACAAGCCATAAAATTTCCTTCGAAAACTAAGGATTTAAAAATATTTTTTTTTATACTAATGTTTCTTTGTAATAAATTACCTTCGACATCCTTAATTTCAAACAATTGATGAAATATTTTAGCATTTAGATTGTTGTTAATGAACATGTTAGCTTGTTCTAAATAATTATTGTAAACAATGTCATCTGAGTCAACGAATGTGATAAAGTCTCCCTTGGCTTTTTTCGTTCCAAAATTTCGTGCTGCTCCTCGTTCTGCATTTTCTTTTTTATAGTATTTTATTCGTTCGTCTTTAATAGATTTTACTACTTCTTCGGTATTGTCTGTGCTGCCATCATCAACTACAATTATTTCAAAATTTGAATATGTTTGGTTTATAATTGATTGTATAGTTTTAACAATAAAACTGGCTCTGTTGTATGTTGGGATAATTATGGAAAAGAAAATATCAGGCATAAAGGGTTTCTAATTTCTGCACAAAGTTGTCTAAATTAAATTTTTTTATAGACTCAAGGCCTTCTTTTTTTAGGTTTTCACAAAGTGCTTTATCGTTCAACAGCAATAAAACAGCTTTGCGAATAGATTCGCTGTTGCAATAATCAACAACTAAAGCATTTTGTTGATGAACAACGAACTCATTAGCAACTCCAGAAAGTGTAAAAACGGAAGGAATTCCTGCTGCTAAAGCTTCTACATAAGTTTGACCAAAGGCTTCAATTTCTTTATTTATAGGAACATGAACATAAACATCAAACAATTGATAAAGTGCAAATAGATTGGATTCAAATGGAATTTCGATATATTGAGAAATTGCTAATTCTTTTTTAAGCAATGAAGTAATATATTCTTTATCCGGTCCAAAGGCATTTGCCAATACTAATTTTGCATTTGGATAATCCATTAATAAATTTTTAAATGCTGAAATAATGTATGCTATTCCTTTCCATTTTATATACCTAGAGATAACTCCAACTACAGGATAGTCACCATTAATTAGTTGGTATTTGTTTTTTAATAACTCAACTTCATTACTATTCACTTCTTTAAATTTTGACAAATCAAATCCATGATGTATTAAATGAATTTTAGAAATACTTACTTGTTCTTTTTGAATTAAAACATTTTTTACATTTTCTGATATAGCAACAATATCGGTAGCTAAGGCATTTGCAAGTTTATCCCATTTAACTGCTTTTGGGCAATATTCATGATGATATGTGGAGTGATGTCGGGTATAAATTCGTTTTTTAACACCTATTAATTTTGCAGCAAATAAACCAAATAAATTAGCATCGAACAAATGAGTATGTACAACATCAGGGTTTATTTTTTTTAACAAAAAAAATGTTTTGAAAAAAGATTTTTTTCCAACATGAGGAACATGAAAACAAGTAATATTTCTTTCCTTTAACCAATTGTATAAGTAAGGTTCTTTTTGGTGCAGCAA
This sequence comes from Bacteroidota bacterium, assembly GCA_016183805.1. GTDB lineage: Bacteria > Bacteroidota > Bacteroidia > Flavobacteriales_E > Vicingaceae > Vicingus. Next base: position 12,095 of record JACPDX010000065.1, read on the forward strand.
AATAAAAGAAAACTCATACTTGTTGTGATTTATCTTCTCGATAATCCACTCAAAAGCAATGGCTTTGTCGATATTTGATAATATGTAGGTTATTTTGGTTTTCAAATTATTTTATAATTATACCTACGTACTTTCCAAAATGTTCAATAATAACAGGTTTTCTGTTTACTTGTTCGCAAAAATGTTTAAAAGCTATATTATCATTTATATCATCTGACACAAAAAAACCTCCTGTTTTTAAAGCACTCCATAACAATGGGGAAGCCCACATTCTACCAGTATAACTTTTATCGCTATCGTAATGACATAAATCAATTTCGTGATTAAGTTTTTTGAGTGCTAAAGGTATTCCTTTAACATCAGGCAATCGTTGCAATTCCCATTTAGCCTTCAAATTTTCAGGAATTACACAACCTACAAAATCATCATTGTTCATTTTTATATAAGGCATGTCATTACTAATTAATTTAGCATCATGTTGGTTTTGTATGGCCAATAAAATTGCCAATGACGACCATCCATACGCCACGCCTGTTTCAATAATTTTTTTAGAGTGGTTCGCCTTTACTAAATGGTATAAAAAAGAAATAGCTCCCTCTCCACCCATTTCTACCGGGCAATTAGCAACTTGTTGGCGAGCGAAAGCAAAGGCTTCTGGAAATAGCTCTTTAAACTCAGTGAAAGTACCTTTTCCGATTAAAAATTTTAGGGCTTCTTGCTGTGAAATAGAATTTTCTTTACACCATTTGGTTGCTTCGTCCCTTGTATTTTCATGTGTGGCATTTTTTCTTCTTTTTAATACCTGAACTATTTGAGGTATGTATTGTGGTTTTTTTAAAAACCAAAGTATGGTTTGAAGTTTATTTATCATTAATTAATTTTTTTTGCCGGGATACCAACTATTATTGCACTTTGTTCAAATGATTTATTCACTACACTGTGTGCCCCAACTACTGAATTTTTCCCAATTTCAACACCTTTTAAAACAGTCGCTTTTGCTCCTATCCAAACATTTTCGTTTATTAAAATGGAGGCTGAATTATACCCTTGTTGTTTTATAGGGGTATCGGACAAATCATACCTATGGTCTTGGTCTCTGATTACAACCATTTCTGCTATTTCGCAATTATCTTTTATGACAATGGAAGATAACGAAACTACTACGCAATTTCTTCCTAAAAAACAGTTAGACATTTCAATTTTAGCTTTGTTCTGGCAAACAATATAAGTACCATCACTAATACTTACATTGTTTAAGGTTAAATCTCCTCCATCAACACATACTATGCTACAATTTTTTCCAATGTATGTGTTTGCTCCAATAATAATTTTCATATTTGGATATTGAACTTTTAAGTGTAAAATCCTTAATTTAGATTTTAACATCCTAAATACATCAAAAAACTTTCTATAGATTTTGTTAAATATCATTTTCGATGAACGAAATTAAGTTCTTAGTTTGGTTTTCGAAAGAATATTTTTCTATTTCGTCATGATTTGGATGAAATGGAATTCTCTCTCCTTTTTGCCAATAACTATAACATTTAATAATGGTATCAGCTATTTCTTGAGGGGTTTTACAAATAAAACCTGAATTAGTTTCTCTGACTATTTTTTCCATACAATCTTCAGTATTAGAAACTAAAAGTATGGGGGTTCTGACACCAATGTATTGCAGTAATTTACTTGACATAATGCCTTTTTTATCCTGGTAACTTAGTTGTAACAATATGTTCGCAGTTTGATACAGTTCTAAAAATTGGTCTTTTTGAATAAAATCTGTTACCCTTATTTTTTCCCCATAGTTTAAAAGGTCTTTGATTGCCTCCTGATGTGAGATTAAACTCCCTAAGAATTGAAACTCAATATTATTGTATGTTAGAATGCTTTTGATTTTAATTATATCCAAGGCTTGACAAATTTTTTTAACATTTTGTTCTACCCTTAATTGTCCCCCGTAAAATATTATAAACTTATCGGATTGATTCACATTTCTATTTTTTATTTCTTCTTCATCAAAGCCATTATAAACAACTTCAATAGGTGTACGTGAAGATATAGAACTAATGTTTTGTTTAATTGCAGAAGAAACAGCAATAACATAATCAGCATTTCCAAGACATTTTTTTTCTTTATTTAAGTATTTTTTTTCTATTAATTTACCGTAAAACGAAGATCCGAAGTTATTCAAACTGTCAATTCCAACTTCTTTATTTAATGCGTTCCATACATCTCGATAATCTAACACCAACCTACAACCTAATTTCTCCTTTAATTTTGCCGCTTCTTCAAAAATATACCAAGGTCCACCAGTAGCAATGATTAAATCAACGTTGGATAACTTATTTATCGCGGATGAAATATCTATAGTGTAATTATAGTCTTGTGCAAATAATAATCTGCCTAATCGGGTAAAATTTCGGCTGATGAAAGGTATTTTAGCATTACTAAGAGTTGAGCATAAGTTTTGCCAAAAACGAAGTTGTTTATAGTTGGTCCTATAGATTTCAAATTTACTCATATCAACATCCCACTCCCATTGTTTTTTTGGGATTTGATTTGAAGTTATGATGATAACATTATAATTCATCTTACTAAGATATTTAGCAAAGAAGTACGCTCTTCTTCCTCCTACATGAGCATGAGGAGGAAAGATATGAGACAACATGACTATGTTTTTATACTTCATTGGTGTTTCATCAAGAACTAATGGGCGTTTTCAATATTTTTAATAGTCGTAATATTTTTACTAAAGGATATACTGAAAATCTATAACAGTTAAATAAGAATCTATTCCACCCTATCATTTCTGAACCATAGAATGCATGAGGAATAACAGGTAATTTTAATATCTCGTCAAATTCAGTTTCGTTAAATCCGAGTTTTTTACTTACATAAATTTTATCTTCCTCTTGCAGTTTACTATCATAGGGAGGTTGTTTTAGTATTTCTATAGCTTGTAATTTAGAAAGTTGATTTGAATTGATTAATGTTGACAGATGAGCTTTTCTTTTGTCAATGCCGAACTTTACTGGCAAAATAAACCCTTGATAAAAACGGGTGAAAAGCGATTCGTAATGTTTTTCTCCATAATCTTTCCATTCTAACTCCTCCTGTAATAATTTTTTTGCTTCCATTTTATTATAATCAACATAATTTAATAATTTAACGGTTGAGATTCCTTTAAAATTGTAATAATAATGTTGTTGATATAAACCAAATTTGGGTAATCTTTCTAGCTTTTTTAAGTTTCCGAATTTTCTATGTATATTCTTTAAATTGACTAAATCAAATTTGTAAGGGTACATCCAAGTGTGTGGCATAATTCCTTCTGAAGAAAAATTATACCCACTTAAGATGTATTTAATGTTATATTTTGCAGCAATTTTGTTTAACGAAGCAAATATGAATTGATCTGTGGGAACTTCAATATCAATTACGGATGCCTTGAAATACGCACGTTGAATGTCTCTAAATGCTTCCCAATCCATAACATAAGTAACTAGTTCAAAATTATATTTTTTTACAATTTTCTCGATGTTACTAACCGATTGTTCAGTATTCCAGCCATTGTCGAAATGCACTAAAAGTGGCGACAATTCATATTTATTACAAAGATAAGCCAAGTAAGAACTATCAACTCCTCCACTTATTCCCAAAACGCAATCAAATTTATTATTACCCTTGTTCGAGTTTTTTATTTCACTAATAAGATAATTAAATTTTTGATGAACGTATTCTTGATTATCCAAGTTCATTCTTTTATAACTTTGTTCATAATTTAAACAATGCGAACAAACCCCAAATTCATCAAAAGAAATGGCTGGGTCAGACGTATCCATTACGCACTTTATGCACTGCTTAAATTCTTTCACCTGTTTTAGATTTTAGAAACGACAATTTTGAAACAAAATAGTGAATAATCTTTTTATCAATGAGTTTCATTTTAATAATCAGGATATATACAATAATGCAAGAAACAAGTGTAAGAAATAAAACTAAATTGCTATTCAGATAGATTCCACTGATCCACTTAGAGAATGGAATAATGGCCCCAACTATAGCAATTAGAAATAATTTTCTTAAATCAAAGAAACTAAAAAATGTAATATTCATCATTTTAGTTGTAATTAAATTTAACACAAATAATATAACTAAACAAGAAACTAGTGTTGATATAGCAGCTCCTATTAATCCAATATGTTTTGTAAGCAAAATACATAGCAACAAGTTAATGATAAAACCCAATATATATACTCTTAAGAGCGTATAAGTTTTATTTTTAAACGTTAAAATATCTTCATAATCGTTTATTGAAAAGAAAAGAGCAATATTTATAGTTGCGAAAATTATCGCACTATTGATATATTTTTCCGATAAATACCATACGATAATTTCTTGACTCAAGGTAATAGTAAGAATTATTAATGGAAATGTTAACGCAGCAACTTGGGTCGATATCTTTCTTTTTATATCAATAACGTCAGAGATAAGATTCTTTTGTAAAAGTTTAGTAATGTTTGGTAATAAAACCATTGTTACCGCACCAAAAAAAGTTGGAATAAGCGGAATTTGAATGGCTCCGTTACGGTAATAAGCATAGTCAGATACACTAAGATATTTACTGACAATGAACCCATCAGTAATAATTAATGCATAACCTGTAGCTGAAATCAAACCTAATGGTATTCCTGTTTTTAATAGATTTAACATCGTATTTAAATTTATTAAGCGAAACTGAAAGAGTTCTTTTTTTTTTTTTAATATAACAACAAAATGTAGCACTGAAGTAAGGGTTATCCCTAAATATAAAAGTTGTAGATTTGATATTACGTTTATTGAAACAAACATTAACGATATTTTAAGTAAATTAAAAAATACCGACAATACAGCTATTTTTTTTACTTCATCAAAATACATTAGTGTAGTGGTGCTAACCATTACTAATAAATCAAATAAAACGGAAAGGCTTATAAGGTTAATAAATATTACCAATTTAGGATTGTTAAATAGTTGAGAAATTTGGTAAGACGAGAGAAGGAGGGAAATACAACCTATAAAACCGACTATGAAAATAACAAATATGGCATTTGAAAAAATTATTTTATTGTTTGTAATAGAATCATTAAAAAATCTATAAAGTATCTGGCTAAATCCCAATGTCAGAATGGATTTAATGGTTTCAACAATAAGAATTACCTGTCCATAAGTACCATAATCTTCTACTGATAATGATCTCGATAGATAGGGAAGTAGTACTATTCCTAGACCAACGCTAAATAGTTTACTATAAAATACAATGGCAACTTTTTCCTTTATAGAAAGCATTAAAGTTTATTTTTAGCGTTAAGAATGAATAGAGCACTCATCAGATATTCCCAATTTTTATTCTTATCAGGTTTTTCTATAAGATATTCCTTTTGTAAAATATCAATGGATTCAAGAATCATCTTTTTCATAGTTGGTGATTCCAGCCATTTTTCCTGTGGAGTCACATATCCTGTTTTATCCTTTCTCCAACCAATTTCAGAAGGCAATAAGTTTTTATAGGTGTCTCTCAAAATAAATTTCGTCCATCCTTCATTTATTTTTAAATTAGAAGGTAAGTCAAGAGCATATTCTACCAATGATGTGTTTAAAAAAGGATGTCTTACTTCAACATGATGTGCCATAGCATTCCTATCTCCTCTTATTAACATTTGTTCTAGTCCATGATCAAAAGTTAAATATTGTAGAAAATTATTCACGCTATCAAATGACACGAAGGGATTTGCGGTTGTATTTAAAAAGGTTTTTCTGATTTCTTTTGGAATGTCTGAATGATTACTGTTGGGATAAAGATGGTTTTTGAATTTTGATAATTCTGAAAATAACGAAGGAAAAATGGCTCTCAGAAAATCGAAAAGTTCATATTGATAGTTCTTTCCATATAGTTTTTGATAAGCCTTTTTTTCTTTACAAAATTTCTTAAAAGATAATTGTTTAAGTAATTCTGAATAGTAAGTTTTATAGGTTGAATTGTAACCTCCAAAAATTTCATCTGCCCCTTGACCATCCAATATAACCTTATATCCAGATTGTTTAGCCAATTCACATACTTTCCATTCGGCAAAATAGCTTGAGGAATATACAGGTTCTTCCTGATGTTTAAAAAAATTAATTATGTCTTTTTCAAAATCAGTACTTTCTATCCAAACATGGTTGGAATTAAATGAAATTTTGTCTACTACTTTTTCTATAAACCTTCCCTCATCTTGGCTAAAATTTTTATACCTTGCAGAAAAGGTTGATAAGGTAGGTACAGTTTTAAATTCATTTTGTAATAGCAAAGTCAATATAGATGAATCAATGCCTCCAGAAAGGCATGCTCCAACCGGCACATCAGATCTTAATGTAAATTTTAAAGCATTTGTTAGTTTTTCACTTAACAACTCACGGTATTCTTCATTAGTTTTTACCTGGTCTTTTTTGGAGGAATAATTCCAGTATTTTTCTTTTTTTAACTCATGATTCCGAAAAATTAAAAAATGAGAAGGAGGAAGCAATTTTATTTTTTCATAAAATGTATCTTCTCTTTTTTTTGGATTTGTATGAGAGTATGCTAAATAGTAAACTAATTGTTGGTAATTTATTGATGAAGATACTATTTTGTTTGATAAAATTGATTTCATTTCGCTTGCAAACACGAATATGCCTTCGTTGTGATAATAGTAAAAAGGTTTTTCACCAAATCGATCTCTAGCACAAAAAAGTTCTTGTTCTTTTTCATCCCATAAAGCAAACGCAAACATACCTTCAAACTGATGTAAACAATCTTTCCCCCAATAATCATAAGCAGCTAAAATTACTTCTGTATCGGTATTTGATTTAAAGGTATATCCCTTTCCTTGTAATTCCTTTCTAATTTCTAAATAATTATAGATTTCTCCATTATAGGTTATCGTATATCGGTTTTCAGCATAAAACATGGGTTGTTTGCCTGCATCTGACAAATCAATAATTGACAACCTTCTATGTCCTAACCCAACATTCTTAGTAGCATTTATCCAATGACCTTCTCCGTCCGGACCTCGATGTACTAAAACATCTGTCATCTGTTTCAATTCCAAGAATTGAACAGGTCTTTGATTAAAATGTATTATTCCGGCAATTCCACACATTGGTTAATCATTTTTACTCATAAAGCATTCCTAACATTAAATGTTGCCAGGTTACATCTATATTTTTTTTGTTGGATAATATTTTATCGTTGATTAATTGTTGTTGAGCATTTCTCGACATTTCAACAAGTTGCTTATTTTTCATCCATTTTGCTTGGGGCGGCTCATAACCAATTTTATCTTTTCTCCATTGAATACTGGTAGGTAAAACACCTTCCATTCCAATTCTTAACAAATATTTTGTCCAACCGTTCCGAATAAAATAATGTTCTGGTAAAGAAAAAACAAATTCCACCAATTTATGATTTAAAAAGGGCAATCTTACTTCAACTGAATGAGCCATTGAATTCCTATCGGCATACCTTAGCAATTCATTTAACCCTCGATCTACTAACATAAACTTTAAATGACTTTTTAAGTCAGGCGGGGCATAAACGGGATTAGGAGATGATCTATACTCTTCAACTAATTCAGTATTCATTCCAAGAAAAAATTCATCACTACTATTAATTTTTTGTCTTCTTTTATTTCCAAACTTTTTGTATTGAGTATAAAAAAAAGTCAATAACAATCCTTCTACACCTTTGACAGAAAAATGATTTTGCGTTATTTGGTTTATTTGTTTTTTTTCGCTAAAGTACTTAATGGGATTACTTTTATATAACTGTCTTAAATACGCATCAAAAGATGAAGAATACCCTGCTAATAATTCATCTGCTCCTTGCCCATCTAACAGTACTTTTACATTGGTATCAGAAGCCAATTTCATAACCTCAAATTGAGCTGCAATACTTGCGCTAACAAATGGCTGCCCTTGATGATACATGATTTTTCTGAGATTCTTCAACATGGAGTCTTCTGTTGGAAAAACTTCGTGTTGTATAATTCTAGCATGGTTACAAAAATTGACAACCTCAGCAATATGTTTTCCTTCATCTTTTTTAAATCCGGGAAAGCGTGCTGAAAAAATATGCTGTTCATTATTCTTATCAATTAATTCATTCATAACACAAACAATGGAGGAGGAGTCTAATCCACCCGACAAACTACTCCCAACAGAAACATCGCTTCTCAAACGTGTTTGAACGGACTCTCGAAATAAATTTTTAAATGTTTCCACGGCTTGTTGTTCGGAGCCAGTAAATGTTGTAGTTGTTGCTAAATCCCAATATTTTTGTTTTTTGATTTCACCATTTTTATTTAACACCATACTGGTAGAAGGTTCGAGTTGGAGTATGTTATTAAAAAAAGTTTCTGAGTGTGAATAAGGGTTTTCGACGGTAAGAAACAATAGGTATTCGTAAGTTTTTTTTCTGTTAATTTCTTTTTTAATTTTCAAAGAAAAAATGGCTTTCATCTCTGATGCAAAAACAAATTTTTCATTGTCTTTGAAGTAATAAAAAGGTTTTTCGCCAAATCGGTCTCGGGCACAAAAAAGTTCTTGTTCTTTTTCATCCCATAAAGCAAATGCAAACATACCTTCAAACTGATGTAAACAGTCTTTTCCCCAATAATGGTAAGCAGCTAAAATTACTTCGGTATCGGTGTTTGATTTAAAAGTATATCCTTTGCCTTGTAATTCTTTTCTAATTTCTAAGTAATTGTAAATTTCTCCGTTGTAGGTTATTGTATAGCGATTTTCAGCATAAAACATGGGTTGTTTACCGGCATCCGACAAATCAATAATGGCTAATCTCCTATGCCCTAACCCTACATTTTTTGCAGGGTTTATCCAATGTCCTTCACCATCTGGACCTCGATGTGCTAAAACATCTGTCATCTGTTTTAGTTCGGATAATTGAACAGGTGTTTGATTAAAATGTATTATTCCGGCAATTCCACACATTAACTTAATCTCATTTAGTAAATTTTAAAGGTAATATTTGATAAACAAAAACAACTGACAATACTTTTGTTCTTATTAAGTAGGAGTATATTATGGGAAATAAATTATCTTCATTGGTAATTAACATCTTACTATAAAATGAATATTGAATCATAAAAGCAATATTACATAAATTTAAACTTCTCTTATTAATTTATACCTTTACATATCATTTTATGAAACCAATGAAAATTCTAACCATACTTGGTGCCCGGCCACAATTTATAAAAGCTGCCGCTTTAAGTAGAGTATTTAGAAATTATGCTGAGATAAAGGAAGTGATTGTTCATACTGGTCAACATTTTGACAAAAATATGTCTGACATTTTTTTTGAGGAAATGGAAATTCCAAAACCTGATTATTTTTTAGACATCAACTCACTTAATCATGGAGCAATGACTGGAAGAATGATGGAAAAAATTGAAGTCATTATTGAAAGTGAAAATCCTGACTATATGTTGGTTTATGGAGATACCAATTCAACATTAGCTGGAGCAATAACAGCAAAAAAAAAGCACATAAAACTAATACATGTTGAAGCTGGATTAAGAAGTTTTAACATGAATATGCCCGAAGAAATAAATCGAATATTAACCGATAGAATTTCTGACTATTTGTTCTGCCCCACTCTTCAAGCACAAAAAAATTTAATAGAGGAGGGATTTGCAAACTTCGATTGTAAAATTGAGGTGGTTGGTGATGTAATGGAAGATGCTGTTCGTTTTTATAGTGAAAAAGCAAGTCAACAATCTAAAATTTTATTCGAAAACAATTTGAAAGCGTATGTTTTATGCACCATTCACCGACAAGAAAACACCGATGATTTAGCTAGATTAAATCAAATCATTAATGCAATCAACGAAATCAGTTCAACCATTCAAGTTGTTCTTCCTTTACATCCAAGAACCAACGCCATTATTTCAAAAAACAACATAAAATTAAATGCAAAAATAATAGACCCTGTGGGTTATTTAGACATGCTAAACCTAACAAAAAATGCCCAATTGGTATTAACTGATAGTGGAGGCTTACAAAAAGAAGCTTTTATGTTAAAAAAATTCTGCATCACCTTACGGGATGAAACCGAATGGGTAGAATTAGTAGAAAATGATGTGAACTTCCTTGCTGGAGCTGATACTAAAAAGATTGTATCATTAGCATTAAATAAATTAAAAACACCTTTTACTTGCAATAAAAACCTTTACGGTGGCGGAAAAGCATCAGAAAAAATTGTAGATTACTTATTAAAATCTAAGAAATGAAAATACTCATTACAGGAGAAGCTAGTTATATTAGCTCACATACTATTATAGAAATTCTAGAAAACACCCCTTAGGAAATTATTTCTAATGACCCCAACTACCATAATTTTAGTAGCTTAAAACTATTGCCATGTGGGGTTAAAATAAAAAATTGATAATTATATTAATATCTTGCCCAAAACTGAGAGTAGTTACTTTTTTAATCTTTACGTTACTGCAAATTAAATTAATAATATGATTATTTTCGTATATTCATACTTGATAACAAACTATCAAATAGATAAATGCAAAAAAAAATAAGTCTAATAATACTTTTTTTGTTGAGCGAATATTTTGCCTTTTCACAGGGAGACATTCATGTTTATCCAAAAAATGATTATTGGATAAGTAAAGATACTACAATATTTATATGGGATAAAGTTATAGATGGAATTAGTTTTGAACTTTTTATTTCCTCAACAAATACATTTACAGACACCGTTTATTATTCTGGAGTATTAACAATAAATACTGACACTGTTGTTGGCATATCAAAAGGTACTTATTATTGGAGGATTAAAACTAATTTAATTGGAGGAGGCATTGATGAGAGCAGTAGTTTTAAGTTTAATGTGTTTGAGCCAAATAGTATTTCTAATTTAGGTTTGTGGCTTAAACCTAACGAAGGGTTTAGTTTTTCTGTCAATAAAATTACTGGGTGGGCGGATCAATCGGGGAGTTTAAATAACGCAAGTCAAATAGATACTAATTTTAGCCCAGAATTATCTAATGTTGATTTAAATGGTTACAATCCATTGCAATTTGATGGAGTTAATGATTATTTATTATTAGATGATTCATTAGAAAACCCATTTAATTTGTTTTTTTTGGTAGATTTAGATTCTGTAGGGGTTACTGGAAGTCTTTTTTCAGATGTTATACATGATGATGGACTAATCTATTATTTCTACCCTGAACAAATAGCACTATGGAGAGGAGGGCAGAGAGTGTATTCGCCCTTCAAATCAGGTGATAATTTTTATAATATTTCTCATCAAACTACAGCATTAGATTTTTATAAGAATTCAGTACCAATGTCATTGGCAGGAACTGGAACTATTTATGATATTAAAATTAAACGCATTGGAGCATCAACATTTAAACCTTTTGAAGGCAGGATTTATGAAATTATTGGTTTTAATGGAAATATAACAGCAGCAGAAACCGACAGTGTAAATAATTACCTTCGCTACAAATACGCACCCCCTGCAAACTTAGGAGCAAATATCTTTACTTCAAATTTTTGTGACACGGTTTTATATGCAGGAAAAAGGTTTACAAATTATCAGTGGCAAGATAGTAGTAATTCCGATTCTTTGATTGTAACAGAGACAGGTTGGTACTCTGTAACTGTAACCGATATTTTTGGTTTTCAATCAACAGATTCTGTTTATGTTCAATTCCCAACAATTAACCAATTGACCAACGACACCATCTGCCAAGGAAATTCATTACTTTGGAACATTAATCTAAGCGACTCTATTTTTAACTTTGAATGGAGTAATGCTTCTACCGATTCTTTATTAAATATTACCCAATCTGGAGATTATTGGGTAAAAGTTACCGATTCATTAGGTTGTTTTCGGTATTCAGATACTATTATTATCACGCTTGATTCTTTTCCCACACAAACCACTTTAGGTATGGATAAAACAGTATGCCAAGGAGAAAACATTGGTTTAGAAACAGGATTTGGAGCAATAAGTTATTTATGGAATACCAACGACACCACTGCCCAAATAACCATTGATACCGCAGGAATGTATTGGGTACAAGTAGAAAACAACAATGGTTGTGTAGCCAACGATACTGTACAAATAGCATTAAATGGTATTGCTCCAACTGTTTTATTCAATTCCGTAAATGCGTGTAATAATTCGCCGACTTTATTTAATAACACTTCTTTTGCTACTGATGGCAGTAATATTATCAGCTCGTTTTGGACTTTTGGAACAGGTGATACCAGTAATTTACAAAATCCTACCTACAACTATTTAGCAACAGGAAATTACAATGTTACGCTACAAATACAAACAGACTCAGGATGTAGCAATTCCATTACTCAACAAATACAAGTACACAAAAAACCAACAGCAGGGTTTTTCCCGACAAATAGTTTAATGTGTTCTTCACAAAATTCATTTTTTACGGAAAATTCTTTTTCTACTGACGGAATTATTAACAACTGGCTTTGGGATTTTGGTACTACTTCAATTTCTGATACTTCATCTCTTCAAAATGGAAGTTATGATTATGTTATTGCTGGAAATTATTCGGTTCAATTAATTGTTTCTACTGAATTTGGATGTAGTGATACCGTTGTAAATTTGATAAATGTAAAACCATCTCCAATTGCTAATTTTATGTTTCAAGACAGTTGTTTGACCAACCAAACCAAGTTTACGAATTTATCGACAGGAACTATTTCAATGACCAATTGGGATTTTGGCGACGCAAATTCAAGTGCTTTGTTAAACCCTTCTCACGTTTATGCAAACTCAGGTAGTTATAATGTTATATTAGCCATAAAAGCTACCAATGGATGCTGGGATACTTTAATAAAATCCGTCGGTATTTACGATACTCCAATTGCTAATTTTGTTGCCGATGATTATTGTGTGCTTTCCAATAATCAATTATTTGATAGCAGCTTAACAAATGCAGGTATTTTGACCAATTGGTTATGGGACATTTCAAGTCTTTCTTTCCAATCTACCAATCAAAACCCGATGATTAATTTCAACTTTGGAGATTCAGGTTTATTTCAATTAAAACTCAAGGTTACAAATAATTATGGCTGTATAGATTCTATAACAAAAACAATTGGCGTTTATCCTTTACCTATTGCTAATTTTAATTTTTCTCCGGAAATTGGGCTACCTCCATTGCAAGTTAATTTCAATAATCAAACATACGGAGGTAACTCATACCTTTGGGATTTTGGTAATGGTAACTCTTCCATAGCCATTTCTCCAACCTATACTTTTCAAGATTCAGGTATTTTTAATGTTACTTTATTTACTACAAGTCTTTATGGGTGTGTTGACAGTATTTCAAAAGCAATACAAATTATTGAACCTATTATTGACTTGGCTGTTAAAAATATTTTTTATGAATTTATGCCTAATTCTAATTTCATGAAAATAAGTGTTCAGTTTGCCAACGAAGGTAGGGTAATTATTCAAAATATGGATTTACTTTTACAAAACTCAAGTACCGGAACTATTTTAGAATCGTGGAGTGGAAGTTTAGCTCCAAACATGCAAAATATTTATACCTTCTCTTCAATGATAGAAATGCCAAACGGCGAAATCCCCAGTTTAATCTGTGTTAATGCAACAAACATTAATCATGGAATTGATGCTGATTTATCAAACAATGAATTCTGCAGGGCATTAAACAAGTTTGAGTTGATTAATTTATACCCAAATCCAACTTCAAAAAATTTATTTTTAGAATTCATTTCTCCTCAACAAAGTGAATTGGAAATTAATTTGTTTAACAATGTAGGAAAATTAGTCTCAACTCTTTATAAAGGTCAATCATCAAAAGGAATTAATCGATTAAATTTTTTAATGAGCATCTATGCTCAAGGTGTTTATGTGATTGAAATAAAAAATCAAGACGAAATTATTCGGAAAAAATTTATGGTTAATTAATTTTAACTTGTATTTTCGAACTCAAAGTAAATTAAATGAAAATACTCATTACAGGCGGAGCAGGTTACATAGGCTCACACACCATTATAGAAATTTTAGAAAACACCAATTGGGAAGTTATTGCTGTTGATAATTATTCTAATTCATCTGAAAAAACCTATCGACGAATCGAAAAAATTACTGGAAAAAAAATCAACTATTATAACATCGATTTAACCAATTTATCACTTACAGAAAAGGTTTTTTATGAAAATAAAGACATCATCGGAATCATTCACTTTGCGGCTTTTAAATCAGTTCCAGAATCGGTTGAAAAACCCTTATTGTATTACCACAACAACCTCAACTCATTGATTAACATCTTAAAATGCCAAGCAAAATATAACATTCCAAACCTTATTTTCTCCTCTTCTTGTTCGGTTTATGGTAATCTCGACGAATTACCTGTTACTGAAAATACTCCATTAAATACGCCCGAATCGCCGTATGCTTACACCAAACAAATTGGCGAAAAAATAGTGGACGATTTCATTAAGATAAATCCTACGTTAAAAGCTATTTCATTACGCTATTTTAATCCCGTTGGTGCTCACAAAAGTGGATTAAATGGCGAAGTTCCTATTGCCCGACCAAACAACTTAGTGCCTTACATCACCCAAACTGCTATAGGAAAATTAGAACAATTAACCGTTTTTGGTGGAGATTACGCTACCAACGATGGTACTTGTATTCGAGATTATGTGCATGTATGCGATATTGCAGCTGCTCATGTACAAGCTTTACAAAAATTAATTTCTGATAAAAATTTCCCGAAACATAGCATTATTAATTTAGGTACCGGTGTTGGGGTTAGCGTATTAGAAGCTATCCATGCATTCGAAAAAGTAAGCAATCAAAAACTCAATTATTTTATAGGGAATAGAAGAGACGGTGATGTTGCTGCCATCTATGCCAATAACGATTTAGCTAAAAAAATGTTAGGTTGGACTCCAAAATATGACATTGATGAAATGATGAATTCCGCTTGGCTTTGGGAGCAGAACTTAAATAAAAAGCAATAAAAAAGCTCCAGATTTCTCTGAAGCTTTTCTCTAGTAGCGGGGGTCCGACACAAATGGACGTCCGTCAGCTGACGGATACTTGTCCGACTACTGGCGGATGAGCCCTTTTGATTTTAAATAATCCCAAACAAATGTTCGACCTCTGCTTGTTTTTAATTCCTTTTCTCGTTTCATAGCATTTGGTTTAGTCTCAAATTCTTCAAAAAAAGCAATCTCCCATGGTCTATATTTTACAGTAAAACCTTTGGTTGCTTTTTCATTGTGAGAAAGGAATCTATCTTCTAAATCGGAGGTATAGCCAATATAGATTTTATTGAATTCTTTTGAATATAAAACGTAAACTTTATACATTTTTTAAAAACAAAAAAGCCTCAGATTTCTCTAAGGCTTCTAGTAGCGGGGGCCCGACTCGAACGGACGACCTTCGGGTTATGAGCCCGATGAGCTACCAACTGCTCTACCCCGCGATATATTTTGAGGATTACCGCTAATCCCTTTTCTTTCATTCTTCATTCTCCAACGGACGTCCGTCAGCTGACGGATATGAGCCCGATGAGCTACCAACTGCTCTACCCCGCGATATATTTTAAGAAGTATACTTTCTTTTATTGGGCTGCAAATATAATATTTAGTTTCTTTGTAATCAAATTTATTCCCATAAATAATGCATAAATCAGGCTTTGTAAACATTATTGGCAATCCAAACGTAGGTAAATCAACCCTTATGAACGTTTTAGTGGGCGAACGGTTGTCTATTATTACTTCTAAAGCACAAACTACTCGTCATCGAATTTTAGGTATTGTGAACGACGAAAACCACCAAATTGTATTTTCTGACACTCCCGGAGTTTTAGAACCTGCCTATAAAATGCACGAAAGCATGATGACTTTTGTAAAATCTGCACTTTCGGATGCCGATGTGATTTTATTTATGGTGGAGGTAAAAGAAAATCGTTTTAGAGATGCCGATATTTTAAACAGTCTTAAAAAAACTGATACACCTATACTATTGTTAATCAATAAGATTGATGAAGTTGACCAACTATTTTTAGAAGAAAAAGTTGCCTTTTGGAAAAAGGAAATACCTAAAGCTGAAATCTATCCTCTTTCTGCTCTACATAATTTTAATATCGATAATATATTTGAACGTGTCAAAGAGTTATTGCCTGAAGGTGAACCTTATTACGATAAAGATGCTTTAACGGACAAACCAGAAAAGTTTTTTGTTGCTGAAATTATTCGTGAAAAAATCTTGATGAATTACCAAAAGGAAATTCCCTACTCTTGCGAAGTGGAAGTTGAAGAGTACAAAAAAAAAGAAAAAATTGTAAATCATCATTGGGCATCAAGGAAAAGAATTGAAAAAAATTGGAACCGAAGCCCGAAAAGACATCGAAACATTTGTCCAAAACAAAGTATTTCTTGACTTGTATGTAAAAGTGAGCAAAGACTGGAGAGACAACGACAATCAATTGAAACGATTTGGATATAACCAGTAGTTAGTTCTCAGTCGTCAGTTCACAGTTATCAGTCTTCAGTTATCAGTCAACAAGAAACTGGTAACAAGAAACTAGCAACTAAAAAATCCTTAATTTTGTTGCCTTAAATAAATTCCCTTATCAAAAAATGAGCAACATTGTAGCAATAGTAGGACGTCCAAACGTTGGAAAATCTACCCTATTTAACAGATTAACCGAAAGCAGACAAGCCATTGTTGATGAAGCCAGTGGTGTAACCCGTGATAGACATTACGGAAAAGTAGAGTGGGCAGGTAAAGAATTTACCCTTATTGATACTGGAGGTTACGTAAAAGGTTCGGGTGA
This sequence comes from Bacteroidota bacterium, assembly GCA_016183805.1. Taxonomy (GTDB): domain Bacteria; phylum Bacteroidota; class Bacteroidia; order Flavobacteriales_E; family Vicingaceae; genus Vicingus. Next base: position 28,984 of record JACPDX010000065.1, read on the forward strand.
TATTTTTGAAGAAGAAATAAGAAAACAAGTTATCATTGCAATTGAAGAATCCGATTTATTGGTTTTTGTTGTCGATGTAACCAGCGGATTAACTGACTTAGATGAACAGGTTGCCAATGTGCTTAGAAGAAGTAAGAAAAAAATTATTTTAGTTTCTAACAAAGTAGATAATAACAATAGAATACCCGATTCAAGTGTATTTTATGGAATGGGTATTTCTGATGATATTTTTAATGTGTCGTCGGTTAGCGGAAGCGGAACAGGTGAATTGTTGGATGAAATCGTAAAAAATTTAGAAGAAAAACCTGAGGAAATAGATGATGATGGTTTATTAAAATTAGCCATAGTGGGTCGTCCAAATGTTGGAAAATCATCGTTAACCAATGCACTATTAGGCAATGAAAGAAATATTGTTACCAGCATTGCAGGGACAACTAGAGATGCTATTTCTACCCGATTTAGTGCTTTTGGTTTCGACATGAAATTAATAGATACCGCCGGTTTAAGAAAAAGAGGTAAAGTAGAAGAAGATTTAGAGTTTTACTCCGTAATGCGTTCCATAAGAGCTATTGAAAACTCAGACATCTGTTTGTTAATGATTGAAGCCAGCGAAGGTATTATGGCTCAGGATTTAAACATCTTAAACCTTATTGTAAAGAACAAAAAAGGGGTTGTAATTGTGGTAAACAAATGGGACATCGTAGAAAAAGAAAGCAACACCGCTAAAGAATACGAAGAAGCCATTCGACACCGACTTGCACCATTTAATGATATTCCAATTGTTTTTACATCGGTAACCAAAAAACAGCGTGTAATTAAAGCTCTTGAAGAAGTAGTAAAAGTTTACGAAAATAGGACTAGAAAAGTAGTAACTTCAAAGCTTAACGATTTAATGCTCCCTATTATTTTAAAATATCCACCACCGGCAATTAAAGGAAAATACATCAAAATAAAGTTTGTAAGTATGCTTCCTACCCTTGCTCCTACTTTTGTGTTTTATTGCAATTTACCACAATATGTTAAAGAGCCATACAAACGATTTTTAGAAAATAAAATACGTGAGAACTACCGATATTCTGGGGTTCCCATTCAAATTTTTATGAGAAAAAAATAATCTATTAACTTTCCCCTCTTGAGAAGCCTGTCCCGACTTCTCGGGAGGGTTAGGGGTGTGTATTTATAAAAAATCTTCAATATACTCATGAAAATTTTTGCTACTGTTTCGATGCTCATTGTTTCAAACATTTTTATGACCATTGCTTGGTACGGTCATTTAAAATGGTTTAACAAATGGAATTTATTGTGGGTAATTTTAATCAGCTGGAGTTTTGCGTTGGTTGAATACATGTTTCAGGTTCCGGCAAATAAAATTGGCTTCGAAGGCAATAGTGGTCCTTTTAGTTTAGTGCAATTAAAAGTTATTCAAGAGGTGATTACATTGGTGGTTTTTTCTGCTTTTTCAGTAATTGTATTCAACTCTAAACTGACAACCAATCATATTATTGGTTTTTGTTTTTTAATTCTTGCCGTTTATTTTATCTTTAAAAAATAAACAAATTTTTACTCTCAACATTGCATTCTTAAACAATCACAGTATTTTTTATTCTTGTTAAATAATAGAATTACTACATTTTTCTACACAGAGTTTGATTACATTTGGTGAGGTTGATATGAAAACAATACTTAAAACAAATTATTTCTTTGGATTAATCATCCTTTTGAACATTGTATTCTCATGCACTTCTTCAAAAAACAAAAGTGTAAGCGAAAACATAGAAAACTGTAATCTCGACAAAATAAAATTTAAGTTGTCGGTTTTTGATAAAAATGGTTTAACAGGTGATGAAAACAATAAAGTTGCTTTAGATTATGAATTTTGCGTACCTAATAAGCCTGAAATATTAAATACAATAATAAATGAAATTGATTCCAGCATTAAACCTATAAAAGGAAAAGGGCGAACAAAATGTGCTGATAATGCTATTTTACTTACTGGAAACAGCTACAACAAAGACATCAAAAAAATATTATGCAAATTATCTCAATTGGAATACATTACAGAAATTAATCAAGTTTATTGGGAATAAATCTTAAAATTATGAAATCAACATTACTATTTACACTAATTTTTATCTCAGCCATTTTAACTGCACAACAATCCGAAGTTTACAGCAAAGCTAGAATTTATTATAATTCTGCTGAAGAATTTCAAAAATTAGTGCAAAGTGGAATTGCTATGGATCATGGAAAACACAAAAAAGGAGTGTTTTTTGAAAGTGATTTTTCTGCAACAGAAATTAGCATTGCTCAAAATCTTGGTGCAACCGTTGAAATTATTATTGAAGATGTTCAACAATATTATATTGAGAGAAACCAAAATACCAAAACCCCTACTTTTAAAAATACTACTTGTTCTAATTCTGGTAGTGGCACTCCTGCCTATACCAACCCTACCAATTATAATCACGGTTCTATGGGAGGATTTTTAAACTATGTTGAAGTGATGCGAGAAATCGACAGTATGGCGTTATTGTATCCAAACCTAATAACAACAAGAGTTCCAATTGATACGTTTACCACACATGAAGGAAGAAATTTGTTTTGGGTAAGAATGTCGGATAACGCAAATATCAATGAAAGTGAACCTGAGATTTTGTACGATGCAGTTCACCATGCCAGAGAAGCCATTTCTATTCACCAAATGATTTATTACATGTGGTATTTATTGGAAAATTATGCTACCAATCCTCAAGTTCAAGCTATCATTGACAATACTGAATTGTATTTTGTGCCTTTTGTAAATCCTGATGGATTTTTGTACAACGAATCTACCAGCCCTAATGGTGGAGGTATGTGGCGTAAAAACAGAAGAGTACATGGAGATGGAAATTTTGGTGTAGATAACAACAGAAATTACGATTATACCGATAGCACATTAGGTGCTACATGGGGAACAGTGGGTATTTCAACAAATACCAACAGTGATGTACATTGCGGTCCTTATGCTTTTTCTGAGCCGGAAAACAATGCCATGAGATGGTTTGTAGAACAGCACGATTTTAAGTTAGCTTTAAATTTCCATTCTTATAGTAATTTATTGTTGTATCCTTTTGGGTTTCAAACGGGACTTTACTGCCCAGATGATGCTACATTTTATGCTATTTCCGAAGAAATGGTGGCTGAAAACAATTTTGCAAATCAACCGGGTTGGGCATTATACGAAACCTCTGGTGGCTCTGACGACTGGATGTATGGTGAAACGCTGAATCACAACAAAATTTACTCATTTACCCCGGAAATAGGTTCCGGTGCTCAAGGTTTTTGGCCCATAGAAGCAGATATCGACCCTTTATGCCAAGGCATGATGCACCTTGATTTAACAGCAGCACACTTGGTTAATAATTATGCTAAAGCTACTGACTTACAACCATTAATGATGCAAAATCAAAATGGATTTTTATATTATGATATTCAACGTTTAGGATTAAATGGTTCAGGTGATTTCACGGTTTCAATATCTCCGGTTTCAGCAAATATTTTAAGTTTAGGAAGTTCAAATACTTATTTGGGAATGAGTTTAATCCAAACCATTACCGATTCCATTAGTTATTCTCTAAGCCCATCAATTGTTTCTGGCGATTTAATTACTTACGTGATTACGGTTGACAATGGATTATTTACCATAAATGACACCATTACAAAGACCTTTGGAACTCAACAAACCATTTTTTCTGACAACGCAAACAATTTAACCAATTGGGTAGTTTCACAAACTTGGGGTACAACCAACTCCACCTTTTATTCTCCTTCAAGCTCAATTACTGATTCACCTACCGGAAACTATAGTGATGGTGTTAATAAAACCATAACGCTCTCAAATCCTATAGACTTAACCAATGTTATTTCTGCAAACCTATCGTTTTATGCAAAATGGGCAATTGAAGCAGGTTGGGATTATGTTCAGGTAGAGGTTTCTACCGACAATGGTGCTACATGGGAACCTCAATGTGGAAAGTACACACATGCAGGTAGTGCCGATCAAGATTTTAATAAACCTCTTTATGATGGATTCCAAAGCAGTTGGGTACTCGAAGAAATTGATTTGAGTCAATATTTAGGACAAAACATTAAAATTCGCTTTCAAATAGTTTCTGATGGAGGAGTAACCGAAGACGGTTTCTATTTTGATGACTTTCAAATCAATGTGGTTTATGGTTCAACTGGAATAGAAAACTTAACAGAAAATGGAGCTTTTCTTGGAGAAAGTTATCCGAATCCTACAAAAAATAGGGCAACAATAAATTATCTGTTACCTAAAAATAGCCATGCTGCAAATTTTGTTGTGACCAATACTGTGGGACAAGAAATTTATAGAACAACCGTTTATCCAAATAATAATAAAATTGATATTTCAACACTTGGATGGGCTCAAGGAGTTTATTACTATTTTATAGAAAGTGAAAACAAAAAAACAACAAGTAAAAAAATGGTGGTATTAAATTAATATCTATGAGTAATACATCTTTCAATTTTTTTTATACTTTTAAAAAATGAAGAAATGTATTGCTTTAGTCTTCTTTGTTTCATTTTTTAATTTTTCTTTTGCCCAGTTAACAGCAGACCAGCAAAAGATTATAGACTCGTTATACCACGAAGTTAAAACCTCCAAATACGACACAACAATTGCAGCTTCGTTGGTATCAATGTCTGAAGCCATGTATATTTATCATGTGGATACCCTTATACCGCTTTGTACTAAAGCAATAAATATCTGCGAAAAAAACCTAAAAAATAAAAAACTTAGTAAAAAAGAAATTAAGTCGTTTAAAATAACCCAATCGGCTGCCATCAACAATATAGGATATGTTTACGGTAACTATGGCGACATGCAGAAACAACTTGAATATTTCGAAAAAAGTTTAAAAATTAAAGAAGAAATAGACGACAAAAAAGGATTAGCTTCCACATTAAACAACGTTGGATATGCCTATAAACTTTTAGGAAATCTAAAAAAAGCAATTGAATGCTACGATAGGAGTTTAAAAATTAAGGATGAAATTGGTGATAAAAAAGGAGCTGCATCATCCTATTTAAACATTGGTTCGTTGTACGAAGGTCAAGGTGAAGTTGATAAAGCATTAGAGTACTACCAAAAAGCATTAAAAAACGCAGAAGAACTAAACGACTCATTTTTAAAAGCAATAGCGTTTAACAATATGGCATTGGCATACTCATTAAAGAAAGATTTTGAAAAATCATTTGATTATAACTTTAAAAGTTTAAAAATCCGGCAAGAAATCCAAGACCAAAAAGGTATTGCTAATTCATATCACAATATTGCCTTAGCTTTTAAGGAAACTGGTAAACTTGATTCTGCATTAAAATATTACCAACTAAGTATAGTAATTAAAGAGAAACAGCGTGATGTATTTGGGATTCCTCCAACATTAACCGGTATTGGGTTTGTTTGGTATGAATTAGGTAACCTTCAAAAAGCAAAGCAATTTGGTTTACGAAGTTTTGAACTTGCAAAAAAAACCAACATAACCAACAATATATTACAAGCTGCCCTATTACTTCAAAAAACTTATGCTAAAGAAAAAAATTACGAAAAAGCCTATGAGTTATTTACAGTCTTTTATAAATTAAGAGATAGTCTTGTAAACGAAGACAACAAAAAAGCTGCCCTTAAACAAAATATACAATACGAATACGATAAAAAATCTGCCACCGACAGTATCGCTTTTGCTAAAGAAAAAGAAATAAAAGAGGTTGAAATAGCAAAACAAAAAGCTGAATTAAAGGCAAAACGAAACCAACAATTTGGATTATATGGTGGATTATTGTTGATGCTTCTTTTTGCTGGTTTCATGTACAACCGATTTAAAGTAACACAGAAACAAAAGTACATCATTGAGGAACAAAAAGCTGTGGTAGAATCTTCTCATAATTTATTAGAAGAAAAAAACAAAGAAATTACTGATAGTATCAGATACGCCAAACGAATACAAAGTGCTATTTTACCTCCAACAAAATTAGTTAAAGAATACTTGCCACAATCCTTTATTTTATATAAACCCAAAGACATTGTTGCCGGTGATTTTTACTGGATGGAACATAAAAATGGCAAAATACTTTTTGCTGCTGCCGATTGTACCGGACATGGTGTACCTGGAGCAATGGTTAGTGTGGTTTGTAATAACGGGTTAAATCGTTCGGTACGTGAACATGGTTTAACCGACCCTGCAGAAATTTTAAATAAAACACGTGAGATAGTAATTGAAGAATTTGAAAAAAGCGATGAAGAGGTAAAAGACGGAATGGACATTGCTATTTGTTCTCTTTCTGAAAACCAACTGCAATATGCAGGTGCTAATAATCCGCTATGGATAATAAGAAATGGCGAACTGCTCGAAACCAAAGCCGACAAACAACCTATTGGAAAATATGCCAATTTAACCCCTTTTACTACTCATAACATTGAGTTACAACCCAACGATAGCATTTACATTTTTACTGATGGTTTTCACGACCAATTTGGTGGAGATAAAGGCAAAAAATTTAAAGCTTCACAAATGAAAGAGTTGATTCTTTCGATACAAGATAAAACTATGGATGAACAAAAGTTCATCATAAATAACACCTTTGAAACTTGGAAAGGAACTTTGGAGCAAGTAGATGATGTTTGTGTTATTGGGGTTCGGGTTTAATCGTGCTGAGCTCCTTTTAATATCCTAAAAACGTGCAAAACTGCGGGAAAAACTGCATCCATACTTTCTTTAGCACCATTGGTTGATCCCGGTAATGCCAATACTAAACTTTCTCCAATAACTCCAGCAACACTTCTGCTTAACATCGAATATGGGGTACGATCCTGCCCGTAACTTCTTATAGCTTCGTCTATTCCAGGAATTTCGCGTTCAATCAACGGCTTTAAAGCTTCAGGAGTAACATCCCTATTCGATAATCCTGTTCCACCTGTATAAATAATTAAATTGGCTCCTAACGAAACATAGTCTTTTGCCTTTTCTTGTATAATACTTACTTCGTCAGGAATAATAATGTAATCCATAATTCCAACCCCACATTCTTCTAATTTTTTTATGATGGCTTTCCCTGCTTTGTCTTCTTTTTGTCCCGCCGAAATGGTATCCGAACAAACAATTACTGCCGCTTTTAAATCTTTACGGAACTTATCTTTAAAATCTGATTTTCCGCCTTTTTTCTCAACCAACTTAATGTGATGAATTTCAATTCCTTTGTCGATGGGTTTTAACATATCGTACATATTCAGAGCCACAACACTTGCTCCGTGCATGGCTTCTACCTCAACACCAGTTTTATAAATGGTTTTTACAGTTATCGTAACAGTTATTTCCAAACCATTTATTTCATAGTCTATTCCAGTATATTCGATGGGCATGGGGTGGCAATCGGCTAAAATTAAAGCGGTTTGTTTTACTCCCAATAATCCCACAGCTTTGCTCATGGCGAAAACATCTCCTTTTGGAACAGTTTTATTTATAATTGCATCTATCGTTTCTTGTTTGCTCACTTTTACAACGGCTTGTGCGGTTGCAATTCTTAGTGTTGAAGTTTTTGTTGTTATATCTACCATGTTTTAGTTGTTACTGGTTTCTTGTTGACTGAGAACTGAAGACTGAGAATTATTTGTTAACTTTCCAAGTATGAGTTTCGTCTTCAAATATTTCTTTACCAAAAACGGGTGCTTTTGCTTTAATTTCTTCTGTAATGTATCGACAAGCATCAAAAGCCATTGTTCTGTGTTTCGACGAAGTAAAAACAAACAGACAAAGTTCACCAGTTTTTACTATTCCTTTACTGTGATAAATGTGAGCACACGTTAATTCATATTTATCAAACGCCGATTCCCGAATTTCATCAAACACTTTATTAGCCATTTCTTCATAAGCCGAATATTCAATAGCCGCAACTATTTTTCCGTCAATTTCATCGGCTCTAACCTGACCTAAAAAAATATCGTGTGCACCAATGTTGGTTTTTACTTGATGATGTGATATGGCATCGGCAATTTTTAAAGGAGTTATCGGTCCTTCAACAAATACATTTTTAATTTTCTTTTCACTCATTTTTATATTTTTTAATAGGCAGCCATGCCACCTGTTAGGTTTATCAAATTAGTATAACCATTATTTTTTAAAAATTCGATGGCTTTTAAACTTCTTACGCCATGCTGACAAATAACCACCGTTTTTTTTGTTTTGTCGATTTGTTCTAAGCTAAACGGTATTTTTTGAAGAGGAATATTCAACACCTCATAATTTTCAATTTTTGGTTGTTCCCATTCTTCTCTAACATCAAGCAGTTGAAGTATTTCGTGTTGCATCAGTTTTTTTAATTCGGTTGATGATATTTCATCCTTCACTTGAATCGGCTTTATTCCACAAAACAAATCGTAATTGTTGTTTTCAAAATCGTTTTTTGTAGCCAACACTTTTTGTACTTGTTCCTCACAACGGTTTATTTTTATTATTGTTGAACTACTTTGTAATGCATCATATATTAATAACTTACCAGATAATGGAATTCCTATTTCTAAAATAATTTTAAGCATTTCGTTGGCTTGTTGTGTACCAATTAATCCGGGCAAAACACCAATTACCCCGACATCAGAACAATTTGGAACACTACCTGCTTTTGGTGGCTCAGGAAATAGGCAACGGTAAGTTGGTCCGCCTTGATAATTAAACACTGACACTTGTCCTTCAAATTTATAAATTGCCCCGTAAACCAATGGTTTTTGAGTAATCACACAAGCATCGTTTACCAAATAGCGAGTCGAAAAATTGTCGGTTCCATCCACAACTACATCGTAATGTTTAAAAATTTCTAATGCGTTTTTTGAAGTTAGTTTTTGAGGATAAACCTCAAATTTTACACAAGGGTTGAGTTGTTCCAATCTTTCTTTTGCAGTAATGGCTTTGTTTTTACCAATATCGTTAATAGTAAATAAAATTTGTCGTTGCAAATTGGTTTCATCTACCACATCAAAATCTATTATCCCGATAGTACCAACCCCAGCAGCAGTTAAATATTGCAACACAGGACAGCCCAAACCTCCAGCTCCAATTACCAAAACTTTAGCAGCTTTTAACTTTTCTTGTCCAACTTCGCCTACTTTGTCAAGTAGCAAGTGGCGACTGTATCTGTATTTTTCTTTATCGGTTAATTTTTGATTCATAACTATTTTATGTTCAATTCAAATTAAATGACACACCCCTGATTTTGTAATCTATCCGTTAAAAAACGGATAAAAACAAAATCTTCCCCTCTCAAGAGGGAAATTTATCCTCCGGCAAAAGGTGGTAATAAAGCTATTTCATCATTTTCATTTATTAATGCAGCGTTTTCAGCAACTGACTGATTAACTGCAATTTTAAAACTCTTCAAATTTAAGTTTGGATATTTTTTTAATAATAATTCAACTAAAAGAGCAACAGAAATTTGTTGGCTAAAAATTTCTACCTTTTCCTCTTGTTTGCCAATGGTTTCAGCAATCATTCCAAAATATTTTATACTAAGTGTCATTGTATTTCTTTAAATTCTGCTGGCGTGTTTACGTTTGTAAATTCTTTATCATCAAATTCGTTGGCATCTACAATCTTCAAATTTACTTTTTCAAGAGCAATTTTAACTTTTCGTTGATTTTGGTCTAATTCTCTTTTAAAAATGGCACTGCATTTTTTATTATAAACACCTATTATTTGGTGTGTTTTATTGTTTTTACTTGCGATGGCTACATCATAGCCATTGCTTGATGCTACTATAAATTGTAACAATTGTTGACTCACAAAAGGAACATCGCAGCTCAACACAATATTTTTATTGTACGTTGCATAGTTAAGTCCGGTATAAATTCCTGCTAACGGGCCGGAATCCTTGATTAAATCAGCATATACTTTGCACCCGAAAATTTTATATTCGTCTTGGTTAGAAATGATGATTATCTCATCAGTTATGTTTTTCAGCGTTTCAATCAGATAAACAATCATAGGTTTTCCATTCAGCTCCAACAACCCTTTGTCAGTACCCATTCTGGAGCTTTTGCCACCGGCTAATATAATTGCACCTACTTTCACTTAGCCAAATATTTTTTCTAATTCTTTGTCGAGATACACCTGACATTTTTTATTCAACTTTTCAAACAATTGAATCATTTTTAAACCTTCATCAGTTACCTGAGTTCCTCCACCTCCTGCACCGCCAGAAACTCTCACCACCAAAGGCTGTTCCGCAGACTTATTCATGGTGTTTATCATTTCCCAAGCTTTTTTGTAACTCATGTTCATTTGTTTGGCAGCAGCACTGATTGAACCTGAAACAATAATTTCTTTAAGCAAAGCAATTCTGCCTTCCGCCAAAAAAGTTCCCTGTTTACCATCAATCCAAATTCTACTTTTTATTTTATAATCTTTAAAAACCATTCGTTGTATCATTTAAAAAATAACGATGAGTAAAAGTAAGCTGTAAATTGACATTTTTTTATGATTAAAATCATTAAAAAACTAATTTGGTAACAAATAAACATCCACCAACTCATGTTGTTCGATAGTTATTTTTTCGGCAGGGATATACACTAATGCATTGGCTAAAGCAAACGACTGTAGAGCATCCGAGTCCTGTCCTTCAAGAAGTTTAACTGTATTACCCCATAATTTCGCTTTTAAAAAGTGAGACCTACCTTCCTTTTTTACAAACTTGTTTTCCAAAGGGAGTTTTATCATGGGTAAAAAAGGTTCGCTAGCACCAAGCATAAGTTGAATGGCAGGATAAACATACATGTAAAAACAATTTAAAGCTGCAGCTGGGTTCCCGGGTAAAGCAAAAATATTTTTTTCTCCTTTTTGTCCATAAAACAAAGGCTTTCCGGGTTTTTGTTTGATTTTATAAAATACTTCTTTTACCTGATTTTTTACCAACGACTCTTTTACAAAATCGTAGTCGCCTACCGAAATTCCGCCAGACAGAATTAATAAGTCACCTTTTGTAAGTGCTTCCTTTATCAATTGTTCGGTTTCTTGTTGGTTATCTTTTACTGTATAAATAATAGGTTGAATGGCTAATTTTTCTAAAGCTGAACACAACATGTGAGTATTGGATTCAAAAATCTGACCTTCTTTTAACTTACTTCCGAGTGGCATCAACTCACTTCCTGTTGCAATAATATACACTTTTGGTAATTCATAAACATTAACCTCCTGAATACCAAGTGTAGCCATAAAGCCAATAGCGGCAGGAGTAATAAGTGTGCCTTTTTTTAACGCTACATCTCCTTTTTTTAATTGATATCCTTTTTTACGGATGTTGCCGCCAGATTTTAACCCGTCATCTTTTACTATTAACTGGTTATTAATTATTTCTGTAAGCTCCTGCATTACAACAGTATCACACGAATCGGGTACTTTTGAACCTGTAAAAATCCGAATTGCCTCACCTTGTTTTATTTTAACAACTCTAACATCGCCCGCAGCCACTTCATCAACAATATTTAAAGATTTATTTACATCCTGAAATTTAAAAGCATATCCATCCATTGCCGATTGGTTAAATAATGGAACAGAAAATCCGGCAATAATATCATCAGCCAAAAAAAAATTTAATGCCGATTGAATGTTTACCAACACTTTTTGTTGCTTAAAGACACCTGTTAATACAAGATTTTTCGCTTCTTCTACACTTATCATTTCATAATTTTTTAGGTAAAGTTATTTATTTTATGACAATAAAAAATCTGACTTATGTCACGTTTTATTTGAATTCAATGTTCGAATTTTGGGTAAATGAGTAAAAGTAAATATGTCTTTAAATAAAAACCATGCTCCGTCGTGTTCTTTGTGTCAGAACAAACAAAACGGTACGTCCATATTTTGTTGTTTAAACAACGATGAGCTAGAAGCTTTATCACTCGGTAAAAGAAACATGACCTTTAAACGAGGGCAAGTTATTTTTAGCGAAGGCAACCAACCTCATGGCGTATATTGTATTCATTCAGGAAAGGTAAAAATACATAAAATGGGTGATGAAGGCAAGGAACAAATTGTTCGTTTAGCCAACACTGCCAACATTATTGGTTATCGTTCGGTATTAAACAGCAATAGTTATTATGCTTCCGCCACAGCTATTGAAGATACTGAGGTTTGTTTTATTTCAAAACTTACTATTGTTAATCTCATTAAAACGAACAGTAATTTTTCTTTTTCATTGTTAGATTTATTGTCTGACGACCTAAAAAGAGCTGAAGAAAAAATTACCCACATGGCTCAAAAGCATGTAAGAGAGCGAATTGCAGAAGCCATACTTTTATTACATGAGGCATATGGGTTAAAAGCTGATAATCAAACCATTGATTCAAATTTAACCAGAAAAGAAATTGCAAATATTGCGGGAACAACTACCGAAACTTCCATTCGAATTTTATCGGAATTTCAGAAAGATCATATTATTGAATTGGTGGGGAAGGAAATTAGAATTTTAGATATTAAAAAACTTTTTAAAACAGCTAATATTTTTGACTAAAACTCTTGACGTGAATTTTATCATACCCAAATATGATTCTAATCATTTTTAATTGTTTTTGATGGGATTAGCTTTATCAAACTAAATTGAACCAACAACATGTCACCTTTGAGCAAATCAAATAAACTATATACATTGTCAAACGATTTGATTAATCGAATCAAATCAATGGCAAATAATGGCATTTCTTTTACAAAAGGCGACATTTTATTTAGAGAAGGTGACCATAAGGAATTTATCTATTTGATTGAAAAAGGTATGGTTTCCTTAGTTAAGGATAACAACGATATCAGTAACAAAAAAATAGAAATCATGAATCAAAATGATGGCGACATTGTTGGTGTTGATTTGGTTTTTAATGACAACGATTGTGAATATTCGGCTTTGGTTACCGAACCTTCTGTTTTATATAAAGTTCTTATTGCCGATTTTAAGGAACTCTTGTCCAAGAATAGTGATTCATCCTTAGAATTGATAAAATATTTAAGCTCATTAGATACTAAGCTTGAAAAAAAAAAGTTAGCTTAACGCAACTGCAATCACATCATTAAACAATTCTTTTAATGAAATACCTTCGTGTGCAGCCATTTGTGGAATTATACTTTGAGCGGATTGTCCGGGTACAGTATTGATTTCAATTAAAGTGGGCACATCATTTACCACAATATAATCCACCCTGCAAATGCCACTTAATCCCAAAATTTCATACACTTTTTGAGTAGTATTTTTCAGTTGGTTTTCTATGTTTTTCGGTAAATCGGCAGGCGTTATTTCTTTCGATTCGCCCGAATATTTTGCATTAAAATCAAAAAACTCGTTATCGGAAACAATTTCTGTAATTGGTAAAACCTTAATTCCGTTTTTGCCTTTGTAAATTCCGTTAGTAAATTCTCTTCCTTGTAAAAAAGATTCGATAATGACCTGTGTTCCATGACTCAATGCTAAATCAACGGCTTCTTTTAATTGTTTAGTTTCTTTTACTTTGGTTACCCCAAAACTACTACCTCCATCGGCTGGTTTTACAAAACAAGGTAGTCCCACTTTATCAATAATTTTTTGTTCATTAACCGTTTCATTTTTACGAATCAATACGGCTTCTGCAACTGGAATATCAAAGTTTTTTAGAAACTGATTACAAATAAATTTATTAAAAGTAACCGTTGATGCCAACTGGCTACAGGTTGAATAGGGCAGATTAAGCATATCAAAATATGCTTGTAATTTTCCATCTTCCCCTGGTGTTCCATGAATAACAATAAAAGCAAGTTCGAAGGTCATCTTTTTTCCATCATGTAAAACCGAAAAATCATTTCGATTGACTTCAATTCTATTTCCGTCTAAATATGCAAACCAACCTTCTTCATCAATTCTAATTTTGATGGGATTAAATTTTTCTCTATCAATATTTTGATAAACGGTTTCAGCACTTTTTAACGAAATCACTTTTTCGTGACTGTAACCTCCTTCAAGAATGGCAATATTTTTTATCATGGATGTAAAAATTAATCCTTCAAATGTATCGAGATAATTTATCTTTCAATACCATCTTCACAATAAATATTCATAGTGCAATGTTGATAGATTTATGATAAACCATTAGCTTTACCATAAAATGAGCAAACAAAAAATTATACTATCTGTTACCAACGATTTAGTTACCGACCAGCGGGTGCATCGTATTTGTTGTTCGTTATTAAAATTAAACTATGAGGTTTTATTAGTAGGAAGAACGCAAAAAACCTCGCTTCCTATCGACAGAAAATACCAAACCAAACGATTTAATTTGTGGTTTAATAAAGGTTTTTTGTTTTACGCCAATTACAATGTCCGATTGTTTTGGTTTTTACTATTTTCAAAATCAACATTGCTTTGGAGTAACGATTTAGATACGTTACCTGCCAATTACTTAGCTTCAAAATTGAAAGGAATAAAATTGGTTTATGATAGTCACGAATATTTTACCGAAGTTCCTGAGTTGGTAAACCGACCAAAAATTCAAAAAATATGGCTATCCATAGAACAATGGATTTTTCCGAAATTGAAAAACATAGCAACAGTAAGTCCACAAATTGCTAATGAATACAAAGCCAAATATGGTATTAATATTACTGTTATACGAAACTTACCCATAAAATTAAAAGAATATTACGAAGTGAAAAATATTAAGCTAGATCGTAAAAAAATCATTATTTATCAAGGCTGGGTAAATGTAAATAGAGGGTTAGAACCATTAATTGAAGCTATGCAAGATATTGAAAATGCTCATTTGTACATTATTGGTGATGGGGACATTTTCGATAAAATTGTTCAACAAATTTTGGACTTAAATCTACAAGATAAAATAACCCTATTGGGTAAAATACCTTTCGAATTTTTACCACATTATACGCACCAAGCAGATTTAGGGGTAAGTTTAGAAGAAAATGTTGGATTGAATTATACATATGCCCTTCCTAATAAACTATTTGATTACATCAATTCCGGAGTTCCAGTTTTAACTTCTAATTTACCAGAAATGGAAGCTATTGTTACTAAATATGATGTTGGAGAAACCATTTCAACCATTACACCAACTGCAATTGCAGAAAAAATAAACCAACTGTTAAATGACACGGAGAAATTAGCTAGATATTCCACGAATTGCATAAAAGCAAAAGAAGAATTATGTTGGGAAAATGAAGAGCAAAAACTTTACGCTTTCATTAAAGAAATTAAATAACCCAACTTGTAAATATCAAACCACCTTAAATTTGGTTTTTCTCCCTTAAGTTTTTGTTCTATTTTGATTTTATTCTTGATGTAATACTCCAACACTTTGTTTTCCACCCCTATTTTTCTTACTAAGCCGTAATAACGGTAAAGCTTGATGCTATTATCCACTTGCTCTGATTGAATAAGCAAAACCAAATTTTGAATCCCTTCCCTTGTTTTTTGTAAAAATTCATCTACACTTTCTAAACCAATGTGGCAAAGAGGGTTGTTGATATGTAAAATAGGGATTTGTTTTGTTTTTAACGCTATGCCCAACAAAGTATCTTCATGTCCATAACCTTGTAACGTTTCATCTAATTTTATGGATAAAAAAAGCGATTTTGGGATCAAAAAATTATTGGTCATGAACGAATGGTAAGGTTGTTTTACCCTTTCTGTTACCGATATTGTTTCTCGATTTACACCGTACCACCACCGAAAGTGTGTTTCCTTTTCTTGAGGCGACTTTACGTCATAATTTCTACCTCCGTAAACCACTGTATTTGGTTTGGCACTGGAAATATAGTTTTTGATAAACGCAGAAGTATTGGTTTTTGAATCACAATCTAAAAAAAGTAAATAGTCGTATTTGGCATTTTCGGCGAGCAGGTTTCTAATTTTAGAGCGACCTACATTTTGAGGTAATTCGTTATAAACAACTCCTTGAATAGTTGTTATTTGTCTGTTTTTAACTTTAAATTCTTCTGTTGAACTATCATCGTAACACAAAATCTCATAATCAATACCACACGTTGTTGCTTGCTGAGACAAATCAGTAACAAAATCAACTACATCAAAGTTGTATATGGGAATTAATATGGACAACATCTAAAATCAAGCTAAATAGTTCTCGCTGATTTCACAGATTTTCGCAGAAAACATCGGCGATAATTTGCGGTATCTGCGAGAGAAAACAATTTTACAAATTCTCTCCACCTGCTCTTTCCCCATCTTGAGCCAAATCGGCTCTTACAGCAGCTCGTTTTAAGTGTGCATTAGGTGTATCACTAACCGTTCCGTCTTCACATTTTAAAGTACGAGAAGGAAATTTTTCCATCAAATGAAAATCATGGGTAGCCATTAAAACGGCTTTACCTTTGTTGCTAATTTCAATCAGTAATTTCATAATTTCTTCAGATGTTCCTGGATCAAGATTTCCGGTTGGTTCATCGGCTAAAATTAAATCAGGTTCGTTTAACATCGCTCTGGCAATAACTACACGTTGCTGTTCTCCACCCGATAATTCATTAGGAAATTTATATACTTTGTTTGACAAACCAACGCTTGCTAAAACTTCATTGATTCGTTCATCCATTTTAATTTTGTCGCTCCAGCCGGTAGCAGTCAACACAAATTTTAAATTATCAAAAACATTTCTATCGGTTAACAATTGAAAATCCTGAAAAACAATGCCCAATTTTCTTCTTAAAAACGGGATTTTACCTCGTTTTATCGTTTTTAAATCAAACCCTACAACGGTTGCATTTCCTTCTTTTAAAGGAAGTTCGCCGTATAACGTTTTTAACAAACTACTTTTACCCGAGCCTGTTTTTCCAATTAAATAAACAAATTCCCCGGCATCAATGTTAATGTTAGTGTTATATAAAATAAGGTTTTCTTGTTGATAAATGGATGCTGATGAAATATCTACTATCATGGTTGCGTTGTTTACTTACGATTTAATATAGGTCAAACAAAAATAACATATTTTATTGCTCTTCTGGTGTTTACAATTGTTGTAATCTAAAATAATTTCAACATTGTAACGTTGAAAACTTGACATTATATTAATAGGACGATGGTTATAACGTTCTAATTTTATCCAAATAATTAAATTACCTAAATTTTACATTGAATTTTAGAAACACCATAACAACCCTTGTTTTAATAGTAGTTTTTAGCTTTTCATTAAAAGCTCAAAAAACCACCATTTATACCCATCCAAACATTAATTACAACAGTGCTTTAGAGTTATTCGATAAAGAAAAATACAGTGCTGCTCAAGACCAATTTGAACAGGTGTATAAATCAACACTTGATAAAAAATCGGAAGTTGCTCTTAATGCAAAATACTACATGGCGTTGTGTGGATTAAACTTGTTTAACATCGATGCCGAAAATTTATTTGTTGAATTTGTTAACGATTATCCTGACAGCCCTAAAATAAAACAAGCCTATTTTTATTTAGGTTCGTACCATTTTAGAGGTAAAAAATACGAAGAAGCCATTGCCTATTACAACAAAATTGATGCAAACGATTTGTCTGCCGATGATTTAGCCGAATACCGTTTTAAAATAGGTTATTCCTATTTTTCGTTGGAAAATTATGACGAAGCATCAAAATACTTTTACGAAATAAAAGACTACGATAACGCTTATACCTCTCCTGCTCGTTATTATTACGGACATATCGCATATTTGCAAAAGAAATATGAATCGGCTTTGCAAACTTTTTTATTGTTAAACAACGACGAAAAATTTTCGCCCATCACACCTTATTACATTTCACAAATCTATTATTTGCAAGGCAAATACGATAAAGTGATTGAATACGCTCCTGCACTTTTAGATACCGTTGTTCCTGCCAGAAGTGCCGAAATTGCCCGGATAATTGGCGAATCGTACTACAGAACCAATAAATTTAAAGAGGCTCTTCCCTATCTAAACCGTTTTCATAAAGAAAAAGCTGCTCTAGCCAATCGTGCCGATTATTATCAATTGGGTTATGCTTATTTTAAAACCGATAGTTGCGAAAATGCCATCAATTGGTTTAAAAAATCTATTGATAAAGCAGACAGTATTTCGCAAGCAGCACACTACCATTTGGCAGAATGTTACCTTAAACTCAATAAAAAAGAATATGCACGCAGTTCGTTTAGAGAGGCTTACAAACAAGATTTTGATGCTCAAATTAAAGAAGACGCCTTGTTTAACTTTGCCAAAATTTCGTACGAATTATCGTTGCATCCGTTTAACGATGCTATTGTTGCCTTCGAAGAATTTATCAATACCTATCCAAATTCTACTAAATTAAGTACTGCTTACGAATATTTGGTGGGTGTTTACTACACCACCAAAAATTATGAAGCAGCTTTAAAATCACTCGGTAATATTAAAGTGTTGGATGCACAACTTCAGGAGGCTTATCAAAAAATTGCTCATTACAGAGCGTTAGAATTGTTTAACAATCAAAAATATAACGAAGCAATTACCCACTTTAACAAAAGTGATGAATACATCATTGATGCAGCTATTAAAATTGAAAATACCTACTGGAGAGCAGAGGCTTATTATAATTTAGATGAGTATTCCAAAGCAGTTGGCGAATTTAAAAAATTTATTTTCGAACCTCGTGCAATAGCTTCTGCAAACATCAACAAAGCCAACTACAATTTGGGATATTCTTATTTTAAATTAAAAGAATACGAAGAAGCAAAAACGTGGTTTAGAAAATACATTCAAAATGCCCCCGACGAAAATTCAAAAATTGCATCCGATGCGTTAAACCGCATTGGCGACTGTTTTTTTATTACCAAAAGCTACAAAGGAGCTATTGAATTTTACGATAAAGCAGCCATGATGGGTCTGTACCAAACTGACTATTCACTTTTTCAAAGTGCAGTTTGTAACGGAGTAAATGGAAATTATATTGATAAAATCAATTTACTGAACACCTTTATTGCCCGTAAAGAAAAATCACATTTGTTAGACGATGCTTATTTTGAATTGGGTCAAACTTATCTTATCCAAAACGATAACGATAAAGCCCTGAAAAGCTTCAAACAATTAAATTCTGAATTTCCAAACAGCCCTTACATTAGCCGGGCAATGGTTAAAGAAGGATTGATTTATTACAATCAAAAACATGACAACGATGCCTTAGCCATTTTTAAACAAGTGGTTTCAACTTATCCAAAAACCGACGAAGCCAAAGAATCGTTAGAAAAAATCAAGAAAATTTATATTGACAAAGGCGATTTAACTGCTTATGAAAGTTATTTGAATACCGTTGGAGGAGCAGATTCATCTGCTTTAATTTTAGATACCGATTATTACGAAGTAGCCGAAAACAGTTACATGGATGGGAACTGCGACAAAGCAGTAAACGAATTTTCGAAATATTTAGAGAAATATCCCAACGGTGCTTACCTGATTAATGCCCATTTTTATAAAGCCATTTGCGAACAAAAATCCGGTTACGTTAACGAAGCTTTACTAAGTTTTAACAAAGTAATAGAGCAAACCAAAAACAAGTTTACCGAAACCGCTTTGTTAAACGCAGCCAAAATAAACAACGATTTGGGTCATGCAGCCGAAGCCTTAAACCATTACAACCAATTAGAATATTTGGCTGACGTTCAGGAAAATGTGTTTAAAGCTCAAATTGAACAAATGCGTTTAAACTTTCAATTGAACAACGTTGATAACGCTATAAAATATTGCGAAATCATCATCAATAAAAGCAGCGACGATGCAAAATTAATTGCCGAAGCTCACCTTATTTATGGTAAATGTTTATTAACCAAAGATGACTACAATGTTGCTTTAAAGGAATTTAGAACCGCTTCCACCTCAGCCAGTAAATTTGGTGCAGAAGCCAAATACCAAGTGGCTTATATATTGTACATCAGAGGTGAGTATGTTAATTGTGAAGCTGAAGTGTTCGGATTGATTAAAAAATTCTCGGCTTACGATTATTGGATGGGAAAATCGTTGATTTTATTGAGCGATAATTATTTGGCTAAAGAAGATTTGTTTCAAGCAAAAGTTACCTTGAAAAATGTAATCGACAACAGTAAATATCCCGAACTAGTTGCTGCTGCACAAGACAAATTACGCATTATTGAAGAACAAGAAGCTGCAAAAAGAGTTGCTCCTGTATCAGAAGAATTAGGCATTGATTTGAATCCTGAGTTAGATGTAGATAAACTATTTGCAGAACCTGAAAAAGTGATTGACGAACCTCTTCCAACAAGTATAAAAGAAGATAAACCGAATGAAGAAGAATAAAAAACACTCCATATTTATACGCATGTTTGCTACATTTTTATTAGCAAGCACTTCTTCGTTTGCTCAAAAACTGGATACTACAACTATTGTAACCATTAAACCTTACGACCCGGTTTTGTCTGATGCTTTTAAAATTAAAGAACATCCAAGCATACAAGATACCGATAAAGTAATTCCTAAACTATCCTATACTTTTATCAACAAACAAGTTCCTGTCGATTTTCAGGTGGAAAACATACTACCAGCAAAAATTAAAGGAGAACCTTTGGTAAAATTGTATCGAGGTTATGCAAAAGTTGGTTTTGGCTCTCAAACTACACCTTTGGCAGAATTGTATTTTAATTCGCAACGTTCAAAAAATTATTCATACGGATTTTTTGGAAAACATCAAAGTTCAACCGGTATAAAAAACATTGATTATAGTGGCTACAGCGATAATCATTTAAGTTTATTTGGCAAACGATTTTTAAAAGATTTTACCCTTTCAACCAAACTAAATTTCGATAGAAACGTGGTACATTATTATGGTTTTCCGGAGCAAGTTCAACCCGAAATTACCAACGAAAAAGCATTGCGTCAACGTTTAACCAAATTTGGTGCAAATGCTGCATTTACCCGAAACTTTACCGATTCGGCTCAATTCGATTATAATGTAGATGTTAATTATCATCATATTTTTGATATTAATAATGCCGAAGAAAATAACTTGCGTGTGGATGGTAGTTTAAGCAAATACCACAAACGTGAATTGTACGCCATTGATGCTGAAGTAAATTACAACAACCTCAACAATGTGGTTGATTTTGGAAACACCTTAATTGTTGGTTTACGCCCACACATCAGTACTACTGCTAAACACTGGCAATTTAAAGTTGGTTTAGGATTGTATATCAACCAATCCGATAGCGTTTCGAAATTCCATTTTTACCCCGAAGCCGAGTTTAAATTGAATGTAGTAGAAAACATTCTAATCCCTTATGTGGGCATAAAAGGTGGTATTTTGGCAAACAACCTCAACTCGTATTTTTACGAAAACCCTTTTATCAACACCAAAACATTGGCGGTTGCCAACACCAATCAAAAATACAACATTTACATTGGTATTAGAGGTAGTTTGAGCAAACACATCACCTTTAACACCAGCTTTAGCCGACAAAAATTAGAAACTCTACCGCTTTATACCAAAGACTTTAGTAATGTATTGGAAAACCAATTTACGGTGCTTTACGATACCGTTAGCTTAAACCAAATAAGTGGCGAATTGGCGTACCAAAAGCTGGAAAAATTTAAACTACTGTTACGAGGCGATTATTTTGGTTACGACCCTAAAAACGAGCTGAAAGCATGGCACAAACCCGACATGAAAATTTCGCTTTCCGGAATTTATGATTTGGGCGATAAAATAATTGTTCGTGCCGATTTCTTTTTCATCAGCAAACAATACGCAAAAGCATTTAAAACCGTTACCGATGCAAGTGGCGTGATAGTTACCACCGAAGAAGCAAAAGAACTAAAAGGTGTTTTTGATGCCAACCTTGGTTTGGAATACCGCTACACCAAAAAGCTTTCTGCTTTTATCAACTTCAACAACATTGGTGCAGTTCGTTACCAAAAATTCCAGGATTATCCAACCCAACGTTTTAATGTTTTGGGTGGGTTGACGTATTCTTTTTAAAGTTTCCAACTAAAAGTAAAATTTAGTATTTTTAAGCCTAACTATTTTATAGTTTTTTTCCATGAAAAATAAAATCTCAATTAAATTACAACTATTGGAAAGTGTTAAAACATAGACTAAATAAAGAAGGTAGTCAGTTGGTTACAAATTGTAACCAACTGAAAAATAAAATACTTGAGAATATTGAAAAGTAAAAATAGTAGGATGAAAAAACAATCTGAAAGTGGAAGAAAGTGAGTTATCCCAAAATATGGGACAACTGAAAATGCATTCAGAAGATGAAAAATATTATAACACAGATGTCGCTGATACCGAGCAACTGTTTCGTTTAATTCAATCGGTGCCATCGCCAAAAGCTGAACCATTTAAACTTTGGATAGCACAAGTAGGTCTTGTATTTTTAAATTATAATTAAGGCTTGTGTTTTGGAAACATCAATAATCAACATGCTAATCAACAATACTTTGCCAATTTATTAACGCCTGAAGAAACAATAATCAAACCTTTTATTAACTGACAGTAATATTTATTTGGTTTATTCGAAAACTTGTTTTATCTTTGTCGGAGATTAGTTCTTTGAAAAGTGATTTGATGTCTATTTGCTAAATGGAGTTCCTTTGACTGTCTGAAAAGACAACCTTAACGGGTAAACTAACAGCACACAATCATTATCTCCCTGACAGTCATAACCCAGACGAGTCTTGAAGATGATAATTGTTTAAGTTGTTATTATGCTATTTTATTTAATTAAGCAGGAATTTTAAGCGAGTGTATGAGAACATTGTTTTACGCATTTAGGAAATAGACACCTAGCTACACATTTTTACTTTGACATTGTTGAAAAAAGCAGGACAACAATGTTGTTGTCTTTAAAAACAAGTAAAAATGAGTAGATTAAAACAAAATCAAATCATTGATAGTGCAATACAAAGTGTTGCATCTATCACAGAGAGCCAGTGTTCTCTTTCGGAAAAGGACTTAATTGTCTTTAATGAAGCATTAGAAAGACTTCAATTCTTGAAGCGGAAAAAAGGTAAGACTAACGAGCAAATTTGTCAAGAAATTGCTAAAGTAGTTGAACTTCTTATTGAATTTTTCGCTAAAAACTAAAATTGATGAAACCAAGATGTAGAATTGAAAATCCGAACACTCCTTAAATTACTCCAACAACAAAAAATGGATTTAGGCAACATAATAAAAAACATTAGAAAGCAAAAAGGACAAACCCAAGGCGAGTTTGCCCTTTCTTGTGGTATTACTCAGACCTATTTATCGCAAATTGAAGGTAATTTGAAAGAACCAAATCTTTCTACATTAAAATCTATTAGCGAAAATTTAAATATCCCTTTACCAATTCTTTTCTTTCTATCAATGACAGAAGATGATGTTCAGCCGAATAAAAGGAAAGCATTTCAAATTGTAAGCCCTTCTGTAAAATCATTGGTAAATGAATTCTTCGCAGTTTAAAATAAATGAATTTAAAAAATTCTGTGCAATCGTATGTTTCAAACCAGACGAAGTAGAAAAAATTGCGAATAATTTAGAAAAATATTATAAAGAATGGATAGAGATAAAGCTTGATAAAAAAACAGGGCTTCCAAAGAAATACTTAGATGGAACTGTAAAGCAAAGAACTATAAGACCTTCTCAAAAGGAACTAAAATTAATTCAATCAAGAATAAAGAATAAAATATTAATTCCAATTCAATTACCTAAAGTTGTTCATGGTGGCGTTAAAGGTTGTAGTAATATAACCAATGCAAAACCACATCAAGGTAATAAATATGTTTTCACGACAGACTTACAAGAATTTTATCCAAACATTTCCTCCCAAAGAGTTTATGACACTTTTTGCAGTTTGAAATTTTCGCCACATTTTTCACATTGGTTGACGAATTTGACAACTTGGAAATACGAATTGCCACAGGGGACACCAACAAGCACACACATCGCCAATTTAGTTTTTTTGGAGGTCGACCTTTTATTTATAGCCCTTTGTAACAAAAACAATATTACTTACACAAGGTATGTTGATGATTTAACTTTTTCATCTCAACAGGACTTCCAACATTTACTTTCAGGTATTCTTAAAATTGTCACTGAAAATAATTTCAAACTTAGTTACAGAAAGACTCAATACAAAGGAAAACAAACTATTACAGGAGTAAATGTTTTCTTAAATAAAATTGACGCACCAGACAAAATAATTGAAAAATCTAAAGTGGAAATAGCAGAGAAAAAAGAAATTAAATCTTATACGAACTATTTAAACAACATTAGAAAAACTAATAAAAACAAAAAATATTAGTTATTATACTGTGATAACAAATTATTTGTTGGCAGCACTTTTTTAATCATTTTATACACATAAAAAGAACTTGTTAATTTTTTCAACATACTCCTCTAAAAAATAGTATCTTCGTAATAATGGTGGAAACTGATAAAAATATATTTTCAAATTTTACTTTTATTGACCTATTTGCAGGTATTGGTGGATTTCATCTTGCATTATCTACTTTAGGTGCAAAATGTGTGTTTGCTTCCGAATGGGATAAATATGCCGCCGAAACCTACCTAACAAATTTTCAGCTAAAGCCATTTGGAGATATTACTAAAATTGACGAAAAGGTTATTCCAAAACACGATATACTTTGTGGTGGGTTTCCTTGTCAATCATTCTCTATTGCTGGAAAACAAAAAGGTTTTGAAGATACAAGAGGAACCTTATTTTTTGATATTGCAAGAATTGTAAATCATCATAAACCAAAAATTTTATTTTTAGAGAATGTTAAAAATCTTGCAAAACACGATAATGGAAAAACGTTGCAAATTATTATTCAAACTCTCGAAAAATTAGATTACACCGTTTATACAAAAGTATTAAATGCAAGTAATTTTGGACTACCTCAAAATAGAGAGCGAATATATATTGTCGCCTTCAACAAACAAATCGACTCCTCAACTTTTAAATTTCCAACCCCTTCAAATAACCCAGTTTGTTTGGAAAACATTTTAGAAAACAATCCAACAAATGCTAAAGTTATTGAGCGAACAGATATTGATATTTATAAAGATTACAATTGTTCTAACACCTTATTTGGAGAACTAGAACTCTTAAATAAACCCATACAGATTGGTAAAGTAAACAAAGGTGGTCAAGGTGAGCGAATTTATCATCCACTAGGTCATGCTATTACTCTTTCCGCTTACGGTGGTGGTGTTGGCTCAAAAACCGGGCTTTACTTAATTAATGGGAAAATAAGAAAACTATCGCCAAGAGAATGTGCAAGAGTTCAAGGTTTTCCTGATAGTTTTATTCTAAACAACGTTGATACACAATCCTATAAACAATTTGGAAATAGTGTATCAATAAATGTATTGCAACATATACTTTTTGAGATAACTAATGTATTGTCAAACAATAAAATAGAACCTAAAAAAGAAAAAACAAAAGAATTAGTTTATGAATAACAACCAATTGTTAGGTTCTCAAACAGCAAAGAACGGTTTTCTTAATGAAGATGATATTGTAATTAAATTCAATAATTGGGCTATAGATGAAGATGCAAAAAAATGGCTACTAATTATGCAATACAGCCTTGATAACATTGAATATGTTCACGCTTTGAAATTAAATGGATTCAAAACAGATGTTCAAGTACAAGTAACAGTAAAGTTGAAAAATGCAATTGACGTTCAAAATCTGCAAGTTAAATTAGTTAGCAATACCAAAGGATTTAATCAAATTGATAAACGATGGGTTGATAAATATGTAGAAATGTGGAATATTCCAACAGTTATTGTTTCCATCTTCAAACGATATACTGGAGAATTAAACCCAACGATAACTCATCCCAAAGACAAAAGAAGAATGTTTGCTGATGAATTTTCTGAAGTTGAACAAACTCAAATTTTAAAATGGTTGAACCAAAATAAATCTTTGATAGTATCTGATATTTTAAAAGGTCGAGGACAATTTTCAGCAGAATGGATGCTTGTTGCTCAAAAAACTAAAACCAATTCGAGATGGATTTTAAAACCAATGAATTTTTGCCTAAACCATTTTGGAAATGGTGAAATAATTATTACAAAAAAGGGTAATTTCAAAATTGGAAATATTGGAATGCAAAGAAAAGGTGGGGATGGAGGACGAAAAACAGCAAACATGTTACAGTTTAAAATAAATCCAGCAGAATTATTTGATTGTGATTAATAAAAATGCACCATTATAAGAAATTTAAAAACCACATCAATGCGTTGGGAAATAAAAGAAAAATCGAATGCTAAAGCCATAAAAAAACTTTCTGAAGAGTTAAACAACCTCAACGAATCGTTAACCAATATTTTATTGCAACGAGGAATAAAAACCCTAACCGATGCCAAACATTTTTTTAGACCCGATTTAGCCCATACCCACGACCCTTTTTTGATGCAAGACATGGGAAAGGCTGTGGAGCGAATTGAAAAAGCAATCACCAACAACGAAAAAATTCTAATTTTTGGCGATTACGATGTGGATGGCACTACTTCTGTGGCATTGGTGTTTTCATACCTCAGCAATTTTTACAGCAATTTGGGGTATTACATTCCTGATAGGTATGCCGAAGGTTATGGGATTTCTTACCAAGGAATTGATTTTGCAGCAGAAAACAATTTTTCGCTGATTATTGCTTTAGATTGTGGTATAAAAGCCAACGAAAAAATTGATTATGCCAACGAAAAAGGTGCCGATTTTATTATTTGCGACCACCACCAGCCGGGCAACGAAATCCCGAATGCCATTGCAGTTTTAGACCCCAAACGAACGGATTGTAACTATCCTTACAAAGAACTTTCGGGATGTGGCGTAGGTTTTAAGTTAATGCAAGCTTGGAGTAAAAAAACTAAAAAAGACGAACAACTGTTGAACAGTTATTTAGATTTATTAGCCATCAGCATTTGTGCCGACATTGTTCCCATAACCGGTGAAAATAGAATTTACACGTACTTCGGTTTGCAAATTATTAATACCAATCCACGACATGGTGTAAAAGCCATGATAAATGTTGCCGGCTTAAAAAAAGACAAAACACTTAATGTAATGGACGTGGTGTTTACCATTGCCCCACGAATTAATGCTGCCGGGCGATTAGAAAGCGGGAACAAAGCCGTTGAATTATTGGTCTCCGAAAATGAAGATGATGCCATCGATTTTGGTGCTTCCATCAACAATTTAAACACCGACAGAAAAGATTTAGATAAACAAATAACTATTGAGGCATTACAAATCATTGAAAACGACGCTCTTTTTGCTAAAAAAACAACTACGGTAGTTTATAGCAAAGACTGGCACAAAGGCGTGGTAGGCATTGTGGCTTCCCGATTAATAGAGACCCATTATCGCCCAACGGTGGTTTTAACCGAATCGAATGGCAAAATTACAGGTTCGGCTCGTTCAGTAAAAGATTTTGATTTGTACAACGCCATTGATGCTTGTAGCGATTTATTGGAGCAATTTGGCGGTCATAAATATGCTGCCGGATTAACCTTAAAACCAGAAAATTTAGCCGCATTTTCTACTAAATTTAATGAAGTGGTTACTGCTCAAATAGAGGATTACATGTTGGTACCACAACTCACCATTGATGATGAATTGCCGTTATCGGAAATCAACCCAAAGTTTGTACGGGTGTTGAATCAATTTGGTCCTTTTGGCCCGGGTAATATGCGACCGGTATTTGTGTCACATCAAGTTTTTTGCGAAGAAAATATTTGTAAAGTTGGCGAAAATCATCTAAAAATGAGTGTTTTTCAGGAGTCGAATCCCAACCATAAATTAGCTTGTATCGGCTTCAATTTAGGAAATTACATGGATAAAATCGCTGCCGGAATTCCTTTCAGTATTGTTTACAATATTGAAGAAAATATTTGGAATAACACTACTACCATTCAGCTAAATATTAAGGATATTCGGGTTTAAATTCCCATCTCCAACTCTTCCCAAAGGGAAGAGAGTTTCCCCTCCTTCGGAGGGGTTAGGGGAGGAACTCACCACTCACCACTCTCTTTTTATTAAATCGAGGCAACAATACAGCAGAAACTAATCCTGCAATTACCAACATGAGCGTTTGACCCGTCCAAACTGCCCAACCAAAGGCGTAACCCTGGCTTTTGGCAACTCCATATAACAATAAAACACCTGCTATTCCTGCCGGATAAGCACCTATGCCTCCATTGGTTACAGTAATACTGATTCCTCCAATTACAAAAGCGGTAAATATTCCACTCAACGGTACATTTTGGATGGATGGTAAACTGAAAAAAGTAATGTAAAACATCACAAAATACATCAACCAAATAAAAAGGGTATGACCAATAAAAAGCCACTTGTCTTTCATGGTAACAATGGTTTTTATTCCTTCAAAAATTCCTTGTAAAAAAGTACGGATTTTCAAAATAATAACATTGTTCGATTTTTTGAGAATGATGTATCCAACAATTCCTCCAACAAGAGCTACAGCACCCAAAATAAGAAGTTTCTGGAGAGAAAATTTTTCCATGATACCGTTCTCAATCAGGTAATTACTCAATTTATCAAACTGTAGAAAAACAGTTAATAAGATAAATGAAACTAAAATTATTAAATCGGCAACTCGCTCGGCAATAACAGTCCCAACTAATTTGTTAAACGGAATATCTTCGTATTTTGCCATTAAACCACAACGCATAATTTCGCCACTTCTGGGTATGCCCATGTTGGCAAAATAGCCAATCATTACGGTATAAAAGCTGTTTAAAAAATGTGGCGTATAACCCAATTCTTTTAAAGGATACCTCCATCTCCAAGCTCTGCTTACATGACTTAATACACCAACCATTGCAGATAAGACAATAAATAAATAGTTGGTTTCTTTAAATGCAGTAGTAATGTCTGCGATATCTTTGGCAGTTAAGTCTTTGTAAACCATCCAAATTAAAAACACACCCAAACCTAGTGGAATGGTCATTTTTAGAAAGGGAACTAAAAACTTTTTCAACAGTTGGTTATTTTAATTTGTTGGTGGTTTCGTCAGGGAAGATAAGGGTAGGTTTAAAGGTTTTGGCTTCCTCAAAATCTAACATACAATAACAAATAATAATAATGATATCGTTAACAGAAACCCTACGAGCAGCAGGACCATTTAAGCAAACCCCTCCAGAGCCTCTTTTTCCTTTAATCACATAGGTTTCCAATCGTTCGCCATTGTTTACATTTACAATCTGAACTTTTTCTCCTTCAATAATATTGGATGCTTCCATTAAATCTTCATCAATGGTAATACTACCAATATAGTTTAAATCGGCCTCTGTAACCTTTACCCGGTGTATTTTTGATTTTATAACGTGTACTTGCATAACAAGGCAAAATTAATTAAATATTGTTACATTATCTATCAACCTCACTTTTCCAACATGGACAGCAATAAATACCACGCAATAATCGGTGTCATTAAAATTTTGAATAGGTTGTAGCGTATTACCATCGGCAAATTCGATGTACTCTAACTCCATATTTTTTGCTGAAATTGTTTTTGCAAAATAGCTTTTATGCTCGGCGATATTATTTTTTAGATAATTGTTTTTAATAAAACTTAATGCTTCAAAAATAATAGAAGCGTCTTTTTTTTGCTCAACAGTTAATCGTTCGTTTCTCGAACTCATGGCTAAGCCGCTATCTTCCCTTAAAATTGGACAACCAACAATTTCTGTTTTTAATCCCAACTGTTTTGTTAATGCTTTTACGATTGCCAATTGCTGAAAATCTTTTTCACCAAAAAAAGCATAATTAGGGAGGATTATCTCAAAAAATCGTTCTATAACATTTGCAACACCGTTAAAATGACCAGGTCGATGCTCCCCTTCCATTACCTCAGCCAAGCTCCCAAATTCAAAATTTTTATATTTTTTATTTGGATACATTTCCTCTATACTTGGTAAAAATAACACCTCACAATTTACACTTTCCAGCTTCAGCACATCTGCTCCAACATTTCTAGGGTAATTGTCCAAATCTTCCTGTTTGTTAAATTGAATAGGATTGACAAAAATACTGCAAATGGTAACATCAGCTTTTTGTTGAGACGCCTGTATTAACGACAAATGTCCTTGATGTAAAGCCCCCATAGTAGGAACAAAGCCGATAATTTTATGTTTGTTTTCAGTTAAGAATTGTTGTAACTCATTAACACTTTTATAAATAAGCATAAGGGCTTGTTTAATTTTTTGGGGTGTAAAATAAATAAATATTTCAATTATTCTATTAAACTATTACAATTTACTTGACTTGCACTTTAAATTTTAGTAACTTTGCATTCAATTCATATCTTAAGATTATGATAAAACACGTGTCAAACCATCGACACATCTATTCATTACTTATACTCGGAGCTAAACCTGAGGTGAATCACATTTAACCAGCAACTTCAATCAAACTATTATGAAAAAGAAAAAAGTTTTATTTATTTCCCAAGAAATTACCCCTTATTTAGAAGAAAGTGAATTATCGAATGCTGGTAGATTTTTGCCGCAAGGAATACAGGAAGCAGGAAAAGAAATACGAACTTTTATGCCCAAGTTTGGCTGTATAAATGAAAGAAGAAACCAATTACACGAAGTTATTCGTTTGTCGGGAATGAATTTAATTATTAACGACACCGATCATCCTTTGATTATTAAAGTTGGTTCTATTCAACCGGCTCGTATGCAAGTTTATTTTATTGATAGTGAAGATTTTTTTAACAGAAAAGGTACTACTCATTGCCATGAAACCAAAAAGCATTGTCATGGTTGGATGACCAGCTTAGTCCCATTGTATATTAAAACATCGTACAGTAAAGACCCTATTTTTGAAAATTCAAAAGTAGTTTACTCTATTTACAATAATAATTTTGATAAAACGTTAAACCAAAACTTTGCTGATAAAGCAATGATGGACGGAATTTCTGACGAACATGTTGCTGATTACAAAAAAACATCTTTTGTAGATATCAATAAAGCAGCTATGAATCTTTCTGATGCGGTTGTTATGGGTTGCGAAAAAATTCATCCTGAATTAGAAGATTATTTTAACACTATTGACAAACCAAAATTAAATTATCACGACGCTGAGTCTTTCGTTCAAGCTCATTCTGAGTTTTATGACGAAATATTAGAGTCAGTATTACAAGATTAAAAAATAATGAATAATAAATTTGTATTACCTAATATACGGAAAGCTTTTATGCTTTCCGTTCTCTTTTTTGTGGTATTAATGTCTTGTAAAAAAGACGGAGAACTTTACCCCGATTTTAACAACGAAAACTTATCGATACATTTTACCGATACGTTAACTATTGTTACCACACTTTTAAAAGACGATTCTATTCCTACATTAGCCGTTAGTGCGAATTTATTAGGAATCTATAACGACTCCATTTTTGGGAAAGCTTCTGCAGTGCTAATGTTAATTTTGGAGATAATGCATTAATTGATTCTGTTGTTTTATCCATGAAATACGGAAACACTACTTCATTTTATGGAAATATTAGTACTCAACAAACCGTTGATGTTTATCGTTTAACTGAAAAATTAACAAAATCAGAATACTATTCTAACGAATCCTTAACTTATAATTCAACACCATTAGGATCTTTAACTTTTTATCCTAACCCTGTAGATACCGTTCAAGTCATTCAAAATGGCGACACCACTACTGAATCGGCACATGTGAGGATTAGACTTTCTGATACATTTGGTCAAGAGATTCTAGACGCTGGAACAAATGGCAACATTATTACTAATAATGCAGCTTTTCTTAATTTGGTGAATGGGCTTTATATTACACCTTCTTCAACTGTCGACAATACTTTATTATCAACAAACGAAGGAGCTGTTGTTTATTACGATATAAATTCTGCTTTATCCACGTTAACCGTATTTTATCGAAATGATTTGGGCACAGAAAAATCGTACAGTTTTCTAATTAATTCAGAAAGTAAAAAGTTTAATCATTTTGAACACAATTACACCAACACAGAAATTGACAAACAATTAAGTGGTTTATCGCACGATTCCACATTAACCTATGTTCAAGCTATGGGTGGTGTAAAAACTAAACTAATAATTCCCAACTTAAAAAACCTGAGTGCTGAAGGTAAAATCATTATCAATAAAGCAGAACTTATTTTTAATGTAAGTGATACTAGCCTCGCTACTATACCAAAATTAGTTTTAACTGGTATTAATACTGAAAGTCAGGCAACCTTCTTAATCGATTATTTTGAAGGTGAAACTTATTTTGGTGGAACTTATAATGCAACAGACAAAACCTATACGTTTAACATCGCTCGACACCTACAAGATTTGGTAAATAGTGATAAAACAGATTATGGCATGTACTTAATTGCCACAAATTCAGCAATTAGTACAAATCGGTCAGTAATTAATTCGTTTAAACACCCTTCCAATAAAATCAAATTAAATATTACCTATTCTAAATTTTAAAGTATGTGTGGAATTGTTGCATATATTGGTCATAAAGAAGCTTATCCAATAATAATTAAAGGTCTTCAACGATTAGAATACAGAGGTTACGATAGTGCCGGAGTAGCATTAATCAGTAAAGGAGAAATTAACTTGTATAAAAAACAAGGGAAGGTTTCTGAATTGGAGGCTTTTACTGTTGGAAAAAATTTAGCAGGAGCTATTGGAATTGGGCATACTCGTTGGGCAACACACGGAGCTCCAAACGACAGAAATGCACACCCTCATTTTTCGGGTTCAAGCGACCTTGCCATCATTCACAATGGAATTATTGAAAATTATGCAGCTTTAAAATCCGAGTTAATTCAACGAGGTCATACTTTTTTAAGCGATACTGATACTGAAGTTCTAATTCACTTGATTGAAGATATACAAGCCAAAACTGCTGTAAGTTTAGAAGAAGCAGTTCGTGTTGCATTAAACGAAGTAATTGGTGCTTATGCCATTGTAATTATTTCAAAAGAAGACCCTGATTTATTAATTGCAGCTAAAAAAAGTAGTCCGTTGGTAATTGGTATTGGCGAAAACGACGAGTATTTTATTGCCTCAGATGCTACTCCTATTGTTGAATATACCAAAAACGTAGTTTATTTAAACGATGAAGAAATTGCTGTAATTAAACGAGGTAAAGAATTACGTTTAATGAACATCAAAAATCAACCTAAAATTCCTTATATCCAAGAGCTTGAAATGCAGTTGGAAGCCATCGAAAAAGGTGGTTTTGAACACTTTATGTTGAAAGAGATTTTTGAGCAACCCTCCTCTATTCGAAACAGTATGAGAGGAAGAATTGAC
The DNA here is from genome assembly GCA_016183805.1 of Bacteroidota bacterium. Lineage (GTDB taxonomy): Bacteria > Bacteroidota > Bacteroidia > Flavobacteriales_E > Vicingaceae > Vicingus. The sequence continues at coordinate 62,312 of JACPDX010000065.1, forward strand.
TTGAACAAAGGCATTGTTTCGTTGGGTGGAATTAGAGAGTACAAACAAAAAATGATCAATGCCGAACGTATTATTATTGTTGCTTGTGGTACGTCGTGGCATGCTGGTTTGGTTGGCGAATATTTAATAGAAGATTTGGCAAGAATACCCGTTGAAGTAGAATATGCTTCCGAATTCAGATACCGGAATCCAATTATCAACGAAAACGATGTGGTTATTGCCATTTCGCAATCGGGAGAAACTGCTGATACGCTTGCAGCAATTAAATTAGCAAAAGAAAAAGGAGCTACTATTATTGGTATTTGTAACGTGGTTGGCTCAACTATTTCGAGAGCGACCGATGCTGGGTCTTACACTCATGCGGGACCGGAAATTGGTGTGGCTTCTACAAAGGCATTTACTTCTCAAGTAACGGTGCTTACTTTAATGGCTTTATCTTTAGCACAATCAAAAGGAACGCTTTCCGATTCAAAATTCCGTCAATTGTTGGTTGAATTGGATTCTATTCCTGATAAAGTAGAAAAAATGCTTCAATCCGATTCAAAAATTGAAGCAATAGCTGCTCTATTTAGAGATGCTCGTAACTTCCTATATTTAGGAAGGGGATATAATTTTCCTGTGGCTTTAGAAGGTGCTTTAAAATTGAAAGAAATATCATACATACATGCTGAAGGTTATCCTGCGGCAGAGATGAAACATGGTCCTATTGCTTTGATAGATGAACACATGCCTGTAGTTGTTATTGCCACAAAACATGGCAACTACGAAAAAGTGGTAAGCAACATTGAAGAAGTGAAAGCACGAAACGGAAAAATTATTGCTATAGTTACCAAAGGTGATACTGCTGTAAAAGCCATTGCCGATTATGTAATTGAAGTTCCGGAATCGGAAGATGCATTAAGCCCATTGTTGACCTCAATTCCTTTACAATTGTTATCGTACCACATTGCTGTAATGAGAGGTTGTAATGTTGATCAACCAAGAAATTTGGCGAAATCGGTTACGGTAGAATAGTTAGTTGCAATACAAACAATACTTTGCATCTTTTTTATGTTCAAAAGGAATTTCAGAGTTTACAATCTCTTGTAGAATTTGGAGGAGTATTTGCTCAAATTTAACCAAAACTTCAGGAGTAATCTCTCCCAATTTATTCATTAAGAAAGGTAAATAAACCTCGTTCTTTTTTTTGAGAGCAATGATGCCTGAATTTAATTCGGCAGCCAACACATCTTGTTCTTTTGTATATAAATAGGCATAAAAAAGTACTTGAAAAGCCTTGCTTTTATTTTTATCCAAAACATTTTCAACATCGCTTATTTTTAAATCCGATTCTTCAACTCGTCCTGTTTTATAATCTAAAATTCTTATGATATTTCCACACCCATCAATCCGATCTGCTTTTCCCTTTAATAAAACCGATGTACTAGAAAAATTAAGCTGGTGTTTTAATGGTTTTTCGAGGTGTTTAATCAATAATTGAGGGTTGCCTTTATTCAAAAATTTGATTTCATTGGTTAAAAACGAATCAATATAACCCAATGCAATGTTAAACGTAATGAAGTTTTTGCCTGAATATAGTTCGTTTTTACTAAAACCATTCTCCAAAAATTCTTTTTCGGTTAATGATGGAGCCAGTTCCGCCATTTTTTTCACATCACTTTCAATTAAAATAAGCTGATTGACCTCAAAAGGTTTGTAAAGTTTTTCCAGTACGTTGTGTATTACCGTTCCAAACGTATTACTTTCTATATTTTCTTCCACATCATCCACCTCAACAATCCTTAAAATATATTTGTAGTAAAAATCGAGTGGGCAATTCAAATAGGTGTTCAGTGCCGATGGAGAAACTCCTCGTTCAAAAAATTCTTTGATTTTAGCAATTACCTTTTCGGTTTTTTCAATTTTTTGAGGGGTTGCAATTTTGGTAATGGTTGGATACGTAATTATTTTATGATGGATAGTAATGTTTCTATATTCGGTCAATTCATTTTCGAGTTGCGTTACAAACCTACTTTTTTCGCCACTTCCAAATTCGTTGGTTTCGGTATTGTATAAAATATAAATCTTCTCGGCATTTTGCACCAAACGATAAAAATGATAGGCATAAACGGCATCTTTTTCGATATGTGTAGGCAAATTAAATGCTTTTTTAATATCAAAAGGAATAAAGGAATTGAAGGTTTTTCCGGCAGGCAACACCCCTTCGTTGGTAGAAAGCAGAATTACATTTTTAAAATCAATATTACGGGTTTCTAACATCCCCATAACCTGTAACCCTTGAAGTGGTTCACCATAAAGCTCAATCGTTAAGTTGGAAAGCAATTGTCGGTAAATGGTTACAAAGGTTTTTATTCCTTCAATCACTTGGTAATTGGTGCTCAACAATTTAATTTGATTGAACAATTTCGAAAAATGAAACAAATACTCCAATTCGAGTTTTGATTCGGCATTTTTAACTACCAATTCGGTGTAAAAAGTCTTCCCTTTTTCAATAAATAAAAGACAATTGACCAATGTTTCTCTTGCCGAATAAGTGGAATAAAGCTCAAATGGTAAAATAGCATTGATAAAAGCCAATTTTTCGTTATTGATAAATACCCAATTGTGAGTTACAATATGTTGTAAAACTTCGTTGCATTTATCTTCACCGAAAACAATTTGGCTAAAAGGTAATTGCAATAGCTTCGTTAAATCTTTATAGTGATAAGTTAATTGTTTGTTTTTTCCAAACCGATTGGCATTGAGCAACAAATTAAAATAAATTTCGAAAAAATTACTCAACAGAGCATTTCTTATCGGGTAACCCATGGTTACATTAATGCTGCTAATTTCTGGTGGAATGGATTCTAAAACTGGCACCAATAAACTTTCTTCGGCTAAAACAACAGCGGTATCTTTAAAATTGTTTTCACTATTTATGTCTTTAAAAATAGTGGATAAATATTTTGCTTGTCCGATGCTTTGAGGTATACCAATAACATGAATGTTTTTTTGTTCAGCTTTAAATTTATCGGTTACCCAATTAAAAGGCGAAAAAATGGGTTTTTGTTTAAAAGCTCGCAAAAACATTCCGCTTTCTTGCATTTCGTCGTTCAGGTAATACTCATCGGCATCCCACAAAACTTCGGCTTTGTTGTGTTTTTTTAGTTCCGTAATAATGGTTTCCTCAGCAAGTGTTAGAGCATTAAACCCAACAAAAATAATTTTGTTCCATTTAATGTTTTGCTCGATATATGTTGTTGGATTCTCCAATAATTGTTCGGCTACCAGTCGAAATGCTTTTCCTTGATACGCCATATTTTTACTCAGCAAATGTTGTTGAAACCCTTCGTAAAGCGTTCCCATTTGTTTCCAAAAAGCCAAATAATTTAATTGAATAGCAGAAAGTTCGTGTTCGCCTAAATTCCATACTTCAATTGCTCGAACATCGTTTATGGTTTTAAAAAAAGCGTCTGTTGGGATTAAATAACGGTCAATTTCGTTAAAATCGTGTAATAAAATTTGCCCCCATTTACTAAACTCTTCAAAAGTTTCGGGTTTCGAGTTTCGGGTTTCGAGTTTCGGGTTTTGGGTTGACTGTGAACTGTGGACTGTGGACTGTGAACTGTGAACTGACGACTGTTGACTGGTTACTGGTTCAATTTTTTGATACACTTCATACAACTCAAACAATTGCGTTAAATTATCTATAATTTCGGTTTTCGATAATTCTTCAATTAACTCTTCGGCTCCCAAAATAGGCGGCAACCATATTGGTTTATCAATGAGTTTACTCAACTCCTGTTTTAAAAACAAACCTGCTCTTTTGTTGGGCAATACAATACAACAATCGCTCAGGCTGTTACCATAAGTTTGTATTAAATGTTGAGCTGTTTTTGATAAAAATGTGGTCAATCTAAATGGTTTAATAGATAATGAGTTTAGAAGTTTATTTTGTAACTTCTAATTTAAAACCAACTCCATGAATGTTAGTAATTTGAATATTAGTATCTGCACTCAAATATTTTCTAATTTTAGAAATAAACACATCCATACTTCTGCCACTAAAATAATCGTCGTTGCCCCAAATGTTTTTTAAGAGTTGTTCTCTTGAAGCGATATCATTCATGTTTTCACACAAAAAAGTTAAAATCCGGGTTTCTTTTTTGGTTAGTTTTTGTTCAAAATTGGTTGTTGTTAGTACTTGGTTTTTGATGTCGAAATGATACTTACCTATTTCGTAAGCCACCACACTTTCTACTTCTTTATCAGTAATTAATAGGCTGCGTTTTAAAATGGCATTGATGCGTAAAATCAATTCCTGAAAATCGAAAGGTTTAGTAATGTAATCATCGGCACCAAGCGTAAAACCTTTCACTTTATCAGTTTGCATGGTTTTAGCCGTTAAAAAAATGATAGGAATATCCTTATTTAATTCTCTTATGGTTTCAGCAACAGCAAACCCATCTTTTTTAGGCATCATTACATCCAGCAAACAAATATCAAATGTTCCGTTGGCAAACGCTTTTAATGCATCCTCACCGTTTAAACATAAAGTAACATCAAAACCATTTGATTTAAGACTGTCTTTTACTACAAAGCCTAAATTGTTATCATCTTCGGCCAATAAAATCTGTATTTTTTTATTATCACTCATATTTTATGTGTTAAATGGAAGTTTGACAGTAAATGTTGTTCCTTCGTTTTCTTTACTAGAAACTTTAATTTTTCCGTTATAAGCCATAACAATGGTTTTTACATAATTAAGACCCAGACCAAAACCTTTCACATTATGCACATTGCCTGTTGGCACTCTATAAAATTTTTCAAAAACGTGTTTTTGATTTTCTTTTGAAATACCTATACCTTTATCTTTAACGGTAATTTCAATGCCTGAAAAGTAGTTATCGGTTGAAATTTCTATTTTTGGATGTTCGGGCGAATATTTTATGGCATTGTCGATTAAATTGAATAAAATGTTAGAAATATGTACTCTATCTCCAACAATTTGACTTTTTTTAGCCCCCAACATGGTGGTTATTTTACCTTGTTGACGTTCAATAATTAAATCAAAACTTTTTACCGTTTCGTTGATAATTTCGTGTAAATCAATTAATTCGTTTTCTAATTTTAATTTATCTATTTCAAGTGTTGCCAATTGCAAAACTTTGTCCACCTGATTTTTAAGCCGGTTGTTTTCATCTTTAATGATTTGGGCATAGTTTTTAAGTCGTTCGGGATCATTTGCAATGTTTGGTTGCAACAATACTTCCGACGAAAGTGAAATAGTAGAAATTGGTGTTTTAAACTCGTGGGTGATGTTGTTGATAAAATCGTTTTTTATTTCCGACAAACGCTTTTGTTTTAAAATTACATTGATGGTATAGGCAAAGAATATAATGATGACGAGGATAATGGACGAAGAAAATATCCAAATTCCCATTTCATTAATGATGTACGAACGTTTTGATGGAAAATAAACCCCGAAATAATGCCCGTCTCTATCCCAAACTATATTAAACGATTTGGACTGAAGCTGATTTTTATCTTCAGAATCTAACGAAATGTAATCGCCAAACACCACAGAATCGGTAAAACAATCGTAAATAACATACTCAAAATCAATATTCAAATTTCTGGTAGTAAACTCATTTTTTAAAAGTGTTTCCAATAAATATGGATGAACAGTATCGTTAATGATGGCAATAAAATAATTTGAACTGATTTGTTTAACCGGATTAATTAATTGAGATTCATCTTTATTGATGTTTAACAACTGATGGCTCACATTACTTAATGCAATATGCACGCGTTCGTTAAACTGTTTTTCTTCGAGATTGTACGCATTCTTTACCCAAAAATATTGAGTAGCAATAATTCCTACCAACGAAATGGTTGCTAAAAAAATAATGGTTCGAATGGTTTGTCTTTTCATAAGTTCACAGCTCACAGTTTTCGGTTAACTGTGAACTGTGAACTGTGAACTCCAGCATAAAATTAATAAATGTATAGTTATGTATAGGGCAAGTTGTAGATTTTATTATTTTTGTCCGCTACTAACAGTAAACTTACAGAAAAATGAAATAGCCACGCATAAAAGTTCACAACAACCGATTAATGCTTCATGGCATATTCCATATAACATTTGATAAACAATAAATATTTTTATATGAAAGCATACGTATTTCCGGGTCAAGGCTCTCAATTTGTTGGAATGGGAAAAGACCTCTATGAAAATTCAAATCTTGCAAAAGAAATGTTTGAAAAAGCCAATGAAATTCTTGGATTTAGAATTACCGACATTATGTTTAGCGGAACTGACGAAGATTTAAAACAAACTAAAGTTACTCAACCCGCTATTTTTTTGCACTCTGTTATTCTTGCTAAAACTCTTGGTAATTCGTTTAAACCTGAAGCTGTTGCCGGACATTCGTTGGGCGAATTTTCTGCATTGGTAGCCAATGGTGTATTAACTTTTGAAGATGGTTTACGACTAGTTTCTCAACGAGCTTTAGCCATGCAAAAAGCTTGTGAGGCTGTACCAAGTACTATGGCTGCCATTTTAGGAATTGATGATGAAATTGTAGAAAAAATTTGTGCTGAAGTAGATGGTGTTGTTGTCCCTGCCAACTATAACTGCCCTGGTCAGTTGGTTATTTCCGGAAGTATTGATGCCGTAAATGTAGCTTGTGAGAAGTTGAAAGAAGCCGGAGCGAAACGTGCCTTGGTTTTACCTGTTGGTGGAGCATTCCACTCACCATTAATGGCTCCTGCAAAAGAAGAATTGGCAAAAGCTATTCATGCAGCGACTTTTAGTCAACCTACTTGTGCAGTTTATCAAAATGTAAATGCACTGCCAGTTATTAATCCTGATGAGATTAAACTTAACCTTATTGAACAACTCACCGCTCCTGTAAAATGGACTCAAATTATGACCAACATGCTTGCCGATGGTGTAAACTCCGTTACAGAAGTTGGTCCAGGCAAAGTGTTGCAAGGTTTGTTTAAAAAAATGGATAGAGATTTAGAAACAATTAGTGCTTAATTAAATTCTAGTTTTTAAAATAATCTTTAACCCAGGCAATCAATTGTTTGTCAGTCATGTTATCGGCAGGAATAACATCTACTAATTTTTTGGCAATGATTGGGTTAGTGTCTATCACTTTTTTTAATTCCAACTTCATTTGTGCCGGACCAAAAACCACAAATTCTTCACAACCGTTCAATTCTTCTACTACGTCTTGTGAAAATTTAACTGCCTGAATTTGGTGTTTAATAGCATTTTTCTTTTCGTTGTTGGTATATTGAATACCAAATCTAGCGTAATCTTTGCCTTCACCCTCTTCTCTGATTTTGCCTTCAATACCCGACAAAATTGTTTTCAAGGAAGATTCTCCGTTTGCTAAGGTGATAACAACTGCACGTTGAGAATCAATCCAAACTCCAATTTTTTGTTCCATTTTTTTGAGTTTAATTTCTAATACCCTAAAATTAAGGAACAAAACAAGAAACGACAATGAGATACGTCATTGTTTTTATTCACTCACTTTTACACCGTCTTTGTAGGTAATAATTCTCTTGATTTTACCGGCTTGTTTTTCGTAAAAAATCCATTTACCATCTGGCACAAAGTTTTTGTAAATTTTTACACTTTCTAAAGTTCCTTCGGGATACCATGAAGTAACCGTTCCATTTTGGCGACCATTTTCAAAAGTTTGTTCGTACATTTTTTTACCGTCGTCATAATAGTATGTCCATTTGCCGTGCTGAACATTGTCTAGGTAATTGCCTTCATCTTTTGGTTTTCCGTTCTCGTACCAGGAAAACGAAGGTCCTTCTAATACCGAAACTTCTTCCGGGCGGACAACTTCTGCATATTTCTTCGGTTGTTGTCGAAAGTATTCTTTCTTTTCAATAGTTTTTACCAAATAGGTTTGCATTAACTCTTGTTTTCCATCTAAATACCAGTGCTTCCAAATACCTTCTTTTAAACCATTTTTGTATTCACCTTCGTAATCTTTTTGTTCGTTTTCGAACCATCCTTCCCATTTTCCGTTCATTATTCCCTGACTAAAATTACCCACGTCTTTTTTCTTTCCACTGTCGTACCACGATAACCATTCGCCTTCTTCTTTACCATTTTTAAAATTCCCTTTCATTACCAATACCTTATTTTCACTGTAAATTCGCCATTCGCCTTCTTTTAAATCATCGGTAAAATTTCCTTCTTTCCATACATTTCCATTGGGATACCAATACGTCCAGATGCCATTTTTCTGGTCATTTTTGTATAGCCCTTCATAATCTTTTTTTCCGGTAGTTTTATTGTAAAAAGTCCATAATCCCTCTCGTAAGCCCATATTAAAACTTCCTACAATATCTTTTTGACCGTTATCGTGCATAAAAATCCACTCGCCGTGTTTTTCTCCGTTTGCATAACTTCCTTCCACACTCAACTGTCCGTTACTAAACCACTCTAAAAATGGCCCGTTTTCTTTACCCTCTAAATAAGTAACTTCTTTCAGCTTTTTTCCATCAGCATACCAATAACTCCACAACAAATCGTTTTTACCGTTTTTTACCGTTCCTTCTAAACGTTTATTTCCATTATCCCAGAAATATGCCCATTTTCCGGTCATGACACCATTTTCATAATTTCCTTCCGATAGTTTTATCATGTTATCATTGTGTTCCACCCAAAATCCTGTTCGTTTACCATCGGTATAATTTCCTTTAATTTTAACCTTTCCAGTAGTTGTAAATTCAACATATTCACCGTTTCCATTTTTGATGAGTTGTTTACCCTTTTCATCAAAATAGTCAATGAGTTTGGCATCTTCTCCACTAAATTCGCGAGTACTTTTGAGTTGTTTGTTGGGGTAATAATTTTTCCAAATGCCCACACGTTCGTCTTTTGCAAAATGACCTTCTTCTTTTATACTACCGTCTTCATAATAATACGTCCACAAACTATCGTTGTAACCATTTTTGTTGTAGCCAACCATTTCAAGTTGCCCGTTGGAATACCACACTTTACAAACGCCCTCTTTTTTCCCTCTGATAAAAGTTCCTTCTTCTTTTTTCTTGCCTGTTTCGTCGTAGTTGATGTACAAGCCGTTGTAATCGCCATCTTTATAGGTTACTTCTTGTTGGATAATGCCCTCTTTACTCCAAAACGTCCACTTGCCTTGTTCCAAGCCCTCTTTTACCACACCTTCAGCTTTTTTGTTGCCGTTGGTCCAATTGTAGGTATGTAGTTGTGCATTTACCGTTAAACTAAGCGTTAACAGCAATATAATGGATAGGAATGATTTCATAATTAAATGTTTTATCTTAATTAACTGAATACTTACAAAGATATTTTGATATACGGTAAAAAGAAAGGGCTCTGCTTTTTTTATATCAACAGTTTGTTGTGGAGCAAAACAAAAAGCCTCCGTCAGTTGATGGAGGCTTTTAAATATACTTTAAACTAAAACTAGTTCAATGCTTCTGCACCGGCAACAATTTCTAATATTTCGTTAGTAATTGACGCTTGTCGGGCTTTGTTGTAGCTTAGTTTTAATGCATTAATTAAATCGGTAGCATTGTCGGTTGCTTTGTGCATTGCTGTCATTCTAGCTCCGTGTTCTGAAGCCTGTGAATCTAACAACGCTTTAAACAATTGTGTTTTTAATGATTTAGGTATTAATTCCTGAATGATAAATTCTTTGTTAGGTTCAAAAATGTATTCGGCAGAAGAACTTGTTTTAGATTCGTTAGTAGTTGGTACTACCGGTAAAAATTGCTCTACTTGAATTTCTTGTACAGCAGCATTTTTAAACTGGTTGTACACCAATATCATTTTATCTTGCTTTTTAGCAGCAAATTCATCCATTAATGTTTGTGCAATTTCGGCAGTATTTTCAAAATTCAAATTGTCGATAATTTCAACGCTTTTCGAAAAAATTTCTTTTCCTTTTATGGCTGATGGCGACAATTTAAACGCATCCATACTTTTTTTACCAATAGAAATAATGGTAACATTACAGTTTTTGTATTCTGTATCAGCTAGTTTTTTAACTGTTTTAATTACGTTGTTGTTATAACCTCCACATAAACCTCTGTTAGCAGTAATGCTAATAAAAAGTACATTTTTAACTTCTCTTTCCTGGCTATAAACTCCTTCGTTGCTATCTAAACCAGCACTTAGGTTTTCAAGAATTTCTTGTAATTTTCGAGAATAAGGACGCATTTGAGTAATAGCATCTTGAGCTCTACGTAATTTTGCAGCCGAAACCATTTTCATCGCAGAAGTAATCTGCCGAGTCGATGATATCGAAACAATCCTATTTCTTATTTCTTTTAAATTTGCCATTTTTTATAATTTACCAATTAATCAATTTAAAAATGTAGCAATTTGTCATTGCTACATTATTTTATTGGTACATTAAGCTTTATATTTTGCTATTAATTCAGAAGCTGTTTTCTCTAATGTCGAAGTAATTTCATCGTCCAATTTGCCGGCTCTTAACGCATCTAATACATTTTTATGTTTAAGTTCCAAAAACGATAAATACTCTTCTTCAAATTCTCTTACTTTATTTACAGGAACTCTATTGATTAAACCTTTTGTTCCCAAATAAATAATAGCTACTTGTTTTTCAACAGGTAGAGGTGAATTTTCAGCTTGTTTAAGAATTTCAACATTACGTTTTCCTTTGTCTAAAACCGACATGGTTGCAGCATCTAAATCAGAACCAAATTTAGAGAATGCTTCTAATTCTCTGTATTGTGCTTGATCAAGTTTTAAAGTACCCGCCACTTTTTTCATCGATTTAATTTGAGCATTACCACCCACACGCGATACCGAAATACCTACGTTAATTGCTGGTCGTACACCTTGGTTAAACAAATCCGATTCTAAGAAAATTTGACCATCGGTAATCGAAATTACGTTGGTTGGAATGTATGCAGAAACGTCACCGGCTTGTGTTTCAATAATTGGAAGGGCAGTTAAAGAGCCTCCTCCTTTTACTAAATGTTTGATAGATTCCGGTAAATCGTTCATGTTGCGAGCAATTTCATCAGAGGCATTGATTTTTGCAGCTCTTTCTAATAAACGAGAGTGTAAGTAAAATACATCACCAGGATAAGCCTCACGTCCCGGTGGTCTTCTTAACAATAAAGAAACCTCACGGTAAGCCACAGCTTGTTTTGATAAATCATCATAAATAATTAATGCCGTGCGACCTGAATCTCTAAAAAATTCGCCAATTGCTGCACCAGCAAACGGAGAATAAAACTGCATTGGAGCCGGGTCAGAAGCATTTGCAGCTACAACAACGGTATAAGCCATTGCACCATTGTCTTCTAATGTTTTAACAATACCTGCAACTGTTGAACCTTTTTGTCCGGTTGCTACATAAATACAAAATACAGGCTCACCTCTATCGTAAAATTCTTTTTGGTTAATAATGGTATCGATACAAACGGTTGTTTTACCAGTTTGACGGTCACCGATTACCAACTCTCTTTGTCCTCTACCAACAGGAATCATCGCATCAATAGCTTTAATACCGGTTTGCAAAGGTTCAGTTACCGGCTCTCTAAAAATTACACCAGGAGCTTTTCTTTCCAAAGGCATTTCGTATAATTCACCGGTAATAGGTCCTTTACCATCAATTGGATTTCCCAGCGTATCTACTACTCTACCTAACATTCCTTCACCAACTTTAATCGAAGCGATTTTTTTGGTTCTTTTTACAGTATCTCCTTCTCTAATTCCTTTTGAAGAACCTAAAAGCACTGCTCCCACGTTATCTTCTTCAAGATTTAAGACGATAGCGTTTAAACCATTTTTAAATTCAATTAATTCACCTGATTGCACTTGCGACAATCCATAAATACGTGCAATACCATCACCAACTTGTAAGATGGTTCCTACTTCTTCAAGTTGTGCTTCGGTGTTAAATCCAGCTAATTGTTGTCTTAATATAGCTGATACTTCTGCGGGTTTTACTTCGGCCATTTTTTTTAGTTTAAAGTTTAAAGTTTAGAGTTCAAAGTTCGTAGCAACACGAAAATCGGAACTCAGAACTTTGAGTTAATTTATTTTTTATATTGCTTTAACATAAGGATTTTTATCAAACTCCATTACCAAATTTTGAAGTTTTCGTTTGATACTTTCATCCGTTTGTTTGTCTTCAATTCTTAATATAATTCCACCTATAATTTCAGGGTCAACAATTTCTGAAAATTCAATGATATAATTGTGTGTTTTTTTAATTAACTGTTTAATGTTTTGTTTTTGTTCGGCAGTTAACGGAATAGCTGTGGTAACAAAAGCTGTTTGAATATTTTTGTGTTTTTTGTAAGCCTCCAAAAATGCATCAGCGATGTCCATCAAAATATTTTCTCTGCCTTTTGCGACAATAATTTTTACAAAAGCTTTTGAAACGTTATTAATCTTATTGAAAATTTCATTTAAGATGGAAAATTTTTTATCGCCTCTTACCACCGGATTTCTTAATAGTGTTACCAATTCTCTGTTTTCTGAGCAAACTTCGTTGATTAGAAACATGTCTTGATAAATTTCTTCCAAGCAATTGTTTTCAATGGCAATACTAAGTAATGACTTAGCGTAACGTGATGCAACTTTAATATCTCTCATATCCCCTCTTTATTCTTCCCAAAGGGAAGATAAATAATTTAGTTTAGATTAATTTCACCAACTGCACTATCAATTAACGAGCGTTGTTTTTCGGCAGTAGCTAATTCTTGTTTTAATATTTTCTCAGCAATTTCAATGGATAAAGTAGCTACTTGATTTTTTAAATCGGTAATAGCAGCTAATTTTTCGTTTTGAATGGCTTCTTTTGCAGAAGAAATGATTCGTTCTGCCTCAGTATTTGCAATTGCTTTTGCATCGTTAATCATTTTATCTTTAACCGTACGGGCATCTTTAAGCATTTCATCTCTTTCTTCTCTAGCTTTGTTTAAAAGGGCTTCGTTGTTTGCAGATAATGCCACCATTTCTTTTCTGGTTTGTTCAGCCAAACCTAAGGCATCTTCAATTGAAGCTTCTCTATCTTTTACTGCTTTTAAAATTGGCTTCCATGCAAATTTTGCTAATAAGAAAAACAAAATACAAAAAACCAGTGTTGTCCATACTATCAGACCAAGTTCCGGGGTTACTAAAGGATTATTCATATGTATATATTTTTTTTAATGTTTAATTTAAAAACCAACTCATTGCCAACCGCAATGAGCTGGTTTTAGTTTTTTAAAGTCCCATAAGACTTACCACCACGCCGAATAAAGCAACACCCTCTACAAGAGCTGCTGCAATAATCATTACGGTTTGAATTTTAGCGGTTGCTTCCGGTTGTCTTGCGATAGCGTCCATTGCCGAACCACCAATTCTACCAATACCAATTCCGGCACCGATAACCGATAGACCTGCTCCAATTGCTGCGTACATAATTTAATATATTTAGTTAAACAAAAAATTACAAATTAATGATGCTCATGTTCTGCAACTGCTGTACCTATAAACAAGGCTGATAACAGTGTAAAAACATAAGCCTGTAAAAAAGCTACTAACAACTCTAATACAGATATAAATAATGCAAAGGGTACTGCTACAGCACTCATTGCAATACTTTTAAAAATAAAAATCAATGATATTAAACTTAACACTACAATATGCCCGGCGGTAATATTAGCAAATAAACGAATCATCAAGGCAAAAGGCTTAGTTAAAACTCCAACTAATTCTATTGGTAATAAAAGTATCTTAACCGGTGCAGGTGCTCCAGGCATCCAAAATATATGACCCCAATATGCTTTATTGCCGTTTATGTTGGTAATTACCAACGTAAAAGCTGATAAAACCAATGTTACCGCAATGTTTCCTGTTAAATTTGCTCCACCTATCCAAGGAATAAGACCTAACATATTATTAAACCATATAAAGAAAAATATGGTAAGTAGATAAGGCATAAATTTCATATACTTTTTCTCGCCAATATTAACTCTTGCAATATCATCTCTAACAAAAACAATTAATGCCTCCATAAAAGATGCAATACCTTTTGGGGCAACAGCTCCATTTTTTTTATAAAAATTTGCTGTTTTCAGAAACACAAAAAATAACAATGCTACCGACATTAACATAGCAAAAATATTTTTAGTGATTGATAAATCTAAGGGCTTGGTTACATACTCTATATCATACTCTACAGGTGCATTATCTTTTAACTGATAAATCCGATCATTAAATTTTATAAATCTCATTCCGTTTTTCTCAACAGCATGATGACCTAGATTATCATGATGAAATGCACTAGACATAAAAGTAACTAATCCTTTTTCTGTCCAAAGAATAACCGGTAATGGCATGGAATAGCTATGTTCATTGTAGTCGAAAAAGTGCCAATCGTGTGCATCGGCAACATGGCTCATAATTGCCGGAATAGGATCATATTTTTCATCGCCACTTTCAGTTTTATGATTTTCATCATGTTTTGGTGTGATTTCAACATAATCTTGAGCTTGAGTTGAACATACAAAAATTAATGAAAGTATTGAAAATACTAGTGTTTTAATGAAATTATTTTTTAGCATAAGTCTTAATTTTCCGCCTCTCAAAATTGGCTGCAAAAATAGGTAATTATTTTATTTAGACAATGTATTTTTCTAAATAATTAATTGTTTTTTGAGTGCTATTTTTTGTTGAAAAAATATAAATAATTTAATCATTTGTAAAACAGTCTATTAACTATAAAAAACATGTGTTTAGAGGCAATTAATTCTTTTGTTTTAGGTTCAAATAATTAATGACTGCGATTACCTCAAATACAATATAAATAAGAAACACAATAAAAAAGGTTATAACAACCCTCTTGGCTTGAAATGCCTCTAATGAAAAATAGGGATATAAAAAAAACGATGAAACAGCTATCTTAAACAAAACAAAACCTAAATAAACGAACCCTGTTTTATCAGAAAATTTATTCGTTATTTGATTGGTGATGGTAATCACAATAAATGTGATAAAAAATATAAATCCATGAATTTTAATAACATCTTTAAAATTAAGTATAATGGATGGAAACAAGAAGTTGAATACTAATTGAAAAGAAAATATAATAACGCCAAAAACAATAAGTTTAAAAAAGCTTTTATTCATCTTCGTCCTTTTTACCCATTTTAATAACCTCTCTGATAATTAAATACAAAGCAATAGCAACCCCCGTAAGAGAACAAACGATGGTTAAATAAGGTTTGTTAAGATTAAAATGTTCGTCTAATTTTTTTCCTCCCCAAGCACTCACACCAATAATAACGCCCATTTGAATAGCAACACCTGAAAAACGTGCGTATTGACTAAGCGAATTGTTGCGCTTTTTCGAGGGATTCTCGTTTTTCTTCATTTTTTATCCCTTTTACCAATCCTCCCATATTACAAGCTCCGGTAAAGTTTGCACCAGGCTCAACTGATAATTTACCAGTTTTAATATCACCTGTAATGTTTGCGGTAGATTTTAGCAGCAATAATTCTTTTACATGAACATTAGCCTGAATAGTTCCCGAAATATCGGCATTTTTACAAACGACTTCTCCTTCAACAATTCCTGTTTGACCTACCACAATTTTTCCATCAGAAACTATTTTTCCTGATAAAGTACCATCAATACGAATATCCCCTACGCACTTAATTTCTCCTTTAATTTCAGTACCTTTTCTAATAATATTGATTGCCGATGGGTCGGATTCTTGATTTTTTGCCATTGTTAAGGATTTTTTGTTAAACATAAGATAGGTAAAAAAATAAATGATGAACAAATATAAAAAACATTACTCTAATCCAAACTGTTTGGTAAAGAATTTTAAATAATCAGGAACATTTTTGTCTTTATAAAAAACAACAAAATTATCGTTTGAAATAATAAAATAGGGATAATTTTTGCTGTTTAACTCTTGCAAATGCTCTTCGTTAAATTTAAACGATTGGTAATAGTCTTTTGCAAAATTTTCGTCTTTAAGTTCTTTAACTGTTATAATTTGGTTTAATCCGTTTAAAAAAATACTGTTCACATTAAAGGTGCTGTTTTTATAAAATGTTGTATTAAAGTTTGAAATATCAACTTTATATTTATTGGTATTGTTGTCGTTTGACGGCACTACAACTACAAGAGTATAAACATCGTCAGGTTTATAGGTGTATTTTACTTCTAAATTTGTTGTGGTATTTTGACCAACTCCTTTGTTTATATTATCTAATATTACTTTTGCTTCGCCAGCAACTGTAGAAGCCGAATGGTTTTTGATTACATTTTCTAACGCGAGTTTAAAAGTGTCTAATGGGCTAATATGCCCAATGGACAATGCTTCGATAAAATCAAATTTATCCTGTAAATGATTATCGGCAAAAATTGCTCTGGCTTTATCCACACGGGTTAATACCACATCATACTTTTCTTCTTTATACAAATCAAAAATTATACTGTAATAATTATCCACTCTTTTTCTTCCTTCTCTGGTGGCTTTATTGTAGGTTGGATCCTGAATTATTCTAGCGTACTCACTTTCGGGATAGTTTTGAATAATCAATCGCATGTATTTTTCTCGCATGGGATCGTTATTGGTAACTAAACTAATTCGATATAAATTATACCACGTTGGTAAAACATACCTACAAGTATCATATCTAGTTAATAATTCTTCAAATGATTCAACCGACATGTTATAATCTGTAAAATCTTCTCTATAAATATTTCCTAACGAATACAATGCCTCAATAATTTTGTTGTGGGAAGCATCCATTTTTTTATTGTCGAGTGGTAAAAATTTCAAATAATAATCAGGGTCGGTTTTTTCGTTAATAACACTGTCGGAATCGTTTGTGTCAAGTTCCGTTGATGTTAAATCATCATCAAAAGAAATATTTGCCTGTTTGTTAACCCGCCTCCAATTGTCTTCAAGCTTTCTATTTCCCCAATTTTTCTGAAAATCGTTTATGCCAAATCCAACGATGGTAGAATTATAAAAATACCATTTACCATTCGAAGTTGCATTTATTCCTGTATTCGTGTTACTTGTATTAAGGTTAGCCGTTTCAAGTTCTGCCTTTTTTTGTTCTGCTAAAATTTCATTTTCGATAAGTTGTTTTATGGCCTGTTTTCTATAGTCTAAATCAACTGCCATTTTTTGAAGACTGTCTTCTACTTGAACAATATTTATATTTTCGACTAAATTTTTTAAAGCATGTGTTCTTGAATATATGTTTTCGTAATCGGCATAAGTTTCTGGTAAAGAAGCCAAACAACTATCGTAATACATTTGAGCCGGAACATATTTAGGTTTTGAATAATAGAGCTCGCCCAACCTGAGGTAAGAAAGTGCTTTTTGTTTTTGATTGCCCACACTCGACCATGCCGATTTTTTTAGGTATTCAATTCCTAAAGGCTCATCATTTTGTTTAAAAGCGATATCAGCTAAAGCGTAATAAATTTGATCTAAAAATTCTTTGTTTTTAGCATCTTTTTGCATTTTTGTCAACATCTTTTTTATGTCGTCATTGTCTTTGCCTTCCACATCAAACGATAGTGCTCTGCTTATTTGGGCATTAAACATCATTTCATACCGGGGTTTTAAATCCATCACTTTTGTAAAAAATTCTGTTGCTTTACTATATTCTTTCTTTTTTAGCCACAATTGTGCTAAAACATAATTAAAACGTTGTTTATCAATCTTCTTTTTTGTGGTTTTAAGTGCTTCTTCCAATTTTGCAATAGCATCGTCGTATTGTTTTTTTCTAATAAAAAAGTCAGCATAAACAGCATAATAATCACTTTTAAACTTATCGGGTGGAGCTTTCCCTTCTTCCATTAATTTTAAATAAACTTCAGCTTTACTCATTTCATTGAGTTCCATGTGTGTTCGAGCCAGCCATATTAAAGCAGTATATTTTTCTGGCTTATCCTTGTAGGCTTTTGCCAGATACTCAAAAACCTCAATGGCTAAATAACGTTCGTGTTTATTAAAACGTGCTTTTCCAATAATCATGTAACACTCGTCCATCCATCGATTATGTTCTTCTTTACTAACATAAATCGAATGCCATTCAATAGCTTCAGAGCATTTTTCAATGGCTTTATCCATATCAGGATACAGGCTCTTGGCTTTTTCTTCATTTGGATAAATAAACAACGGAATAAGTTCCGAGAAATCATCAACATGCTCGTCGAGCAACTTTTGATGGTTTGCTTTCATGATTTCCTTAGCATTAAAATAGTAGTTATATCGAGTGGTAGTATTATGATATGCTCTTCTGGTAAAAGAATTTTTTTTAGTTGAACACGCCACTAAAAAAACGACTAGAGATAGTGCAATTACTTTTATGGAAATAGAAATTTTCAATTTATAATTCAGTATAACTTATTTTAATGTTATTTAGTATAATTAATCTGCTAAAGTAATTATTTACTTGAAATATTTTTAATGATTTACTTATTCTATCTTATCAGAATTCAACTTAACAATTGAAAAAACTATATACCGCAACCATTCTTCAGCAGTCGAATAGAATAATTTAAACACTTTTTTTTGCGAGTATAACTGAAACTAAGTAATCCGTCAGCTGACGGACTAAAAAGTTTCAGTAGATTTGCAGTATTATATAGTAACCATGACGATTGAAAAAAAGAAACCTAAAAAATTTCAAAAACTCAAACATAAATATCGATTTGTAATTCTCAATGACGACACTTTTGAGGAAAAACTGAATTTTAAACTTTCCCCTCTTAACGTATTTACGGCATTTGGTATAGGTTCTTTATTGTTAATATCGCTGGTTACGGTTCTTATCGCTTTTACTCCACTTCGAGAATTTATTCCCGGTTATGCCGATGTAAAAATCAGAAAAACAGGTATCGAAAATACATTGAGAATTGATTCTTTGGAAATTGTTATCCAACAAAAAGAACAATACATAACCAACATCAACAGAATTATTCAAGGCGAACCTATCCTATTTGATGATTCTGTTGTAGTTGATACTACTCTTAATTACAAAAATATAGGAAATGAAAAAATCCCACAAGACTCCTTATTACGTGTTATGATTGAGACGGAAGAAAAATACAATTTATTTAAATCGGCTGGAAGAACTCCCAGCAACATTAGTAACATTATCTTTTTTAGTCCACTTAAAGGGATTGTTACCGAACAATTTAATGCAAAAAAATTACATTTTGGAGTTGATTTGGTAGCTCCAAAAAACGAGGCTATAAAATCAACGCTTGATGGAACGGTTATTTTTGCTGAATGGACAGCAGAAACCGGGTATGTAATTCAGGTACAACATGCCAGTAATCTTATTTCTATTTACAAACACAATTCTGTTTTACATAAAAAACAGGGCGACAAAGTAAAAGCCGGTGATGTAATTGCTATTGTTGGAAATACCGGCGAATTATCGTCCGGGCCACATTTACACTTTGAGTTGTGGTACAATGGAATCCCTTTAAACCCTCAGGAATATATGTTGTTTTAATTATTAGTTCTCAGTCTTCAAGCTTCCGACTTCGGTCTTCTGACTTCCTTCTTCTAAAACTGAGTACCGTCGTTTTTAAATGCACTTATTCCCGTAACATCCATTCCTGTAATTAATAGGTGTATATCGTGAGTACCTTCATACGTAATTACCGATTCCAGATTTGCCATGTGCCGCATAATAGAATATTCGCTTGTGATACCCATTGCTCCGTGTATTTGACGGGCTTCTCTGGCAATTTTCAATGCCATATCCACATTGTTTCTTTTTGCCATCGAAATTTGAGCAGAGGTAGCCTTGCCTTCGTTACGCAAAACACCTAAACGCCAAGTTAAAAATTGAGCTTTGGTAATTTCTGTAATCATCTCGGCTAATTTTTTTTGGGTTAATTGAAAAGATGCAACAGGCACACCAAATTGAATTCGTTCTTTTGAATAACGTAAAGCAGAATCGTAACAATCCATTGCAGCACCAATTGCTCCCCATGCGATACCGTAACGGGCAGAATCTAAACAACCAAGTGGTGCTCCCAATCCTGATTTGTTGGGTAATAAGTTTGCTTTTGGAACTTTTACGTTATCAAAAACCAACTCACCGGTAATACTTGCTCTTAGTGACCATTTATCATGAGTTTCAGGGGTAGTAAACCCTTCCATTCCTCTTTCTACTATCAGCCCGTGTATTCTGCCTTGCTCACTTTTTGCCCATACTACTGCAACATCGGCAATAGGTGCATTGGTAATCCACATTTTTGCACCATTCAATAAATAATGGTCGCCCATGTCTTTAAAGTTAGTTATCATTCCACCCGGATTTGAACCGTGGTCGGGTTCGGTTAATCCAAAACAACCCATAAACTCACCTGTTGCTAATTTTGGCAAATATTTCATTCGTTGTTCTTCGTTACCGTATTTCCAGATAGGATACATTACTAATGAACTTTGAACAGAAGATGTGGAACGTAAGCCTGAATCACATCTTTCCAGTTCCTGCATAATTAACCCGTAAGAAATTTGGTCTAAACCAGGCCCACCATACTCTACTGGTATATAAGGACCAAACCCTCCTACTTCTGCTAAACCCGGAATAATTTGTTTTGGAAACTGAGCTTTTTGAGCATATTCCTCAATAATTGGGGAAACTTCCTTTTTTACCCATGCCCTAACGGTATCTCTAATTAATTTGTGCTCATCAGTTAATAA
Source organism: Bacteroidota bacterium (assembly GCA_016183805.1). GTDB lineage: Bacteria > Bacteroidota > Bacteroidia > Flavobacteriales_E > Vicingaceae > Vicingus. The sequence continues at coordinate 83,033 of JACPDX010000065.1, forward strand.
TTCATCTAAATTATAATAATCCGGAGCTTGAAATCTATCTTCTGCCATTTTTGTTTATTTTAAAATCTTTGGCAAATGTAGATAATCTCCATTAAGTTTAAAATTTATTGAATGAATTTGAGAGCTATTTTTATATTTAAAAACCATTTATATGTCTTTCGTCATATAAATGGTTTTTAAATATAAAATGTCTATGTAACTATTTTAAAAAATCTAATTGATAAACATCTCCAAGGTCATCATTGTTACTAAAATTGACCTCCAAATCTTTTACCAATCCACTTCCTACATCGTAAACCCATCCATGAATGGAGAGTTCTTGATTGTTGTCCCAGGAAGACTGAACGATAGAAGTTTTAGCCAAATCACACACTTGTTCGACAATATTTAATTCCACAAAACGATCAAATCGTTTTGTTTCTTCTGTTATTAAATCTAATTCTTGATGATGATAACGATAAACATCTTTTATATGTCTTATCCAGTTATCAATAATTCCAACGTGTTGATTTCCCATTGCTGCCTTAATACCTCCGCAACCGTAATGTCCACAGACAATAATATGTTTTACTTTTAAGACATTTACGGCATAATCTAATACACTTAACATGCTCATATCGGTATGAATAACCATGTTTGCGATGTTTCGGTGTACAAAAACCTCTCCGGGTTGTGCTCCTATTAATTCATTGGCAGGCACACGGCTATCGGAACAACCAATCCATAACAATGGTGGTTGCTGACCTTTAGCTAGTTTTTTAAAAAAGTTTTCATCTAACGATAGTTTTTGTTTAACCCAATTTCTATTGTTTTCGATAAGTTGTTTGTATAATGATGTTTGCATAATTTTATTTTTTTGTTTTAGAAAGAATTTAGTGTGAGGCAACTATTTCTACCTCTTTAATTCCTTTAGTAATAACTTTAATATTTTTTGATTTAGCATAGTCTTCTTTAAATTCTTGAATGTTTTCCAACACATCATCAGAAATATAGAATGATTTTTCTCCGTCTATTATCACTGTTGAATCTTCAGGCAACTCACTTAAGGTTTTTGCAATGCTGGCTTTATTTAAAATAGTAGTTTCTTCGGCTAGGGTCAGTTTGTAAATTTCATTTCCGTCTTTAACCTCTTTAGTTAAGTTTGCTGCATTTAAGTAGTTTCTTCTTAAAATATAGAAAATAGCTACAAACATACCTATTCCAATACCTCTTAACAAATCTGTGGCAACAATTGCAATAACAGTAGCCATAAAAGCTATAAATTGTAACATTCCTTTTTTATACATTAGCATAAATACCTGAGGTTTTGCCAGCTTATAACCAACCATTAACAAAATAGCTGCTAAAGATGCTAAAGGTACTAAATTTAAAAAATTTGGAATTATTACTACAGACAATAATAAAATAATACCATGCGTTATTGCTCCTAATTTGGTTTTACCTCCCGACTCAATATTTGCAGTACTTCTTACAATCACTTGTGTAATTGGCAATCCACCAATTAAACCCGAAACAATATTTCCGATACCTTGAGCTTTAAGTTCTCTGTTTGCAGATGTTCTTCTTTTCAGCGGATCTAATTTATCTGTTGCTTCAACTGAAAGAAGGGTTTCTAAACTTGCCACAACAGCAAGTGTTATGGCTACCACATAAACCTGTGGATTTAGTATAGCGGAATAATCAGGGAACCTGAAAAAACTAAAAAATTCTTGAGGAGAATGTGGTATGGGTAATTGAACCAAATGTTTACCCGAAAGGGTTAATACAGGTGCAAAATTTAAAAATAAATAGTTTAACAGTATTCCGATTAAAACCACAAATAATGCACCGGGTAAAAACTTAAACAAATTAAACTTTTTCATCCATTTGGTATCAAATACTACCAAAAGACATAGCGATGTTATACTAATAATGACAGCTCCTAAACTGCTGTATTTAATTGCATAATACAATTCCATAAAAAAGTTTTGTCCATTCAATTGTTTTAAAGAAAAATCGCCCATAGAGTCTTCATCGTAACCCAATGCATGAGGTATTTCTTTTAATATTAAAATAATCCCTATAGCCGTTAACATTCCTTTAATTACAGCGGAAGGAAAATAATAGGCAATAATTCCAGCTTTTAAATACCCTGCAATTAACTGTAAAACTCCAGCCAAAACTACTGCTAACAAAAAAGCTTCAAAACTTCCTAAAGTTATTATGGCGGTATATACAATGACTACTAAACCCGCAGCAGGACCAGAAACACCCAACGATGAGCCACTTAATGCTCCAACAACAATTCCTCCAACTACACCTGAGATTATTCCTGCAAACAGCAAATCTGACCTACCAGTTGAAGCCAAAGCTATACCTAAACACAATGGTAATGCAACTAGAAATACAACTAGTCCTGCGGGTAAATCGTTCTTCAAAGAGGAGAACAATCCATCCTTATTTTTTTTAAACATTTTTTTAATGATTTTGATAAATAATATAATTACTTGACGTGTAAAATATTATTACCAAAGAGGTGGAGGAGTGATTATTTCAACAAAAACAAGTTTTATTTTTTTTATCAAGTCACCCATTTTTATCTCATTTCTGTAGGTAAAGAAATTTACTTTAAGGATGTTAAATACAAAATGATGTTCTTCCTCAGATAAATTTAATGTATTGGAATTTGACTTTTTTTGAGAAGGTAATTCTTCCTCATCATTTAAAACATTCGATGCTACAACAATATTATTTAGGTTTGAAACAGTATACAATACTATACTTGATAGTATAATAGAGCATAAAAATAATGAAATGAATATGATGTATCTCATATTGCAAAACTAAGTTAATTTTTTCCTGATTTAAAAAAATTTAACTTTTATTAACTTTCAAAGTTATTCTACTACTAACTTTTTAGCTCCTTTAGTTTTGCCGTCTATTTCAATAGCAACGAAATAAATTCCTGAGGATAATGTAGCAGTATTAATTTCGATTTTATTTTTTCCGGAAATCAACTCTTTTTCGGTTACTTTAAATATAGGTTGCCCTAAGGTATTTAATATTTCGACCTTAATTTTTGCAGACTTTTCGAGGGTTAAAATTAATGTGGTATAACTATTTGTAGAAGGATTAGGATAAAGCTCAATACTGTTTAACAATTTTATTTCTTCAACAGATACAAATGCCATAGCATATTTTGAAACAACTGTTCTGTTAGACTGGACAACACTTCCATTTTGTGAATACGAACCCTCAACGAAAGATAAAATTGGAGCTTTGCTCTCACTAGGTTTATAATAATTTATAATAGTAGCACTAACTGTTAAAGGCACTATGTTTGGAAATGGAGACATCACAACTGTATCTGTAACGGTATTTTCAATCCTTGTTACCCTTAGTACTGAATCGAAAGACAACGTACTTGAAAAAATCAATTTTCCCCATGCATCGGCTGTAATACTAACAGAACCTTCTGCATCTGTACTTACTATACCAATAGGAACACCAAGATCTGCTGAGAATGAGCCAGCATAGCCATCGGTATAATTACTGTCATAAGCAAAAGGGAAACGCATTATTGCTTCCGGGTCAACATCATATTTTCCTGTTGTTAGCCCAAAACCAGTTATATCTGCAACAAAACCTAAATTAGTAACGCTATCGGCTGAGTTTAAGGTATAAATAAAGTTTTGAGGTGTAGCATCAGTATTTTCAGCCATATTAGCTGTAGGAAAATCTCCAGTTGATGGTGTGGACACTGGATCTACATAATAGCCTGTTTGATTTAAACCATATCCTCTCAGTTTTGTATAATCGAATATTACATCTGCACCAATGGTAGTGTCTAAAACTGAGACAGAATCTGCAATAAAATAAACAACAGAATCGGGGTAATTGTATGTAAAGTTATTTTGATTTAATATTGGCTGTGCAATACCGGTTACATACAAAATAACCGAAAGGAAGAATATGGAATATATCTTTTTCATTTTAATAAAATTTATTTTGGGAATGAAATTACTCTTTTTTTATGAATAATAATCTTCTTTTAAAAACTCTTGGTAAGGCGTTAAATTAGCCATTACTTGTAGTTGTAAATATTTTTTATGAAATTTTTGTTCTGTTGTTTGACTGTTTAGTTGATTAATTCTATACCTATCAAAATTTTTAAGTGCCAACCTTTGCTGAGGCGTTAGTTCAATTCCTTTATACTCTAAATCCCTAATATCGTTAATGCTTTCAACGCCATTAATTAATGCTTTTCGAATAGAGTTATTATTTGAAATCTTTTTATCCATGTATGTCGCAAAGTTAACAGTTTTAATCAGTTAACAAACCTTCATTTGTTAAAATTTCAACAATCATTTGTTAATGCTTTTACATAGACGACCATTTAACTTAATAGGTTGTTTTTACATATAAGTTTACTGAATAACAGTAACATGGCCAATAAGTTCATGTTTTTTATTGTTGATGTCTTTAAAGAACAGTTTCCAAACATATACTTCTTCTTGGACTCTCGTGCCCTTGTAAAAGCCATCCCATGGGTCGAACAATAAATTGGT
>JACPDX010000064.1 GCA_016183805.1 Bacteroidota bacterium
TAGAACTTAATGACATTGCCCTGAAAGGGTTAAATATATTTACATTGATGATATTCAACCCTTTCAGGGTTGGATAATGACTTGTGTTATTTTTTCCTCCGGTTTCACCGGAGGTTATTTATATTCAAGCCCTTCGGGCCTAACTTAATGACATTGTCCTATGCCTGCCGACAGGCAGGCATAGGGCTTTAAATATATGATAAATCGGTTTACTACAAACAATTCGCTCCTATGCCTGCCTGCCGGCTGGGAGCTGTATAAATAAGTCCCGGAGGGATCTGTTTATAGAAAAAATAGTTCTATAGAAATTGAAAGCCCCCATCGGGGCGACCTGTTTTTACATTTATGAAATTTAAACAACCTCTTAATGAGTTTTAATTCGCAGGCATAGTAAAATTCAGCTGTGGAATTATATACCTCAATTGAGTAATAATTCTCTGGTTCTTAGGCCCTCCGTTTACCTAATCTACTCTATATAAACATATTCTATTCCGGCATACTTTTTACATCCGTTTATGTAACCAACAAATAATTATAAATTATGAGAAACTGTTTAAAATTTATCTATTTGAAATGTTATATGTCGCCCCTACAGGGCTTTAAAAATTATTTATTTTTTTCTACCAAGATTCCATCCCTACGGGATTTTAATAGCTCCGTTAGGAGCGAAATCTTGGTAGAAAAAAGAAAAATCTCTCAGCTTAAGCAATGAAAGATCAAGCAGACAAAAGGGTAAAACTAATTCTACCCGAAATCAAAGGAACAATAATGATACAAAATCATCGTCCAATACAGGCAGGACGAAAAGTCAGCACTCTGAGAAGAAAGAATAATCAATCAGGAGCAAAAAATGAGGTAGATTTTTAGAGAAAATTTTTCATTTTAACTTTTGATGCTATTAAAAATGCGGGTTAGCTACCCGCATTTTAACATTAATTGGAGGGATAGGAGTTTTAACCATAAATATTTAATAAAAGATGACAAACCGTACAAAATGGTCAATTGACAAAAGCCATAGTGAAATTGGTTTTAAAATAAAACACTTAACGATTGCTCATGTTAAAGGTAGATTCAAAACATTTGATGCGAATATTTATACCATCGACAAAGATTTTACAACTGCTGAAATTGATTTACGAATAGATGCATCTTCAATAACTACAGGTGATGCCAAGCGTGATGAGCATTTGAAAAGCACTGGTTTTTTTGATGCGCAAAAATATAAGCACATAATATTTAATTCAAGATATATTCAACAATCTGAAAAAAGTGACAACTATATATTGTGGGGAGAGTTAACAATAAAAGGAATTACAAAACGTATAAAACTAAATGTACAATTCGGAGGAATTGTAAAAGATCCCTGGGGAAAAGAAAAAGCCGGTTTTGCAGTTACCGGTAAAATTAATAGAAGTGATTGGGAACTTGTTTGGAACACATCATTGGAAGCCGGAGGTTTAATGGTTAGTGAGGAAGTAATAATTCTATGCGATTTAGAGCTCATTAATGTAAATCAAAAAGACCTGGCAGCAGAACTTGAATTTTCCGCCCAAAAGGAAAATATTCTCTAGTCAATCCATAGTCACTTTCTTAAAACCGAATAGGTGAATTCGCTATTCACTTTAATTAAATTATTTAACCTCATCAAATGAAGATTAACGAAATAAATTTATTTATTGTTAATGTTGGATCAAAGATCAAAGGACTGAGCAGGTTTTTTTATAAAAGACCCCGATCAAATTCCAATGGTTATATTTTTTATACAGACGAAAGTTATCCTGGAAGGGTTGAAAAAAGTACAGTTCCTTTTGTCTTTTCCTGGGAGGATCAAAATGAGATTGAAGTTCTGACATTAATACAATCGCTCAATTCAAAACCAGATGTGGCTATGCGGCCTCATATTGGGCATGTTAAAACGAATACCAGGTCTTTTGGAAAAAGGACAACCTATTATTTTAGAAAGAATGAGAAACGATGGAGAAAATTAACTCCACCGATGTATAGAGCTATTCCCCGGCCCATATACCGAATAGAAAAGGAATATGAATACGAAAAGTTCATAGCCATATTTCTAATCACATTTTTTTGGGTGGGAATTGTTGTTTTCTTATTTCTTAGAAAATAATTCCGGCTTAACCCGGTTTTTTCTGTCTTTTCCTGGCAGATTCTTTTCTCTGCGGCTCTGTGAAACAGAATTAAGTTGACTGAGCGTATTTTTAGGGTTGTTGAATTCTACAAACTAATACCGATGTGATATCTGTAATGGTCCAATTTCATTGGCCCAAACAGCTATCCGATCGGCATTATACCAGTATTGATTGGACTAAAAGTAAAATCAAATTGGTATAACGTTATAAAGTAAGCCACCAACAAAGTACATATCCTTCACATCGCCCTTTTTACTTTGATAACCGTATTCCTGCATACGCCATGTAGTTTTGCACACTGACGTAAAGTTAAACC
>JACPDX010000001.1 GCA_016183805.1 Bacteroidota bacterium
AAAGTAATGCCGCATTTACATATTAATTTTCGAAAGGATGAAACAGAAGGTATAAAAACAGAATGGCATCGTTCAACGCTATTGGTGTTAGCAATTACTTTACATAATATTCCTGAAGGATTGGCTGTTGGAGTATTGTTTGGAGGTGTTGCGGTTGGTTTTGAAGGAGCAACTTTGGGTGGAGCAATTGCTTTAGCTATTGGAATAGGTATACAAAATTTTCCCGAAGGTATTGCTGTTTCTATGCCCTTACGCAGACAAGGATTATCGAGATGGAAAAGTTTTAATTACGGTCAACTTTCTGCAATAGTTGAACCTTTTGCAGCAGTACTTGGTGCCTGGGCTGTTATTACCTTCCAGCCTATATTGCCTTATGCATTGGCTTTTGCTGCAGGGGCAATGATATATGTTGTTATAGAAGAAGTTATTCCTGAAACTCAGCGAGATAAACATACCGATATCGCAGCACTTGGATTTATTGGTGGTTTTATTGTAATGATGGTGTTGGATGTAGCTTTGGGGTAGTTTTCAGTTGTCAGTCTTCAGTTGTCAGTCTTCAGTCTTCAAATATAAATTTCTAATTACTAATTCCTAATTTTGAGGCGTGAGTACAGGTATCAGCATAAAAAATAAAAAAGCAAAATTCGAGTATGAGTTTTTAGAAACTTTTACTGCTGGAATTCAATTGACGGGTACCGAAATTAAAAGTATTAGAGCTGGTAAAGCTAGTATCGTGGAAGGATATTGTTTTATGAAAAACGGAGAGCTTTTTATCAAAAACATGTACATTGCTGAATACGAACAAGGCACATATAACAATCATGAACCTAAAAGAGACCGCAAACTTTTATTGAACAGAAGCGAACTTGATAAATTGGAGAAAAAGAAAAAAGATGTTGGCTTAACAATTGTTCCACTTAAAGTTTTTATCAATAACAAAGGTTTTGCTAAAATGGATATTGCTTTAGCAAAAGGGAAAAAATTGCACGATAAACGTGAGGATTTAAAAAGTAAGGATGCTAAACGGGAAATGGATAGGGCAATGAAGAAATAGTATTCAGTTTACAGTTCACAGTCTTCAAACTTCCGACTTCCTTTAATCTCTAGTTTCAAATCCCAAATCGTAAATCAAAAATATCAGATACTTGTAACTTCATACCCCAAAGCACCAGAAGCTTTTTCCATAAATTCTAAAATCCACGCATTCCAAACTAAATCAGGCAGGTTTGCTTCAATCACAAAACCTATAAACGTGATTTTCCCTTTAATGTAAACCTCATCATCTTCTTTTCCCAGCCAAAAAAAATCGCCTGTTTTTTCAACTTTTATAAAACCCGGTAATAGTTTTAAAGCATCCACTAAATCTTTCCAATCGTCTTGATGCATATCGTAGCGAATATTGAAAGTGATTTCCTGTTCGTTAATTTCCATTTTCATATTCTAACTCCTATTACACAAACATCATCCACTTGTTCGTAATCTCCTTTCCATTCGGCGAAATGTTTGTTTAAAAACAAGTGCTGGTCTTTTATTGGATGTTTGCTAATGGTTAAAAGTAATTCTTTAAAAGGTTTGTATTTAAGTTTTTTACCGTTTTCGCCTCCAAATTGATCGGCATAGCCATCAGTAAACAAATAAATAGTATCGCCTTTTAACAACTGAATAGTATGACAATTAAAAGGTGTTTTTTTATAGTGGACACCTACAGGTTCTCTATTAGAAGGATATTCCATCATCTCGTTATTTCTTGCAATATAAAGGGAATTGTTGGCTCCGGCATATTTTAATACTAAGGTTGAAAAATTTAAAGAACAAAGTGCAATGTCCATTCCATCACGAACATTGTCATCGTTTTTAGAAAACTGACTAATTACAATATCTCTGGTTCTGTCTAAAATTGCAGCAGGATTATCAGCATTTAATTCATTTAAACTATGGTTTAATGCATTACTACAAACTACACTTACTAATGCTCCAGGAACCCCATGCCCAGTACAGTCGGCGGCAGCGAATAAAATCCTATCCCCAGCCCTTTCCAAAGGAAAGGGAGTTTCCCCTCCTTCGGAGGGGGTTGGGGGGAGGAATTCCACCCAATAAAAATCCCCGGCAACAATATCTTTTGGTTTGTAAAAAATAAAGGAATTGGGCAGCAATTTTTCAACTGTAGCGTTCGAAGGTAAAATAGCTGTTTGTATTCTTTTGGCATAATTTATCGAGTCGGTAATTTCTTTATTTTTTTCTTCAACCAACAGTTTTTGAGATTCTACTTGATTTTTTTGTGCTGAAATTATTCGGGATTGCTTTTGGCTAACTTGGTACCTGTTAAAAATAAAAATGGAAAGAATAATAAATATTGAAAGCCCACCATACAACATCATTCGTTGGGTTTTTCCTTGCTCAATTTCAATGTTTTTTACAGCAATTTCAGCTTTTTTACCCTCCTCAAATTTTATACTATCGGCAATTAATTTTCTATCGTAATCTAGTTGGATACGTTGTTCGATAATTGCTTTTTGGTTTTCTTCAGTATTTAAACTATCTTTTAATATCACATATTTTTCATAAAAATCAAGTGCCTTTGGAACATTGTTTGATTTTTTATAGATGTCATATAAATTTTTATATGCTTTTAAAACACCAGACCCACTTTGCCCTTCTATTGATTTAACCAATGCGATGTTTCCAAATTTTATTGCATTAATAATATCTTTTTGTAAGCCATACACTATACTCATTTTTAATGTGCTGTTGGATTGTTGTTTTAAATCACCACTTTGAATACATATTTCGTAAGTTTCGTTGTAGCTTTTTAGAGCCATATCGAGCATATTTAAATTTCGATAAACGCTACCAATGTTATTTAAGCTTATCGTTAATCCGAAAATATCGTTTACTTCTTTGTGCATTACTTTAGCTTTGATAAAACATTCTAATGCTTCATTGTAGTTTCCATTAGCATAATGAATTGCACCAATATTTCCAATGGTGTAGGCTTTTCCTTTAATGTTGTCACATAAATCGGCATACTTTATACTTTCAGTATATAAGTTAATAGCTTCTTCAAACTCACCCTGCATTTTCATTATTTTACCCATGTTGTTTAGCACGGTCGAAACCCCCGAAAAATAGTCCACACTTTTGTATATTGCTAAAGCTTTATTGTTGTATTCTAATGATTTTTTTAGGTTACCTCTATCCTCTTGTACAACAGCCATATTTGCATAAGCTGAGCCTTTGTTGACTAAAAAAATTTCTTTTTCACGGGGAGTAGGTTTCGATTTTAATTTTTTATCGATTATTTTTAAAGCTTTTTCACATAATTCAACCAAAGTATCGGGGTTGGTTCGGTAGTATATTTCCGATAATTTTAATAACGCTTCAATTTTAATGGTGTCTTCTTTTGAAGTGGAATAAACTTTCATTAAAGAGTCGGCATAGGCATTTTGTTCATCCTGAGCTACAGCATAAAAAGAAAAGATTAAATAAATTAGTAAAAACGATAAGTTTTTTAACATTTTACTAATGTAAAAAAAATACAACTATTTACAATTAAATTAGCGTAAAAATTGATGTTTTGAATCATAATTATTTTTATCTTGCAACACCAAAGATGAAATGTTTACTTTTTATATTAATTTTTTTTTGTTCGCAACTAGTCGTTTTTTCGCAACAGTACAGTGTTGATGAATTAAAAGAAATAGAAGGTTATAATACTGCTATTGCTAATCCTAATAGCCACGATACCACTCTTGCAAAGGCATATTTAGGGTTAGGAGAAATATTATATGTTGCAAATCTCGATACTCTTTTACCGCTTTGTAATAAAACCATTGAAATTTCTAAAAAGAACTTAGCAAATAAAAAACTTTCAAACAAAGAGAAACAAGTGTTTTTAAGTAAACTCTCTGATGCATTAAACAATGTGGGTTATGTGTATAAAACTAAAGGAGATATTGATTTAGCACTAAAATATTATCACCAATCGTTAAAAATTCATGAAGAAATAAAAGATAAAGCGGGTATAGCTACATCATTAAACAATATAGGTTTTGTTTATCGAAGTCAAGGCAACATTTATTTAGCCATTGAATATTATCAACGGTCGTTAAAAATACAAGAAGAATTAGGCGATCATGAAGGAATAGCCTCATTATATAATAATATTGGTATTATTTATTACGATCAAATGGATTATGATAATGCCTTAAAATGCTATCAAAAATCGTTGAAACACGATAAAGAAACCGACTACAAGAGAGGAATAGCCAATACTTACAATAATATTGGATTAATTTATTATAAAAAAGGAGATTTAAACGAAGCTCTAAAATATTACACCAAGTCGCTTGAAATAAAGCAGAAAATAGGCGATAAAATTGGTATTGCCTTAAGTTACAATCATATAGGCGAATTGTTTGAAGCCCAAGATAGTTTGTATAGTGCTCGTGAATACTATTTAAAAGCATTAAATATTCTTGAAAAACAAGGCGATAAACGATGGATAAGTTTTGTGTTGAAAGATTTATCTGACCTTTTATTAAAAATTGGCGAACTAAAATTGGCTGAAGAATACGCCATAAAAAGTTACAAAATAGCAAAGGAATTAGGTTTTCCATCCAACATTAGTAACTCAGCTCAAACGTTGAGTAAGATAAATAAATTAAAAGGAAATTATAAAGAAGCATTAGAATTGTTTGAGCTTCATAGCATGATGAAAGACAGTATTTTAAATAACGATTTAGTAAAAAACACCAAAAATCAACAGTTAAAATATGAGTTTGAAAAAACACAAGCGATTAAAGATGCTGAACATAAAAAAGATTTGGAAATAGTTGCCGAGAAGGGGCAAAAACAAAAAATGATTTCTTATGGTATAACCATCGTTTTGTTAATTGTAATCTCGATGCTTGGAGTAATTTTTAATCGTTTAAAAATTACTAAAAAACAAAAATTAGTTATCGAAGAACAAAAACTTGTTGTAGAAACTGCAAAAATACAACTTGAAGAAAAAAATAAAGAAGTAATGGATTCCATTAATTATGCAAAAAGAATACAAGATGCACTATTAAAATCGGAAGAACACGAAAGCAAACATTTGCCTCCACACTTTATATTTTTTAAACCCAAAGACATTGTAAGCGGCGATTTTTATTGGGCTTTAGAAAAAGACAACCATCTTTATCTTGCTGCCGCCGACTGTACTGGGCATGGAGTTCCAGGTGCGTTTTTAACTATGCTCGGAAATTCTTTTTTAAACGAAATTAATGCTACTGATGTTTTGCTTACACCAGCCGAAGTATTAAATCTATTGAGGCAAAAAATTATTACAGAATTAAATCAGAAAGGTAATGAAGGGGAATCAAATGATGGTATGGACATTTCGTTGATACGATTAAACTTACATACTAAAGAATTACAATGGGCTGGAGCCAACAATCCACTTTATATCATTAGAGAAAACCAGCTAGAAGAATACAAACCGGATAAACAACCCATAGGCTATAATTATAAAATGACTGACTTTACCAATCATGTGTTCTCCTGCTCTGTTGGTGATTACATTTGTATTTTTACTGATGGTTTTGCCGACCAATTTGGTGGTCCTAAAGGAAAAAAATACAAATACAACACGCTAAAAGAAAAACTATTAAGTATTTATCAGAATCCTTTGGCAGAACAAAAACAATTTTTTGCCCAAGAATTTGAACAATGGAAAGGTGATTTGCAACAGGTTGATGATATTTGCATCATAGGCGTTAGAATATGATGCAAAGTTTACCCTGAGTTTATCGAAGGGTATTATCGGCGTGAGAGTTTGACGAAGTTAATTCTCGAACGCAGATAATAAAAATCCGACAACTGGGGGATATAATCATCGGCATAAGAATTTAAAATACTCTTATTTAAGATAATAATAGCTTTAAATTTTTAGTATTTTAGCCAAAAAATTGAATTTGGTTTAATAATAAAATTAGCAATGAAAAAATTATTTTTTTATAGTGCGATTGTAATAACAGTATTCATGTTCTCCTCTTTTGTAAAGTATTTATCTGTTAAAGCCAGTGTATTGGAAATGAGCGGTTATGTATTAAAAGATGAGAAAAAAGTGGAAGGTTCGTTAGTTAAACTTTATCAAAACAATAGTATTGTAAATAAAATGCTTACTAAAAGTAATGCTCGTTTTAAATTTTTGTTGTTTAGCGATAATGAGTATATGATTGAGGTAAGTAAAGAAGGAACAATGGATGAAAGGGTTTATATCAATACCAAAACATCGGCTGATTTAGACGATAAATATTATTTTGAATTTATTGTTGATTTAATGGATGCCGATAAATATAAAAATATTGATGCTTCTAATTTAGATTTTCCAACCGCTATCATAAAATATGATGCAGGTGAAGATGAATATGTTCATGATAAAGGTTATACCCAACAGGTACGAAACGACCTTAAAAAGATGAATGAACAGCTGAACAAAAAGAAATAAAAAATCCCCTCAACTAAGTTGAGGGGATTTTTTTTACTTATATAAACCTTAAAACTATTGTTTTTCTACGTTTATTGCTGATGGACCTTTTTGAGTGTCTTCAACATCATAAGTTACTAGATCATCTTCTTTTAAATAAGAACTTGTTCCTGATTTGTGAACGAATAAATCTTTTCCACCATCATCTGGTACTATGAATCCGAACCCTTTTTGGTCATTAAAAAATTTTACTTTACCTGTAGCCATTGTTATTTATTGTTTATTAATATTAGGTGCAAATGTACTATTAATTATTGAATAATTACATTTTTTATTTATAAGTTGTTATTAATCAATTATTTTGAGTTGAAATTTAATAAAAATTTAGAATTTTGCACAAGGGACTGCTTGTCTGCGTTTTTTCTTATGTTTTTTGGAATGCTCATAAATTAGAGAAATTTCGTGCGATCCACCCGTATTTCCATATAATTTGGATATGGTAACATCATATGAATATCCTATTTTAATCCCTTTTGTTTGAATACCGGCAAGGAAAATTATCGCATCATTGTTGTAATTATTTTCAAAAGTTTTCATGAATGGCACACCCCTGTACCATAATCCAATAACAAAAGATCCTTTATTATAATAAGCTCCAATATCTAACTGATTCCAGTTTAATTGGTGTTTATAGTTAAAGGCAGCAGTAATGCTTGTTCCTTCATCGTCCATTGAATTATCATCGAGTAAAAAATTATATCCTCCATGAATGGATGATTTTATGGGCAAATTGGCTACATGATAAATTAATGATTGTTCCGGCTGGTTGATATGATCAAGTGAAAAACCGAACCAATATTTATTAGAATAAATTAGTCCACCTGTTCCAACATCAAAATAGGAGATTCTATTATCATTAAAACTTTCTACGGTTTCTTGTGCTCCATCACGAATAATTTGGTCGGCAAATAATAAACTGTGTTCATTTATACCTCTAAATGTATAAGAGGCTTTCAATCCTGCTCTGAAAAATAATTTTCTTTTGATTTGGAAAGCATAAGAGTATAATCCGGCAACATTAGTAAATTTCAAACCTCCTGAACCGGCTTTGTCTTGAGTTACCATTAAACCAACTCCACTATTAACATTTGATAAATTATAATCGTAAGCAAACGAATAAGATACAAAAGCACCAGGAATGGATGCCCATTGATTTCGATACACTCCGGATAGTCGACCGACTTCTGTATTTCCTGTAAAAGCAGGATTTAAATACAACGAAGTAGCATAAAATTGTGAAAATTGTGGATCTTGACCATAAGATTTTAAGCTTATTATCACACCAATTAGCAATATTATTTTATTCAGTTTGAACATAGATTATCTTATCAAAGTTACATCTCCTGCTTTGGTAAATTTTTTCCCATTCGTGTACTCAAGTTCAATTTTCCAGACATAAACATCTTGTTGACACATGGTTCCATTATAATAGCCATCCCAGCCGACATTCACATCAAATGTTTCAAAAATTAATTCACCCCATCTATTAAAAATCGTAAAGTGATAATCTCTTACAAATTTTACAAATGGGTAAAAAACGTCATTTGATAATGATGTAATATCGAAAACACCACCATTGCTACCATTAGGATTTGGAGTAAATGCACTAGGAATTTGGAAGTTAAATGAAGGATTAACCACTATTGGAAGTGAATATTCAGATTCACAGCCAAATTGATTAATTACAACAAGATTAACCAAATAGGTACCAGTATCTAAATAAGTATGAGAAGGTTCAAATTCAATGGAAGTATAATTGTCATAAAAATCCCATAAATACGATACTCCACCAATGGATTGATTAATGAATTGTATGTTTGCTTCATCTAAAACTGTTATTGAAGGATTTGCAGTAAAATTAGCTACTGGATTAGCGTGAACGGTAACAATATTTGTAAATGTAGTATCCTTAATACAACCTTTATCAGTAGTTACGGTTAAAGTAACATCATAAGATCCGGAATTGGTATATACATTACTTGGATTTTGTGAAGACGAGGTTCCGCCATCACCAAAATCCCACAACCAAGTATCAATTGTGTCAATCGGTGTTGTAGAAAAATCAGTAAATCCAATTGATAATGGAGCACAACCTATACCTGAACCGGTAAAACTTGGTTTAGGAAGAGGTTTAAATACCAGAACTGCTGAATCGGTAATACTTACACCACATTGATTTGTTACAGTTAAGATATAAGTAGTTGGCTGCAAAGGTGCAAATTGAAATGATCCTGGATTATTCGGTAATCCATTGTTCCAGCTGTAAGTTAATGGGCCGGTATTTGGATTATTAACTGTTCCATAAAGTAGTGTATTTGTACCTGGACAAATTGGCGATGTAACAACAACATCAACATCATTCTGGAATAATGACTGAACATTTATTTTTATGGTGTCGGTGGTTCCAATACAACCGTTTTGATCAATGGCATTGTATAAATATGTTGTTGTTGACAGCGGTGCTAATACTGCAGGATTAGCAATACCAATGCCGTTGTTCCAGAAATAAATATAGTTTCCATTACCACCACTGGCAGTTCCTGTTAAACTAACATTATTACCATAACAAATTGTTTGATCAGGAAGATTATTAGTTATAACAGGGGTTGGAGAGCCAATAGTTGTAGTTGTTGAGTCTATACATCCGTTTGCATCAGTAACAATTACATTATAAGCACCCGGTGCTAAATTTGTTGCTGTAATTGTTGTTTGTGCTGGTGTTGAATTCCAATTATAAGTAAATGGAGCAGTACCTCCGGTATGGGTTACAGTTGAACTTCCATCATCACTACCTACACATAATTCATCTTCAAATAACTGAATCGATGCAGTTAATTGTGCTGGTTGAGTAACCACTATTACTTGATTAATTGAACAGTTGTTCGAATCTTTTAATGTTAATGTATAAGGCCCACTTAACAAATTAGAAATTATTGAAGTAGTATCCCCATTTGACCAATTGTATGTATACGCCGGAAACCCTCCATTACCTGAGACCATTATCCCCCCATTAGAACCTCCAAAACAACTCACTGTCGTAATTGAATCAACCGAAATACTCAGTTGTGTTGGTTGTCCGATTATTACAGAATCTGTTGCAGTACAGCCATTACCATCAGTTAATGTTACATAATGAGTTCCGACCATTAAATTAGTTGGGTTGGCAGTATTATTACCGGTTGGAGCCCACATGTAGGTATAAGTTGGTATTCCTAAAGATGGAGTTGCAGTTGCTGTTCCTGTATTTCCTCCAAAACATAATACATCCGAAGAAGAAGTAATGTTAACTTGAGGATTGGGAACATCAATAATTGTTACAGTGTCGGTTTGAGTACAGCTTTTACTGTCGGTTGTTGTAACAGAATAAAATCCAGCCAAAACATTAGTAATGGTATCAGTTATAGCTCCATTAGACCATAAATAAGTATAAGGGGCAGTCCCTCCAGTTGCGGTAACCAAAGCAGATCCATTTGCCAGTCCACAAAATGTATTTACCACATTTACAATTTCAGTAGTTAATAGAGTAGGTTCTGTCACGATACCGGTTGAATCAACAGTACATCCGTTACTATCAGTAACAGTAACGGAGTAATTACCGGCAATAAGGTTTTGAGCAATCGAATCAGCATCGGCATTGCTCCACAAATAGGTATAAGGTATTGTTCCACCATTTGGAATCACAACAAACTCTCCGTCATTACCACCAAAACAACTCACATTGGTTTGGGTTAAGGTTAAACTTAATCCGGCCGCTGGTTGGGTGATGATAGCAGTATCAAGCAAAGTACAACCTTTACCATCGGTAACTGTAACGATGTATGTTCCAGCCAACAAAGCACTAATACTATCAGCTGCCTGACCATTAGACCATAGATAACTGTAATTCAATGTTCCGCCAATAACAGTAACTGTTGCACTACCTGTATTTCCACCAAAACAACCCACATTGGTTGTTGCCATGGTTGATGATAATATCGGTGGTTCTATAATTGTTACAGAATCAATTAATGAACAACCTAAAGCATCGGTAACCGTTAAAATATAAGCTCCGGCAATTAAACCAGTATTAAGTGAATCAGTATCGCCATTGTTCCAGGAATACGTAAATGGTAAGGTTCCACCTGTAACCACAACAGATGCCATTCCATCATTACCACCAAAACAACTCACATTAGTTTTGGCAAATGTAAAGTTAAGTGGTAAAGGTTGAGTAATGGTAATAGAATCAGTAAAAGTACAACCCATACTATCAGTAACAGTTACTGAATACGTTCCGGCAATTAAACCGTTAGCAGTAAGGTTGGTATCACCATTGCTCCACAAGTAGGTATAAGGAGTTGTACCACCAGAGGTGGCTATAGTTGCAGAACCATTGTTTCCACCAGAACAACTTACATTGGTTTTAGATAAAGAGGCTGTAAGTAGGGTAGGTTGAGTGATAGTAGCTGATCCATTTTCGGTACAACCATTGGCATCGGTTACAACAACTGAGTAGGTATTAGCAGCTAAACTACCGGCAATAGAATCGGCATCAGCATTGCTCCATAAGAAAGAATAACCGGGTGTTCCTCCTGAAGGAGTAACTATAGCTTCTCCATTACTACCACCATTACAACTTACATTGGTTTGTGTTAATGCAATGGTTAAAAGAGTAGGCTCATTAATGGTTATGGAATCGTTGGTAGTACAACCCAAAGTATCAGTAACGGTCACATAGTAAGTACCTATAACCAAATTGTTGACACTATCATTTACCGAAGGAACAGGGCTCCATAAATAGGTATAAGGTGCAGTACCTCCGGATGGTGTAACATAACCGGAACCTTCGCTGTCACCAAAACACAAGTTGTCTGTTGAAGAAGTGGTAGAAGATAAAGGGGCTAAAGGTTGAGTAATAACTATCGTGTCTGCATCCGGACAGCCTTTATTATCAGTAGTGGTTACCCAATAAGTTCCGGCAATTAAATTACTTGTGGTAGTTGTAATATCGCCTGTAGACCAAAGGTAGGCATAAGGAGTTGTTCCACCGGAAGTAGTCACCGTAGCAGAGCCATTATTTCCTCCAAAACAGCTTACATTAACTGATGTGTTGATATTTGAAACCAATAATGTTGGTTGTGTCACCGTTCCATTACTAGTCGAAGGACATCCATTATCATCAGTAACTGTAACAGAATAAGTTCCTGCTATAAGATTTTCGGCAATTGAATCGGCATCGGCATTGCTCCACAAATAGGTATAAGGTGTTGTTCCACCATTTGGGACAACAACAAACTCCCCATCGTTACCGCCAAAACAACTCACATTGGTATGGGTTAATGTTAAACTTAATCCGGCTGCCGGTTGGGTTAAAGTTAAAGAATCTGTTATGGAACAACCGTTATCATCAATAACCGTAACAACATAAGTATTGGCAATTAATCCACTTAATGAATCGGAACCTTGTCCGTTTGACCAATTATATACATAATTAGGAGTTCCGCCTCCGGCAATCGCTTGCACAACACCATTATTACCTCCAAAGCAGCTAATATTAGCACCCACAACAT
The DNA here is from genome assembly GCA_016183805.1 of Bacteroidota bacterium. Classification (GTDB taxonomy): domain Bacteria; phylum Bacteroidota; class Bacteroidia; order Flavobacteriales_E; family Vicingaceae; genus Vicingus. The sequence goes on from JACPDX010000001.1 coordinate 12,079, forward strand.
TTAATGATAATGGGGTTGGTTGGAGAACAGTTGCAGAATCTATAAACTGACAACCGTTACTATCAACAAGTGTTAATGTATAAGTACCTGTTATCAATGTATCAGAGATGCTTCCGGTATCTCCGTTTCCAGACCAACTATAGGAGTACGGTAAGGTTCCTCCATTTATGAATGCTTCAATACTTCCATCATTTCCTGCATTACAAGTAACATCAGTAACTATTAAAGCACCTTGTAAAGTATCTGGTTCGGTAACTTCTACTGTGATAAAATCCTGACAACCAACAGAATCCGTCACTTGTAATACGTGGTTACCTGCAGTTAAGTTGGAGTCAATAGAATCTGTCACCATTGTGTTTAACCACAGGTACGAAAGTGGAGCAGTTCCACCTGAAGCACTTGCCATGATTACTCCATTATTGCCACCAAAACAACTTACATTAATGACAGAATCCACAACAAGGGTGGGACGAATTGTACTTCCCACATTAACTATAGAACTATCTATACAACCAACTGCATCGGTTACAAGAAAAGTATAGCTTCCAGAAGGTATTCCTGTTACATCAAGAGTTGTTTCTCCACCTGGTAACCAATAATAAGTATAGGCAGGAGTTCCACCTGCCACTGTTGCATGTATTTCTCCATTTGCTACTCCACAAGTAGAAGTTACAGTTGTTGAACTACTAATAATTCTGGTGGGTTGTGTTATCGTTATAGAATCTGATTTCACACATCCGTTAGTATCAGTTACGGTAACTGAATACGTTCCAATAACAAGATTGAACAGAGTATCGTTTACCGAAGGTGTAGGACTCCACAAATAGGTGTAGGGTGATGTTCCACCGGAAGGAGCTACACTTGCTATTCCTGCATTAGCACCAAAACAAGTGTTTTGAGTAGCAGACATTGTTAGGGCCAACGGAGCAAGAGGTTCGGTTATGGTGATAGTGTCATTATCGATACAACCTAAACTATCTGTAGTAATCAGAGTATAAGTTCCAGCTACGAGATTTGTGATAGATGTGGTTGTATTTGCCGTTGACCATAAATAAGTATAAGGAAAAGTTCCTCCTGATGTACTTACCAATGCACTTCCGTCATTTCCACCATTACAATTAACATTACTACTGTTGTTAATATTTGAGGATAAAAGAGCAGGTTGAGAAATAGTTCCACTGCTTATCGAAGTACAACCATTGTTATCGGTGACGGTAACTGAATAATTACCGGCAATTAAGTTCCCTGCAATGGAATCAACATCAGCATTGCTCCATAAGTAAGAATAAGGAACAGAGCCACCAACTGGAAGAACCACAAATTCG
>JACPDX010000068.1 GCA_016183805.1 Bacteroidota bacterium
AAAATGTACCTACCATTGAAGACGCTCCTCAATCCGTTACTTATTTTGATATTAATACCGGAATTTTATTATATGCAACAAATTCATGGTTTGGAGTTTCTTTTTTTCATATTAATGAGCCGGATGAATCATTTCTGGGCTCAGGTAATCCAAGTCCTTTACCAATCAAATATTCAGCTCATGGAGGCTATAAATTTTTATTAAACGAAGAGATAGATAACGAGAAATCGGTTTCTTTAGCCTTTAATTATCGAGGTCAAAATAAATTCGATCAATTGGATATTGGAGGCTATTATACAAGAGACATATTTAATGTAGGTCTTTGGTACAGAGGAATACCTTTTTTAAAACGATATGCACCCGGATATGCTAATAATGATGCGATTTCTATAATTGTTGGTTTTAAAACCAATATCATGAGTTTCGGGTACAGTTACGATTTTACCATTTCGCGTTTAGGCAACAGTATTTCTAATGGAGCTCATGAATTAACAGTATCATATCAATTTTGCCAACTAGGAAAGTTAAGAAAAAAACTGATATTTGTACCCTGCCCAAGTTTTTAATTAACGATGAATACATTAACAAAAACCTTAATCATTACATTTCTATTACTTAGTATTGCTGGTTTTTCACAATCTGTAGGAGGTGTAACATCGGGGGGAGCATCTTATTGCAGTGGAAATAATTCAGGTTTTGTCACTTTAACAGGAAGCAATGGTTCTGTACTTTTTTGGCAAACCTCTATAAACGCAGGTGCAACTTGGACTAATGTAAGCAATACCACAACTTCTCAAAGCTATTTAAACCTTACACAAACTACTCATTACAGAGTTGTGGTAAAAGATGGAGCTTTTCCTGAAGATACCTCTACCATTTCGGTTATTACCATATACACACCAAGCAATGGTGGAATCTTAACAGGAGGTGGTACGTTTTGCGACACTGCTAGTGGTATTCTAACGTTAAGTGGCTATGTAGGAAATGTTACCAACTGGTTGTTCTCTACTAATGGTGGAGTAAGTTGGATAAGTATTGCCAACAGTACTACTTCATTAAATTACATAAATATTACACAAAACACACTTTATATGGCAGTTGTTCAGAACGAACCAAGCTGTCCTAAAGATTCATCAACTATAGCATCTGTTTTAATTGACCAAAATACAATTCCTGGTATTTTAACTCAGAATGATACGGTTTGTGCTTTTATTAATGAAGATTCATTAACACTTTCAGGAAACCTTGGGAATGTTATAGATTGGCAATTTTCTACTAACAATGGTTCAACATGGAATAATATAGGTAATACAGATAATACTTATATTTATTCGAACTTAATCACTACAACTTGGTACAGAAGCCTTGTTAAAAATGGTGTTTGTTTCACCGATACAACAGACACAGTAATAATTACGGTAAATACTCCAAACTCTGTAAATGCTGGTAACGATGTCAGTATTGTTCAATTTGAAATAACCACTTTAAACGGAACGGGAGTAGGAAGCGTAAGTTGGTATCCAACTACAGGATTAAGCAGCCCAAACAGCTTAACAACAAGTGCTGCACCAAACCAAACAACTACTTATTATATTACGTTAACCGATTCTAACTCTTGTCAAAGTATTGATTCCGTAATCGTTACCGTAGATATTCCTGTCCCAAATGCCATTTCACCTAATGGAGATGGAATAAACGATTTTTTTGTTATTGATGGGATTGAAAGATTTAATGCTAATACCATAGAAATTTTTAACCGTTATGGAAACATAGTTTTTAGTAAATCGCCTTATAACAATAGCTTTAATGGAAAATCAGGCAGTGGTGGAGAACTTCCTGATGGAATATATTACTATTTATTAAACTTTGGAGTTGGTTATGAACCACAAACAGGTTACATTTTAATTAAACGATAGCTTTAATGAATTACTATAACAAATTGTTCTTGTTTATTAGTTTTGGGTTATCTTGCTCTGTTAGTATCGCCCAACAAGACCCACTCAATTCGATGTATGTGTTTGATAAAATACTGGTCAATCCCGCTTTTACAGGAAGTTCTGAATGGATGGTTGGTACAATAAAAGCTAGAAAACAATATACAGGTTTAGAAGGAAGTCCATCTACTCAAACTTTTAATTTTCATACACCTATACAAAGAAGAACTATTGGGATCGGGTTAAAAGTGATTAACGATGAAATTGCCATTGTAAAAAATTTAACTGCTGCCGCAATTTTTTCATATCACCTTAATTTTGGGGGCGGTAAACTTTCGTTTGGTATAGAAGGTGGCATACAAAAACGAGAAATAAATTATTCTAAACTAATTCTTTCGCAACAAAACGACAATGCCTTTCCATTACAATCAGCAAGTGCCACTGTACCAGATGTTTCATGGGGTTTATACTATCAAAAAAAACAATTTTATGGAGGATTTTCGCAGTATCATTTAATTAAAAGTACCTTTAACGATGCGGCCGAAAGTAACTCTAAACTATATAATCATTTTTATTTTTTAGTAGGAAACGTTTTTCAGTTGAGTAAAAAATGGACATTAGAGGTAAGTACACTTACAAAATATGTTGCTCCGGCACCAATTCAGTTCGACATCAATTCAATTGTGTATTTTAATGACAGAGTTGGAGTAGGTATTCAATACCGGACTGGTGATGCTTTTGTAGGTTTTTTTAAAATCAACATCTTAGAAAATTTACGTGTTGCCTATGGATATGATATGGTAACATCCAACTTATCACCTTATGCTGTTGGAAGCCACGAAATTATACTATCTTATGGAATAAAGCTTCCACCTCCTCCTACCCAAAAAGAAACACATCCGAGATATTATTTTTAATAATTGATTGAGGTGAAGTGTTTTTTTGTATAAACTGATGTTAACTTTACAAATATTGTAACTGAATAGTTAAAATATCAGTGAAGAGTTATAGATGAACCGATTATTAATAAGAATAGTATTTTTTTTTGCTGGAAGACCGAATCCGTCCACTGACGGACGAAGTACTTCCGTCTTTGGTCTTCTGACTTCCAACCTTTTATTTTGCTACACAATAGCACTCCTAAGCTCTTTACCTCTTGCTGCTCAAAATACCTCTAGCAAAGGAGATAGGTATTTTGATAAAAATCTTTTTCAGGAAGCTATTAAATACTATCAATCGGAAATTAAAAGTGGACGAAAAAAAACATTAGATCATGCCATGCTTCGATTGGCTGATTGTTACCGAATTATTGGCGAATTCGAATTAGCCGCAGCAGCCAATCAAAAAATACTAAAAAAGAAAAAAAACAAAGAAAATCCTCTCAGTTATTTAAACTATGGGCAATCGCTAAAAAGTAGTGCCAAATACGCCGAAGCAAAAATTCAATTTGAAGAATACATTAAAATGAAACCCGACGACCCGATGGGTAAAGTATTGTTAGCGTCGTGCGACTCGGCTCAACTTTGGCTGGAACAAACCTTAGGAAAAGAAGTAATGAATCTGGAAAAAATAAATACTAACTTATCCGATTTTTCACCAATTATTTTAAATTCAAACGAGTTGGTATTTACTACTGTCCGTTCGGATAGTAAAAGAGCGTTTATTAGCTTTAATGGTGGTTTGGAAGTAAATAAAATGGATATTTATAAGGTAAACATGAACGATTTATCTTCCTCCAAAGATATTAAACCGGCTAACATGAAAGAGCTCAATTCGATTTTTCATGAAGGCCCTGCTACATTCAACAGTTTAGGTAATCAGGTGTATTTTACAAGAACGGTAAAAGGTAAAAAAGACAAACAAACCAATGAAATAATAAGTACACTCCAAATTTTTTTCAGTATAAAAGATTCGTTAGGAAAATGGAGTATTCCGGTTAGTGCATTCAACTTTAACAGCGATAAATATTCGGTTGGACATCCAAGTTTAAGCAAAGATGAAAACTTCCTGTTTTTTATTTCTGACATGCCTGGTGGTTATGGAAAAACCGATATTTATTACCTGGAGAAAAGAGAAGATGGAAGCTGGACAGAACCTACTAACGCTGGTAATAAGGTAAATACATTTGGGTATGAGTTGTTTCCATACATTGCAGAAAACGGAACCCTTTACTTTTCCTCTGATGCACATCCGGGTATGGGGCAATTGGATATATTTTCTGCTCAATATAAAAAACTGACAGATGGCAGGGAGGGTAAAATATGGACTAACATATCCAATTTAAAGCCCCCAATTAATTCAATAGGAAATGATTTTGGAATTGTATTGGACGGAGAATACTTTCGAGGTTTTTTTAGCTCAGATAGATTTAATGGAAAAGGTTAATTGACCAAACAACTCAAATGGAAACCGAATTAATTTCCGAAAACGGTTGGTTTTCTATAGAGTTAGATGAAGATAAAAACTATACCATTTCGGTAAGGAAAAACAGGATGCCTTACGATAGAATAAATGTGCAAACACAAAAAATATCAAATAACAATAAACTAAAGACCAAAATAACGAGTATTTCTAAGGATATTGTTGTAGATGGCAAATTAGTAAAACAAAACATTGCGGTATTAAAACCCTTACCTGTTAAATTTGTTCATTTAGATTTAGACAACGACAGAACAATTTCTGTAAAAGAAGTTACGAATGCAATTGATTTGTTCTTTGATGGAGATAATCGACTTTTAGAAAAAGATTTAAATGATTTAATAGACTTTTTCTACGAGCAGTAATCTTCCCAAATTAATCATTAGGAGGGTTGAAAATCAGAACTATATGATTTAGTTAGGTTTAAAGGTATTGTTGCACTAAGTTTTAGGTAAAAAATCGCTTTTTTACTGATATTGGGTATATTTGTCCCCTCAAAATTATTTCATGGAAAGAAAAGTAAGAGTAAGATTTGCCCCTAGTCCGACAGGACCTTTGCATATTGGTGGAGTTAGAACAGCATTGTATAATTATTTGTTTGCCAAAAAACACGGTGGCGATTTTATTTTGAGAATTGAAGATACCGACCAAACTCGCCTTGTTCAAGGTGCTGAAAATTATATTATCGAATCGTTAAAATGGTGCGGATTAACTTTTGATGAAGGTGTTGGAGTAGGTGGAAGTTGTGAGCCTTACCGCCAATCGGAAAGAAACAAATTGGGAATTTATAAAAAATATGTTGACCAATTGTTAAAATCAGGTCATGCCTATTATGCTTTTGATACTCCAGAAGAACTGGAAGCGATGCGAGAACGATTAAAAGCTGCTGGAGGTTCCTCTCAACAATACGATTCTTCTACTCGAAATTCGATGAAAAACTCTTTAACGTTGCCTGCTGAGGAAGTGAACAAAAAAATTGCAGCAGGAGAACCTTATGTTGTTCGTGTTAAAATTCCTAGAAACGAAGAAGTAAAATTTAAAGATATTATCAGAGGTCGGGTGGTTGTTGATTCAGCTAATTTAGATGACAAAGTTTTGTTTAAATCGGACGGAATGCCAACCTACCACATGGCAAATGTGGTTGATGATTATTTAATGAAAATTACCCACGTTATTCGCGGCGAAGAATGGTTACCTTCGGGACCATTACATGTGTTGTTGTACCGCTTTTTAGGTTGGGAAGACGTAATGCCCGAATTTGCTCATTTGCCCTTGATTTTAAAGCCTGATGGCAACGGAAAATTGAGTAAAAGAGATGGCGACCGTTTGGGGTTTCCTGTTTTTCCAATTGAATGGACTGCTCCTGATGGTGAATTGTTTGCTGGATACCGTGAGGGAGGTTATTTTTCGGAAGCCATGATTAATATGTTGGCATTGCTAGGGTGGAATCCTGGGACGGAACAAGAAATCTTTTCGATGTCCGAATTGATTGAAGCATTTTCGTTGGATAAAGTGGGTAAATCGGGTTCTAAATTTGACCCAGAAAAAACCAAATGGTTTAACGAGAATTACTTGAGAGCAAAATCAAACGAGGAATTGGCTCAATTAATAAAACCAATAGTTGAAAAACATGGTTATTGTGTTCCTAACGAACAACTTTTAAGTGCTGTATGTAATTTAATGAAAGAAAGAGCAACTTTCTTAAATGATATTATTGAAAAAGGAACCTATTTTTTTGAAGCACCAACTACCTACGATGCTGAAACAGTAAAGAAAAAATGGAAAGAAAATTCTGCACAAATCATCGCCGAATTAGTAACTATTTTTTCAACTACCGAATTTAATGCAGTAACATTAGAGGAAGCTTTTAAAAAATACATAGAAGAAAAAGGATTTGGTTTCGGTGTTGCTATGACCCCTATAAGATTAGCAATCACCGGAGTTGGTGGAGGTCCTCATTTGTTTGACATTATGGAAGTTATAGGCAAAGAGGAATCGATAAACAGATTGAAAAGTGGTGTTGAAAATATAAATAAGTAAGAAAAAGCTAGAAGTCCGAAGACCGAAGTCGGAAGCAAAAAAAAACTTTGTGTCTTCGCATCTTTGCGAGAAAATATATAGAAAAATATCTGCGTTAATCTGCGAAATCTGCGAGAAACAAGAAACAAGCAACTAGAAACAAGTAACCACAAAAATGGAAAACTCAAACGAAGAATACAAAGCACTTAATTTTATTGAGCAAATTGTTGAAGAAGATTTAAAAAACGGCTACACTGCTAGTCAATTAAAATTTAGATTTCCACCGGAGCCAAATGGGTATTTGCACATTGGTCACGCCAAAGCATTTTGCTTAAATTTTGGGTTGGGCGAAAAATACAACGCACCAGTAAATCTTAGGTTTGATGATACCAATCCTTCGAAAGAAGAGCAAGAATTTGTTGATGCCATTAAATATGATTTAACTTGGATGGGACTTAAATGGGCGGAAGAATGTTATTCGTCCGATTATTTTCAACAAATGTATGAATGGGCTGTAGAAATGATAAAAAATGGTAAAGCCTACGTTGATTCTCAATCGTCGGAAGATATGGCTGAACAAAAAGGAACACCTACCAAACCGGGAGTAAATAGTCCGTATAGAAATAGAAGTGTAGAAGAAAATTTAGACTTGTTTAACAAAATGAAATTGGGTGATTTTAAAGAAGGTGAACACGTTTTACGAGCAAAAATAGACATGACTCATACCAACATGTTGATGCGTGACCCGATTATGTATCGTGTAATGCACAAGCATCATCACCGAACAGGTAACGATTGGTGTATTTATCCAATGTACGATTGGGCTCATGGCGAATCAGACTATCTAGAACATATTTCTCATTCACTTTGTTCGCTCGAATTTAAACCTCACAGAGAATTGTACGACTGGTTTTTAGATCAAGTGTGTGATGAAAAAAATATCCGACCAAAACAACGAGAATTTTCGAGATTGAACCTGAACTACACGGTAATGAGTAAACGTAAGTTGATGAAATTGGTTGAGGATAATATTGTTGATGGTTGGGACGACCCACGAATGCCCACCATTTCTGGTTTAAGAAGAAGAGGTTATACACCTGCCGCTATTCGAGAATTTATTGAAAAAGCCGGTGTTTCAAAAAGAGATCAAATGATTGATGTGGCACTGTTGGAGTCGTGTATTCGTGCCGATTTGAATAAATCTACTTTTCGGATGATGGCTGTTTTGCACCCTTTAAAAGTGGTCATTACCAATTATCCTGAAGGAAAAACAGAAACAGTTTTGGCTGAAAACAATCCAGAAGATGAAAATGCTGGTCATCGCGACATGATTTTTTCCCGAGAAATTTATATTGAAAAAGACGACTTTTTGGAAGAATGCCCAAACAAGATTTTTAAGTTAGGAATAGGTAAAGAAGTGCGTTTAAAAAGCGGTTATATTATTAAAGGTGAGGAGGTTGTAAAAGATACTAGCGGCAATGTTATTGAGGTAAGATGTACGTACGACGAAAAAAGCAAAAGTGGTAGCGGAACTGAAGAAAGCAAACGTAAAGTTCAAGGAACATTGCATTGGGTTTCTGCTTCGCATAACGTTACTGCACAAGTAAATGTTTACGATAGGTTGTTTACGGTTGAATCTCCGGATTCGGATAAAGAAGTGGATTTTAAAACGTTAATCAATGCAAATTCGCTTACGGCTTTAAAAAATTGTAAAATTGAATTGGCTTTAAAAGATGCGAAACCATTGGAGCGTTATCAATTTCAACGAATTGGCTATTTCTGTGTGGATAAAAATTCAACACCAGAAAACCTGATTTTTAACAGAACAGTAACATTAAAAGAGGGTTGGTAAGGAAGTTGGAGGTCAGAAGACCGAAGTCAGAAGACCGAAGACGGCATTGAGCGTTGGCTTCCCCTCTTGAGAGGGGCAGGGGTGTGTTTTTGAAAGATTACAAACAAAAAAAAATGGGAAAAATATACGTTGAAGGAATAAAAATTTATGCTTATCACGGTTGTTTTAAAGAAGAAAAGGTGATAGGAACCCATTTTTTGGTGGATGTGGAGTTGGATGTATACGGTAAATTATCAAACGGTTTTTCAAGTCATCAAACAAGAAATGGAAACTCCTTCTAAACTATTGGAGCATGTTGCTGGTAGATGCATCAACAGTTTATTTAAACAATTTGAAACTATTGAAACTATTTCCATAAAAATTTCCAAATTAAATCCACCGCTTGGCGGGCATATTCATGCAGTTGCTGTAAAACTTACCGAACATCGAAAGTAACCCCAAAATAACTGAAAAGAAATGTTCTAAATGTGGTAAAACATTTGGTTGCCAAAATTTAGAGCGAGGTTGTTGGTGTGAAAATCACCAATTAACACCCGAACAATTGATTTATTTGAAAGAAAATTTCGATAATTGTTTGTGTGAGGAATGTATAATCGGTATAAATACTGATAAATAATCCCTGTTTTTAGCACTCCAAAATACACAATACTACAGTTTCATATTTATCAATCGGTAACGAACTTTGAGTTATCAATTTAAAGATAAAAATTATGGAAAAGATAAAAGTATTGTTGGTAGAAGATAGAGATGTTATAAGAGATTGCCTGAAATTATTATTCAAATCTTCCCAAGAGATAGAAATAGTTGCTGAAGCAAACGATGGTTTGGAAGCATTATATAAAGCCCAAAATAGTGAATATGATATCATTCTGATGGATTATAATATGCCTGAAAAAAATGGGTTAGTTGTCCTAAAAAACCTAATGGAAATCAATCCAAACATTCGTGTTCTAATGTTTTCAATGGTAACCAATGCAGATATTATAAGGGAGTTATTAGATGAAGGTGCTTATGGGTATATCGTTAAAAATTCGCACATCAATATTTACGAACAAGCGATTAAAATTGTAAATAGTGGCGGTAAATATTTGTGTGAAGAAACAAAAGCCATCCTAACACAAGCTTCTGATATAGTTGCTTAAAACTTTAGCAAGTTTTTTAAAAACTTAAAATATTCTTTTCGAACTTCTTTTGAAGTAAAAATGCCTTTGATTAATTCCCACGAATTATGGTAAGTTTTTTCGTCTTTAGTCTTACTATCTAGCGTCTTATTGTCTAATGTCTTGTTATCTTGTTTCTCTTGCCTTTTCTCTGGCTCGTATCCAATAATTTTATTCGATTTTTTAAAATTTTGTTTTGCCGCTTTAAAGTTTCCTTTTTGTTCTTGCAACAATCCTAAATTGTTGTAGGCAATTTCATCTTTAGGGTCAAGTTCGATGGCTTTTTGGTAATCTTCAATAGCTCCTTCAATATCCACATAAGCTCGAATAAAAGCTCTGCTGGTGTATCGGTATGGATTATTAGCATCCAACTCTACAGCTTTATTTAAGTCTTGTAATGCTAAATCCAGTTGCTCATTTTTAAACAACGAAATGGCTCTTTCGCAAAGTAAAGTGGGCTCATCAGGTAGTTTGGTTAATATAGCGTTAAAATCAGCAATCGATTCGTTAAATTGGTCAAGTTTACGATAACAAACACCTCTGTAAAACAAACCATCAGCATGGTTGGGATATTCCAACAAAAATTCGGACAAAACAACCAACGCTTTTTCGAATTTTTGTTGGTTGTATAAATGTTTGCCTTTTTCTAATTTTTGCATGCTAATAAATTTAACTACAAAGTTACGAAGTAAGCGTTAGATTTTTTAATTTAGGAAACCGAAAATGAACATTAAAATGACTGCATCAGAAGCGAAAAATAAGATACAAGAACTCACTCAAGAAATCAATCAGCACAACTATAATTACTATGTGTTGTCCAACCCAATCATTTCAGATTACGACTTTGATATGTTGTTGGAACAGTTGATAAAATTGGAACATGAGTTCCCTGAGTTGGCTGATGAGAACTCTCCGTCCAAACGAGTTGGTGGTGATATTACCAAAGCATTTGAAACGGTAAAACACAAATACCCCATGCTTTCGCTGAGCAACAGCTACAGCAAAGAAGAAATTACCGATTTTGAAACCCGAATCAAAAAGTTGGTGGAAGATGAGATTGAATACGTGTGTGAATTAAAATACGATGGTGTTGCTATAGGAATAACTTACGTTGACGGAAGATTATCGAGAGCGGTAACACGTGGTGATGGAACACAAGGTGATGATATTACCACCAACGTAAAAACCATCAAGTCAATTCCGTTAAAATTGATGGGGAACAATTATCCCAAAGAATTTGAAATACGTGGAGAGATTTTTCTACCCAAAAATGTTTTTGAAGAACTGAACAAAGAACGTGAAGAAATTGGAGAACAATTGTATGCCAATGCAAGAAACACAGCGTCAGGAACCATAAAAATGCAAGATTCTGCTGTGGTGGCTCAGCGTAAGCTCGACAGCTACCTGTATTTTGTATTAGGAGAAAATATGCCGTTTAAAACGCACTTAGAATCGTTAGAAACCGCCGGAAAATGGGGGTTTAAAGTGCCAAAAGAAAAAGATAATTTTATAAAAAAATGTAAAACCATTGACGAAATTTTTGACTTTATCAACTATTGGGATAAAAAACGAAACGCGTTAAATTTTGATATTGATGGCGTGGTGATAAAAGTAAATTCTTACCGTCAACAGGAGGAAATGGGTTTTACTGCTAAATCGCCAAAGTGGGCAATCGCTTACAAGTTTAAAGCCGAACAGGCAAAGACCAAATTGTTAGAAATTACTTACCAAGTGGGTCGAACAGGAGTTATTACTCCGGTTGCCAATTTACAACCCGTTTTGTTGGCTGGAACCACCGTAAAACGTGCTTCATTACACAATGCCGACCAAATTGAAAAACTCGATATTCGAGAAGGTGATTGGGTTTTTGTAGAAAAAGGAGGAGAAATTATTCCGAAAATTGTGGGTGTTGAAGCCACACAACGTGATATTTTTTCACAACCCAAAAAATACATTACTCATTGTCCGGAATGTAACACACTTTTAGAAAGAACTGAAGGAGATGCCAAACATTTTTGTCCCAACGAGTGGGGTTGCCCACCACAAATAAAAGGTAAAATGCAGCATTTTATCAGCCGTAAAGCCATGAACATTGACGGTTTGGGTGAAGAAACCATAGAACAACTGTACAACGCAGGTTTGGTAAAGAATATCGTCGATTTGTATCGTTTGCAAAAAGAACAATTATTACCGTTGGAACGTATGGCAGAAAAATCGGTAAACAATATTTTAAAGGGCTTAGAGGAATCTAAAAAAGTTCCGTTCGAGCGGGTGTTGTTTGCTATTGGTATTCGTTATGTGGGCGAAACAGTAGCTAAAAAATTAGCCCGACATTTTAAAAATATTGATGCGATAAAAACAGCCACTTTTGAAGAATTGATTGTTGCCGATGAAATTGGCGATAAAATTGCCGAAAGCATTATCCACTTTTTTACCATAGAACAAAACCAACAGTTAATAAAAAATCTTAAAGATATTGGTTTGCAATTTTCGCTTTCCGAACAACAACTGGAAAACAGAAGCGAAAAACTAGCCGGGTTAACTTTTGTGGTGTCCGGTGTATTTACTTTGTTTAGTCGCGACGAATTAAAAAATCTTATCGAACAAAACGGAGGAAAAGTTTCAGGTTCTATTTCTAAAAAAACAAGTTATATTGTTGCCGGAGAAAATATGGGTCCAAGCAAATTACAAAAAGCCACCGAATTGGGTGTTGCCATTATTGATGAACAGCAGTTTAGTGGAATGATTTAAAATTTTTTTCTCGTCATTCCGTGCTTGACACGGAACGTTTCGCAGATAGCCGAAGTTGGCGTTTGAAACACTCAACTATCTACCCGCAAAACGGTTATATAAAGATACTAAACTTTTTATTCCTCTGTCCGCGCCAATTTTGGCTATGTGCTGTTAGCGGTAGGTTTATTCTTCGGGTCATAAAGTAGCAAGCCCAGATGTCAACCCCATTGCGCGCCTCCACGCAGCAAGTTGTCCCAAGTGCATTGCTTCATGATTAATGCACATAAATACAATTAAATCCATAAGTGTCGGCATATAGCTACTAAAGCGCCATGTGAATTTTTTATTTAAGTCATTATTGTCAATGTGAGATAAGAGCTTTTTGACTTTGTTATGTTGGTCATCCAGTTCCTTTAGCAATAAATGTTTAGAAGGATATTTGCTTTTATCTGAGTCTGGTTTTCGCGGGTCGCCAGGTCCCTTTCTTAAAAATAAATCCGCCCACTTGTCGGGCATCTCAAATTTTGCACCCAAGTCCTCCGCCAACCCTGCACTACCAGAAATTAAGTGTCCAAGCGTAAAAGCTGGGTGGTTTTCAAGTCCATTTGAGGGAACAGTTGTCATTTGGTCGTCCGATAGGTCTTGAACAAGGGCTATTGCATACTTTAAATTAAAGTCATATTGCTTTATGATGGTCTCTATTGTCATGTCAGTCTGTTAAACTTACTGTTAACAATTGGCTATGTGTACTGGTACGCATAGCCAACATATGGATTCAATCCAAATTTAGTAATTCAATCGGATTTTTTATGGTTTAGGAAGAAAAAGAAGTTTAATGCTCCAAAATTAACGTAGCATTTTTATAATCAATCACCGCTTTATAATCAGTTAAAATATCTCCACCCAAAATGCCATCGATAGAGGCTAAGCCAATTTTTTGGTACGATTCGTTTACATGGTGTAGGTTTAAAAGTGTAGCTTCGTAATGATTTAGTGTTAAATCGTTTAATGTTA
>JACPDX010000069.1 GCA_016183805.1 Bacteroidota bacterium
TGATGCAACACCAGCCATAGCAACAAATAGCATGAAAAAGGCATAAAGGCTATCAATTTTATAACCAATAAATGATTTTTCTTTTATTCGTGAATCTTTAAAAATTGTTTTTACTATAGCTGCTTTAGTTTCTTTTGTTTTAACCTGTTTAAAAGAAATCAAATCAATACTCACGTATTTTTTTCCTTCTATTTCTTCTGCTTTATCCATGTTTTCACACAAAACTATGTTATTTGCAGTTTGTTCAGCCTCTACTGATTCAACAGTTATCATTGTTTCCGGATAAAAAGAGCTTAATGTTCCTGCAAATTTATTTGCAGATGCTGTTGATAAAAACCAAACTCCCATTAGTAAAGAAGCAAATTTTACAGGTGCCAATTTGTTAACCATTGACAATCCAATTGGAGATAAACAAAGCTCACCAAACGTGTGAATTAAATATAAACTTACTAACCAAATCATACTTACTTTGGTAGAAGCATCTACCCCTTTAACACCAAATGCAATTACTAAATATCCAATGGCTAATAATAATAAACCTATTGATTGTTTGTAAGGCGAAGCTGGTTCTTTTCCTTTTTTACCCAAATAAGTCCATAGGGCCACAAAAATACCTGCAAAAATTACAATGGCAACAGCATTAATGGATTGGAAATAACTTGCTGGAATTTCAGAACCAAATAAATTTCTATTGGTTTGCTCTTCAGCGAAAAAAGTTAACGAAGCTCCTGCTTGTTCAAATGCTGCCCAAAAGAAAATAACAAAGAAAGCTACAATGTAAATTACCCAAATCCGTTCTCTTTCAATCTTTGTTAAATTTTTATCGGACAATATAAATCCCGGAGCAGCAATAGATAATGAAAAAATAAATGCACCTATTACACCTTGGTCAAAATAATAAAACAACGAAAACAAACCAATTTCAATACCAATCCACATCATTATTTGAGTTGTTGAAAAATTAGATTTAGTGCTTATATCAGCAAATTCATCTTTTTTGGTTGGTTTTGCTCCAATTGCTTTTCCTTCAGGAGTTACAATGTATTTATCTTTTAAACTTAGGAATAAAATTAAACTACAAATCATTCCTACTCCTGCTGCTAAAAATCCCCATTTAAAATCGGCAGGATTACCGGTATCACCTAAAAATCCACAAACAAGTGGTGCAAAAAATGCTCCTAGGTTAATACCCATATAAAAGATGGTAAAAGCAGAGTCAATTCTCTTGTCGCCTTCTGGATACAATTGACCAACCATGGTTGAAATATTTGGTTTAAAAAACCCATTTCCAATAATTAATGACGTTAGTCCTACCATCATTAATGCTCTTGCCAATTCCAATTCTTCGAAAAAAGAGCCACTCATAAACATAAAAAATTGACCTATTGCCATTAAGATTCCTCCAAAAACAATTGATCGTCTGTTTCCCCAATACCTATCGGCAACATAACCTCCAATTAAAGGTGTTAAATAAACTAATCCGGTATAACTTCCATAAATTTCGCTACCAAATGCTTTATCGTATAACAATGCTTTTGTTAAGAACAATACAAAAATTGCACGCATTCCGTAGTAACTGAATCGTTCCCACATTTCTGTAACAAACAGGACATACAATCCTTTTGGGTGACTTAATTTTGCTTCTGACATAAAATATTTTTTTAGAGTTTTATGATTTTAATAAGATGCGAATATATATAATTTAAAGTAATACCTATAAATTATTGATAATAAAATTGGTCATTAAATTATATAAATGCAATCGGGTATTACCCCCGCTTATTCCGTGATTTTTATTTGGGTAAGAAAATTGTGTGAATTGCTTGTTTGCTTTAATTAATGCATTAATCATTTCTGCGGTATTCTGATAATGCACATTGTCATCAGCCATACCGTGAATTAGCAAATAATTTCCTTTTAATTTCTCCACATGATTAATTGGTGAATTATCATCATAACCCTGAGCATTTTCTTGTGGCGTTTGCATGTAACGTTCGGTATAAATATTGTCGTAATACCTCCAATTGGTTACTGGTGCAACTGCAATAGCTGTTTTAAACACATCAGCACCTTTTAACAAACAAGAAGTAGATAAATACCCTCCAAAACTCCAACCAAAAATGCCAATTCTACTTCCATCAATGTAAGGTAGGGTTGAAAAATATTTAGCTACTTCAATTTGGTCTTCGGTCTCATATTTTCCCAATTGTTTGTAAATGCTTTTTCTAAATTCAGCTCCCCTACCCTCTGTACCTCTATTATCTACAGAAATAACAATATATCCTTTACTTGCTAAATGTTGATACCAAAAGTCATTAAAACTATCATATTCATCCATAACGGTTTGATTTCCATCACCTCCATAGACAAACATAAACAATGGATATTTTTTTGTAGAGTCGAAATCAACAGGTTTAATTGACCAAGCATTCAACTCTTGTCCGTTAATTTTTACTTTAAAAAACTCTTTATTAGTAATCGAATATTCAGCCATTCTTTTTACGATGGGTTGATTATCTTCTAACAAACGTACTTCTTTACCTTTATTATCGTTAATAGTGGTTAAATAAGGAGTCTTTGCGTTCGACCATGTATTGATAAAATAATTGAACGTGCTACTGAATTCAGCATTGTTGACACCATTCTTAGTATTTAGTTTCTTTTTATCTTTTCCATTCAACTTTATACTGTAAATATTTCTAGTTATTGGAGATTCTTCGGTAGATTGATAATACATCGTACCTGTTTTTTCATCTACTCCATAAATTTCATTCACTTCCCACAGCCCTTTGGTAACCTGATTGATTAATTTGCCTGATAAATCATATAGATAAACATGGTTGTACCCATCTTTTTCACTGGTAATGATAAATTGATTTTTTGTAGCTAAAAAAATCGTTGTTGGAATTTCAACATAACGTTCGTCTTTCTCCTCATAAATTAATTGGGCTTGATTATTATCAACATTAATTAAATGTACTGCCAAATAATTTTGTAACCTATTAAATGTTTGAATGGCAACATTTTTTGAATCGTTACTCCAATTTATTCTTGAAATGTATTCGTATGAAATCGGTACATTTAATTTTTGATTGGTTTTTGTTTGTAAATCATACACGTAAATCTCCACTTTCGAATTTTCCTCTCCGGCTTTTGGGTACTTGAATTTTACTTGCTCAGGATATAAATCATTGTATAATTCCATGTGCCATTCCTTCACTTTACTTTCGTCGAACTTATAGTAAGCTATTTTAGTTCCATCCGGCGACCAATCGAAAGCACTCACTAAAACCAATTCTTCTTCATATACCCAATCGGAAGCACCATTAATAATACTTCCTTTTTTGCCATCTGTGGTGATTTGAATTTCATTGTTGGAGTTTAATTCTTTGTAATAAAGGTTGTTTTCTTTTACAAAAGCCACTTCGGTACTGTTAGGCGAAAACGTAGCGTACATTTGCTTTTCCCCTTCCGAAAGTTTGTTGATTTGTTTGGTACTAATATCATAAATAAAATAATCTGCTTTACTCGAATGGCGGTAAATTGATTCGTCATCAGAAGCTATCAACAGCTTAGTTTCTGTATTATTAAATTCATAATCATCCAACGAAATTGGTTTATCGCCAAATTTCAATTCTTCATTTTTAAGGATAACATCTCTATACTTTTCGTCTTTATAGGAATATTTCACCAAATCACTACCGCTTTTGGTTCTTTCGAGCGAAGTATAAAAAATCCCGTCATTTAACGACCTGATTCCACCGATTCTTTTTGCATAAAAAGAATAAGTTGCCCAAATATTATCAATTGTAACCGATTTTTTTTGTGCAAAAGTCTGACTAACTAATATAGTTATGGCAAGAAATAAAAACGAATTTTTTTTCATTATTATAGATTTAAAGCCACGAATTTAAAAAAATTGAATGATAATAACCATAAATTCTACTGTTAGTTTTAACTACTTTTGCATCAACATTAGATTAAACCTATGGATTCATATCAAGACTACAAAAATCATTTAAGCAAAATTGCGGATGTAGAGTATTCCATTGCCGTATTAAATTGGGATCAGGAAGTTTTTATGCCCGAAAAAGGAGCTCAACATCGGGCTCAACAAATTTCTACATTGGCAGGTATCGCCCACGAACTTTCGGTGGATGAAAAGTTTGGAAAACTATTGAAAAAATTAAATGAGGAGTCTTTAGCTGAAACGGAAAAGTTAAACATAGAGGAATCGTTACTAAATTTCGAAAGAAGCAAAAAATACAGTACTGCCTTTGTACAGAAAATGAGTATGGCTATTTCTGAGTCATTTGTTGCTTGGCAAGAAGCAAAACAAAAAAGCGATTTTTCAATTTTTGCACCCAAACTTAAGGTATTGGTTCAGCTAAAAAGAGAAGAATGTGAATTGTTGGGCTATCAGAATTATCCCTACAATGCATTGTTAGATTTACACGAACCAAAAGCTACCGTTGCCGAATTAGATGTTTTGTTTGAGGATATTAAAAAAGAGTTAGTGCCTTATGTTCAACAGATTGCCAACGCTAAACAAAATGACGACAGTTTGATGTTTAATTTTTTTGCAAAAGACAAACAACTTGCTTTTACAGAAGTGCTTTTAGCACAAATGGGTTACAATTTTAAAGCTGGTCGTCAGGATATTTCTACCCACCCATTTACCACTAATTTTGGCTCGCATGATGTGAGAATTACGACCAGAGTAAACGAAAACAATTTGAACGAAATTTTATGGAGCAGTATTCATGAAGGAGGACATGCTTTGTATGAACAAGGCTTGTTAATAGAAAATTACGGTTTACCAGCTGGTTCTTATTTGTCATTAGGTATTCACGAATCTCAATCGAGATTATGGGAAAATAATGTAGGAAGAAGTTATGGATATTGGAAAAATAACTTTAAGAAGCTACAAGAGTTTTTTCCTGAAAACTTAAACAACTATTCGGCAGAAGATTTTTATAAAGCCATGAATATTGTTCGACCATCACTTATTCGTACAAGTGCCGATGAACTTACCTATCAGTTTCATGTGTTGATTCGTTATGAAATTGAAAAGGAATTGATTTCAGGTAAAATTGAAGTAGATGATTTACCAAAAATATGGAACAAGAAATATAAAGATTACTTAAACATTGATGTTCCTAATGATGCAAAAGGTGTGTTGCAAGATATTCATTGGTCGCACGGAAGTTTTGGATATTTCCCGACCTATTCCATTGGAAGTTTTTATGCTGCACAATTTTATAATCAAGCAAAAAAAGAGATTACCAACTTGGAACAACAAATTGAAAATGGTGAATTAACGCCTTTATTAAACTGGCTTAGAGAAAAAATTCATGTTCATGGCAGATTATTTGCAGCAAAAGAGTTGTGCGAAAAAATTACAGGAGAAAAACTTAATTTTAAATACTTTTTAGCTTACGCTAAATTAAAATACAACAAATTGTATCAACTAAAAAGCCTCCCCAACCCCTCCGAAGGAGGGGCTATGTAGATGAGCAAAACCAGAAACAACAAATCACCCACCCTACCCTCCCTCAAGGGAGGAAGCCACAACGGAGGACACTCTCCCCTTGAGGGGAGTCGGAGGGGTGATTTGAAAGATGAGCAAAACTAGAAATTAAGAAACCAGTAACTAGAAACTAAAAATAAAAACTATGAACAAGCTAATTATTATTTTATCTGCTGTAAGCTTAATAGCATGTAAAAACGGTCAAAAATCAACAACCATGAAAAATGCATCTTCAACAGAAAAAACAGCAGAAACAGCAAACCCACAAGATGTTGTTTTTGATATAATTGTTCAATTTATTAGTAAAGGAGAAGGAATAGCTCATCCAGTAAAAACAAAATTTGAAGAAGCTGTAGCTAAATTTAATAAAGACAACCATACTAATATTGAAGCAGATGTTCGTCATTGGGGTCGTGAAGGAGAAATAGACTTGAATTACAACCTAAAAAACTTATCAACAAAGCAAAAAAATGCTTTTTTAAGTTTAGTTAAGGAAACTGTAGGAGATACCGACATGGTACACATTAAATATAATGAAAAAGGTGTTCAAAAAAGATAATAGAATATTATCAATATTCAAAAACTTATGAGAACTTTGTTTATGCTAAGCAATAAGGCTTAGACACGTATCAATTATAAAAATCTTATTAATAAATTATCATGAATTCTAGAGTAGAGTCTATTGCCAAATCTTTAAATGGTTTAGGTATTAAAGGAATTAAAGAAATCATTTACAATCCTTCGTATGAAAAATTGTTTGAATATGAAACTGACCCATCCCTAACCGGTTTTGAAGTTGCACAAAAAACAGAGTTAGGTGCTTTAAATGTGATGACAGGAGTGTTTACAGGCAGATCTCCAAAAGACAAATATTTTGTATTGGATGATATAACTAAAGATACGATTTGGTGGAATTCCGATAAAGCAAAAAATGATAATAAACCTACCTCACAAGTAGTATGGAATGATTTAAAGAAAACGGTAGCCGATCAACTATCCGATAAAACTTTATTTGTTGTTGATGCGTATTGCGGAGCAAACGAAAACACCAGATTAAAAGTTCGTTTTATTATGGAAGTAGCATGGCAAGCTCATTTTGTTAAAAATATGTTTATTAGACCAACTGAAGAAGAGTTGAAAAATTTTGGTGAACCAGATTTCATTGTTATGAATGGCTCTAAAACATCTAATAAAAAATGGCAAGAACATGGATTAAATTCTGAAAATTTTATTGTTTTTAATTTAACCGAAAAAATTCAGCTTATTGGTGGTTCTTGGTATGGTGGAGAGATGAAAAAAGGATTGTTCTCTTTGATGAACTATTATTTACCATTAAAAGGAATAGCTTCAATGCACTGCTCTGCTAATGTAGGTAAGGATGGCGATACTGCTATTTTCTTTGGCTTATCAGGAACCGGTAAAACTACTTTATCAACCGATTCAAGCAGACAATTAATTGGTGATGACGAACATGGTTGGGATAATGATGGAGTTTTTAACTTTGAAGGCGGTTGTTATGCAAAAACAATAAATTTGGACAAGAGTTCCGAACCAGAAATATATGCTGCAATAAGAAGAGATGCATTACTTGAAAACGTTACCGTTGATGCAAATGGTAAAATAGATTTTAGTGATAAATCAGTAACTGAAAACACTAGAGTTTCTTATCCTATCTATCATATTGACAATATTGTAACACCTGTTTCTAAAGCTGGTCCTGCTAAAAAAGTTATTTTCCTTTCCGCAGATGCATTTGGAACATTACCTCCGGTATCAAAACTTACTCCTGCTCAAACTAAATACCATTTTTTATCAGGTTTTACAGCAAAATTAGCGGGTACAGAACGAGGTGTTACTGAACCTACTCCAACTTTCTCATCTTGTTTTGGTGCGGCATTTTTAAGCTTACACCCAACTCAATACGGTAAAGAATTGGTTAAAAAAATGGAAGCGAATAATGCTACAGCATATCTAGTTAATACCGGTTGGAACGGTAGTGGTAAACGTATTTCTATTAAAGATACTAGAGGTATTATTAATGCTATTTTAGATGGCTCTATAGAAAAAGCTGAAACTAAAATAATTCCAATTTTCAACTTAGAAGTACCCACTTCATTACCCGGAGTTGATTCATCTATTTTAGATCCTAGAGACACTTATGTAAATAGAGAAGAATGGCATGAAAAAGCAAATAAATTAGCCGGTTTATTTGTTAAAAACTTCGAAAAATTTACCGACAATGAAGAAGGGAAAGCTTTAGTTGCTGCAGGACCTTCTGTAAGTATTGAAGCATAATTCAAATAAAATAATTTATCAAGGCCTCACATTTTTTGTGGGGCTTTTTTTATTTTCCTCTGCTCAGAAAAATCTATGTTTCAAGGGAATTAGTCCAACTTATAAAGACTATTTACATTAACCGATTCCTTTTAACTAATTTGGAAATCTACTAATAAAAAAGGTCGTCTGAATAACAGACGACCTTTCAAAACATAAAATATGAATTATTTTATCCTTTTAAATAACTTAAAATTTTGTCAACACTATCTTTAGCGTCTCCGTATAGCATTTCAGAATTTTCCTTATAAAATAGTGGGTTTTCTACTCCAGCATAACCAACTGCCATTGAACGTTTCATAATAATCACCGTTTTTGCTTTCCATGCCTCAATTACAGGCATGCCATAAATCGGGCTCGCAGGGTCATCTTGTGCTCCCGGATTAACAACGTCATTTGCACCAATAACCATCACCACATCTGTATGAGGTAAGTCTTCGTTTATTTCATCCATTTCTAAAACAATATCATAAGGTACATTTGCTTCTGCCAATAATACGTTCATGTGACCCGGCAAACGACCTGCTACAGGATGTATGGCAAATTTAACATCTTTACCTTCTTTTCTAAGGTATTGAACCATGTCGAAAATTGGATATTGTGCTTTGGCAACAGCCATTCCATAACCCGGAACAATTACCACCGATTTAGCATCTTTCAACAATTCAGCAACAGCCTGATGGTCTAGTGAAGTGACTTCCCCTTCCATCTCCTGAGCAACTCCTGTTGTAACAGCACCAAAACCTCCTAGAATAACAGAAATAAAAGACCTGTTCATTGCCTTACACATGATAATTGAAAGAATAGCACCTGAACTACCAACTAAAGCACCGGTAACAATTAACAAATCATTTCCTAACATAAAACCTGCTGCTGCTGCTGCCCAACCCGAATAAGAGTTAAGCATAGAAACAACTACTGGCATGTCCGCACCACCAATTGCCATTACCAACATAATCCCAATAAAAGAAGCAATTGCTGTCATCATGTATAAATACATCATTCCGTCTAAACCAGGAGCCACAGTAAATAAATAACCCAATACAAAACAAGCAATAAGTAATATTATATTTACTAAGTGCCTACCGGGATACAACAAAGGTTTACTCATTACTTTTCCATCAAGCTTTCCCCAAGCAATAATAGATCCGGTAAAAGTAATTGCTCCAATAAATACCCCAATAAAAACTTCTACTAAATGAATGGTATGTTCAGTTCCTATAAGGGATTGAGTATGTACATCTAAATACGAACCAAAACCAACTAATACGGCTGCTAATCCCACAAAACTATGTAAGATGGCAACCAATTGAGGCATAGATGTCATTTCAACTTTTCGAGCTACCAAAGTTCCTATTACGGCTGCAATGGCAATGGCTACAATAATATAAACATGACCTTCTACTCCTTGCCCTAAAACAGTGGCTAGAATGGCAATTGCCATACCTATAATTCCGTAAAATACTCCACGTTTTGCTGATTCTTGAGAAGATAATCCTCCCAAACTAAGTATAAACAAGATACTTGCAAATAAGTATGCTGCTATTTGTATTTCTTTAACTATCATCTTTTTTTATTTTTTAAACATTTTCAACATTCGGTGAGTAACTAAAAATCCTCCAACAATATTAATACTGGCAACCAAAATGGCTACAAAAGCTAATATAGTCATAGGGCTCGATATATCGCTAGTGGTTTGTAATAATCCTCCAACAATGATAATTCCACTGATGGCATTGGTAACAGCCATTAACGGAGTGTGTAAAGAATGTGAAACATTCCAAATGACTTGCCATCCAATAAATACAGACAATACAAATACTGTAAAATGTTGCATAAATTCTGCTGGTGCAAATTGTCCTAATACCAATAACAAAGCACCTATAGCACAAAGTTTTATCACCATTCCTGTTGCTTCTTGTTTCGCTTTTCTAGCTGCAACAATTTTTGGGTCTTCTACTTCAACTGGAGCAACAACTGGTTTTTGAGGGCTAACTGGAAGTGGTTTTGGTGGCCAATTTATTTTACCATCGTAAGTAACCATGGCTCTAGAAACCACATCATCTTCCATATCAATTTTAAAGTTCTCGGCTTTTCCCATATCATCTAAAAGATGACAAAGGTTGTTTCCGTATAACTGAGACGCTTGGTTAGGCAATTGATTAAGTTTACCCAAAATAGTAACTCCGTTTTCGGTAGTATAAACTTCTCCAGGTTTAGTCATGGTACAGTTACCACCACAAGATGCTGCTAAATCAACAATAACAGAACCTGGTTTCATTGCTGCAACATGATAATCCAAAATTAATTTTGGTGCATCTCTACCAGGTATTAATGCAGTAGTAATGATAATATCTACGTCTGCTGCTTGTTCTAAAAATAATTTCATTTCTGCATCAATAAATTCTTGGCTCATTACTTTAGAATATCCTGAGGAAGTAGCTCCATCTTCTTCAATTTCTACAGTAAGAAATGATGCCCCCATAGATTCTATTTGTTCCGCAACTTCTTTTCTAGTATCAAAAGCCCTAACAATTGCACCCAACGAGTTTGCTGCACCAATAGCTGCTAAACCTGCTACTCCTGCTCCAACTACCAGTATTTTTGCAGGATCAACTTTTCCGGCGGCTGTGATTTGACCATTTAAAAATTTACCATAATAATTAGCTCCTTCAATTACAGCTCTATAACCCGATATGTTTGCCATAGAAGATAAAACGTCCATTTTTTGTGCTCTGGAAATTCTAGGAATAGCATCCATAGCCACAGCATTTACTTTTTTATCGGCAAGTTTTTGAAGTAATTCAGGGTTTTGTGCAGGCCATAAATAACTCAACAATACCAAACCTTCTTTCATCATGTCCACCTCTTCATAAGTGGGCCCAAGTACTTTTAGTACAATGTCTGAGTTACTGTATATATCAGCAGCGGTTGAAACTATTGTTGCTCCTGCTTCTTCGAATGCTGCATTCGAAAAATTTGCTTTTACACCTGCATTTTCTTGAATAAATACACTAAATCCTTGTTTTATTAATCGTAATACTGTCTTTGGAGTGGCTGCTACTCTAAGTTCGTTTGGATTTATTTCCGAAGGAATTCCAACTTTCATATCCATAATTTTTAAATTATTTTATTTTGCTTAACGCAATATTATTTATACCTTTTAAATCCTAAACCACAACTTACAAGTCGTCCCTTCTTTTAAGGTAGGTTAAAATCATTTCAACCTACATTTCATTAAAATCTATTCAAAATCAAATAGATTAACACCATCTATTTACGTGACGAAATTATCAAATAAAACGCCAACAAACAAACAAAAAAGGCATTGAAATTTCAATGCCTTTTTCAGTAATTAATACTAAATTTTTATTTGTAGTCTTTAGCCCAATTGTTTAATTCGTCTGTAGTCCACAATCCCGGAAAAAACACTCTTTTTTGATACATCGGATGTAAATATTTTTTCCAATCGCTGCCACCTGTAGCCTCAATTACTTTACTTCCATTGTCTAAATATTGTTCGGCAGCTCTTAAATGAACCAATGGCCATTTAATATTAAATTCTATATCTAACTCTTTAAGGGCTTGAATTAATGCCGGGTTTTTTTTATCGGTTTCTGACATTGAACTGTATTTCTGCCAAATATTTTTGGTTTTATATTCATTAGCCATTGCGATAAACTTTTCTAAATATTTTTCTTCAAATAAATTAAGTAAATACGATTTTTTACCAGTTTTATGATCTTTGCCGGCTGCCTGCCAATAAATATTTTCGAATAAAAAAGTTGTATCGTAATTTGCAGGAAGATTGTTTTTGATTCTTGTATCGACCAGATTTTCAATATCAGTAGAGCAAATTTCGGCAAACCTAAACGATGCACATTGGAAACCACTTGCAGGAGTTAACGAAAAACGAAATTCATTGTATTGTTTTGGATTCATTCCTAAACGCATTACATCAAACGAATTGGCTAACATTTGAATGTAACGGTTCATTCTACCTAGTTTTTCGATAAAAAAATCGGCTTTAATATCAATACAGTTACAAACTTGATTCATTTCGTGAATCATCATGTTTAACAACAATTCCGTAACTTGATGGTACATGATAAAAACCATTTCATCAGGGTAATCAGTTCTTGGTTTTTGTAAACTCAATAGCGATTCCACTTCAATATAATCCCAATAATTGATTGGTTTTGAATACAATAATCCTTTATAAAAAGCCTCTGGGTCTAAACCCATTTTTGTATATTTTTCGTTAATTTTTTCGATTAATTCGCTTTGAGTAGTCATTTTTGGAATTTAAAATTAATTTTTCAATACTAAAATTATTTACTGACATGTATCGTGACTTATGTCATAAAACATATACAAAAGTGATTTTTTTATGGCAAACTGCCAACTAAAATAATTTGGATTTTAATTTTTTAGCAATTATTCTACATTAAGTGTAAAAAGTGAGCTACGTCGATTGTAGATAATGTCATCTAATTCGAGCATACTTGCTAAAACCAATTGGGAGTAATTTTGTGATGCATTCCTAAAACCACCCGCTTCTGTCTGCCACATTTTTGTAATTAGCTCCATGTTACCTTGTTCAGGATTAATAACATCCATTGCTTTTTTAACATTTCCAGCACCAGCATGGTAAACATGCATAACCATTAATCGATACCAAATATCAGTGGGGTTATATTCAATACACTTATCGTCTAAAATTTTATTGAGTTCAGGAATACAAATGGTTCGAATTAATTTTGCTGCAGCCCATGCCGATTTATCAAAATCTTTTCGTTCATCTTCATATTTATTCACTTTCAGTCCCATGTTTATTGCTACTTTTTTCATGATTTGAAAAGAGCCATAAGCACCAACATTTGATTTTTGAAGTTTATTTGGACTTTCAATTAATAAAATGGCTTGAGCATAAAATGGATCTACATTGTTTTCGTTAAAAATTTCAATTCCTTTGCTAATAACAGGCATTACATTATCAAAATCATAAAAGAATTTTCTGCCGGTGGTAACAAATATTTTTACTTCAGGTGGTAATTCGTAATAGCACCTTACACTATCTCTAAAGCAATCTTTATCCATATCAGATTGTTTGTTCCAATCTTTAATGGCAACTTTTTGTATGATTTGGCGTGTAGTACTTACATTAATTAACGCTGAGTCGTGATGCATATTCATTAACGTTCTCCAAAAATTTGGTTGACTTAAGGTGTCCCAACTTTCTGCATAAAGTTGATTGGTTTTAATAAAATTATAATTAATAGTATCGTTAGTACTTGAAACACAAACGAGTTCAACTTTTTCTACACGAGGAACATAAAAAGAAGTTGTTAACAACAACAAAATAAAAAGAATGCTATAGATAGATAAATTTTTCATACCCTTAAAATAACGAATTTTTACTCAAAAGGTTACTCACACTCTTTTTTAACTTATTAACAAGACATTCTTAATAGCATAGATTACGATTAATCGGCATTACTCCGTTTAACCAATGCGTAATAATCGTTTTCGATGGGTAAATACCCTTGATTGTAGCAAAAATAGTATGTTGTGCCTGCTTTAGTGATATAAATACCAGTAAATAAATTAAAGTCAAATCCTTTAACTGTGAGTTGTTTTTTTGATACTTTGCATTTTTCGTTTGGGTTTAGCTCTTCAAGAATACGCCAATTTTTACGCAGTTGGTTGTTGGTGTTGCGTATCAAATTTTTTGAATCTTTATTAAATTGATTGTTGTGGGCATTTCTACAATAATCAGAACAAAACTTTTTATCAGCCCTTCCTGCAAAAGGTTCTCCACATACTAAACAAGTTTTTTTATCCATTTTTATAAATTTAATAGCCAAATGTACAAAAAAAATATCCGTTTACAAACGATTACAAACGATTTTAAACAACAATAAACGAAAGCAATTATTTATTAACCGAATGAGGTATTTTTTGTGTCATTACTTTGCTCCATCAAATAAATCGAAAAAATGTTAAACCAATTAAATTTTAAAGTCATGAGCACATTAAGAAACAAAGTACAGTTAATCGGAAACTTAGGTAACACACCTGAAATTATTAACCTAGAGTCGGGTAAAAAACTGGCTAAATTTTCGTTAGCAACCAACGAAAGTTACAAAAACACTAAAGGCGAAACAATTAAAGAAACACAATGGCACAACTTGGTTGCGTGGGGAAAAACAGTAGATGTAATTTCAAAATATCTTCAAAAAGGTAACGAAATTGCCGTCGAAGGTAAATTGGTAAGTAGAAGTTACGACGATAAAAACGGTAACAAAAAATACGTTACTGAAATTGTGGTAAACGAATTACTGATGTTGGGTGGTAAAAATTAAACAACTCTAACCCTAAAAAAAGAGGCGACATTAGTTTGCCTCTTTTTTTTTTGTTAAAATTTTCTAAACCACTGCAAAAAAGGGATAGGAAATGGAGCTATTTCACCGTTACCATAAAAACCGGCAAAACCAAACTGAAAAGCTCTGTCGGGTTCACCTTGAATTCTGATGCCTGGAATTAAAATAGCCACAACACTATATTTTGTAGTGGTGGTTTCAATGTCAGTCAATGGTTCATAGTTAGTATTGGTAAATCTAACATGAGGAACGATAAAAGAATCGAAAACTAAACTTATTTTTTTACCTACTTTTTTCATTGCGGCAACCGATAATAAAGCATTTCCTTCTCCCACCCCATCATAAGCAATTACACCATATCCAGCCGAAACGTTAATATTATTTCTTCTGTTACCATACGTTAATACTCCGTAAGGTAATGCTAAAACGAAATCGGGTGCTGCCCATGAACCTGTTCCAATTAATGCTCCAAAACCGACATTTATTTTATCATTAATATTAACACTATATTTTTCCGAACATATAATAGTCAGGTCCGTACAAATTCCAAATTACATAGTTTTCGCCTTTTTTAATAGGCAAGCCATTAGTGGTGATAAAATATCGAGTCGAAAAAACTTCTTCAGGCATATAGTTACCTTTAGCATTCAATTCCCCCGATTTTAATACCCTTAGTACTTTAACTTCGTATTTTGGAATTGATATCTGACCTCTGTCTTTAGTATTTATCAATACTTCCTTCTCATCCTGTCTTAATATTTCGCCAATAAACTGACCCCCATTGTAGGTTTCAATAATATAGGTAAGGCTTATGATAGTTGTATCAATTTTTTCTTGAGCAAAAAGTTTACCGTTAAAAAATAAAACAATTGATAAAAATAATATGCAACAACTTGTTTTTGTTTTCATGGCAACTATTTTTATCTAAAATTAGCACTTTAACTGATATGAAATGATGATGTTGGTTAGTAAAATTAGTACAATTATCTGCATTTTTGAGTAGAGTTTTTGATGCTATTATAACTAGTTGTCCTTAGTCGCATCTTCCATTACCTCCCTTCAGACTATGAACAGATGGGGGTAGATTACGGTTTCAACTTGGGATCCACAATTGTTAATGAAGAATCGATATTTAGAATTTCTACACGAACAGTATCATTATTCTTTAACACCTTTTGTCGGATTATTGGTGATAATTCTTCAAGTGTCTGTTCAGTTGGTTCTTTCATTATATATATTGCTAAATTAACAATAGATGCAACTGCTGTTACTATTGTTGCAATCATTATCAAAAAAGCAAATCTCTTTTGTGCTTTTGTACTTTTTATTAATTCAGATGTTAATTCATCGTTTTTTTTATCTCTAATCTTTTGTATTCTTCTTTTAGCGTCATCTCGAATAAATTTTTCAGAATATCCACCATTTTTATAAGTAAAAATACCGTTGTATGAAATAAAATAAGTCGGACTTGCTTCATCCCTAACTTCACCTCTTTTTTTAAATATCCTTTGAGCAAAACCATCTTTGTAAATTTTATCTAAAGCTGCATAAATAAGTGGTATTTCCATATTCATATCTAACTCATCATTTAAATCTTCTGGAGATATGTAATATTGACCTTTTTCAGAATATAAAGCTAAAATCCATAAACTATAAATAAAATAGGGTGAAATCTGAAACAACCCACCCAATTAATAATTAATTTTCTCTATAAAAGACATGTCCTTCGTTCCTCACAAGTATTTTTTACACATAAATGTTAAAATTCCCTTCGTTCATGCGATTTTCGCGAAGCACAACTCGTACTATATGTTTTACCATATTCTAACTTACGACACTGCCAGTTTATAGCTTTCGCTAATAAAACAAATGTAAAACTTTATTTAATGATTATTGATTCTTTTTCTCCTCTATTTTAAACTCTTGTTTCAATTGATCTAAGCTGTTTTCAAACTTAAAGCTGTTACGTAATGTGGATATAAAATTATCTACATCAAACGTTTTGGAATAAATAAATTTAGCAAAATCGAGTTTGGTTTCTTCATAGTCGAAATTAACTAACAATTCAGCAACTTGTTTGGTCAATAAACACTGATTACTTAAGTATTCTTTACAATAGTAAAGTTTATCATCTTCCAGTCGTTTGGATTGCAAATTAATTTTAAAATTGGCAAAATCATCATCTTTCATGGGCCACGGACAACCAATTTTACCATTGTAATCGGGCATTTGAAAATATTCGGTAAAATCTACCAAAGTCGAATCAGTTTTTACAGTATCTTTTATTATTGTGTCTATAACCGAAATACCAAATTTAACCACCAATTGGTTAGGCTCTTCTACTTCAAAATCGGGAGCTATTTTTTTTAATTGTACACCCTTTTCATCAACTTCATACAAATGATAAAAGCCAACATCAACAACATGTACAGATGTTTTAAAAACCGTAGTATCATTTTCAAACCTTAACGTCAAAAAGTATTTTCCCTGAGGAATTAATCCTATTACTTTTAAATGGTTTACTGGAGTATTGTTAATTAAAAAGTTGTTGATACTTGCCTGAAACAATTGGTTTGATTTTTTACTTTTTATTACAACAGAGGTTTGTTGTGCAAAAACACTACAATCAAAAAAAAGCACTACAGCTATAAAAAAGTATTTCAAATTGTTAATGTTTATTAGGTTTTAGGCTTATTAAATCACCTCTAAATCCTTTGCCCCCAGCCAACCCACATTACCATTGGGTAATTTAATTTTTACCCAATCTTTTTGAGATGCTAATACATTTACTTTGGTTCCCTCATGTAGGGTAAATAATTTTTGAGAGTTGGCATTGGGTTCACTTTTAATAATTACCGTTTCTGTAAAAATAATGGCTTCGGCTTGTTGGTTCACCAAGTTTTGGTTTTCACTAGCCATAAACCAGCAAAACAAACCCATTAACAAAAACAATAAACCACCATAAAAACCTGTTTTTTTAATCAGCACTCCCGAACTTAATAAATAACTTATAAACAACAACAAGGCTACTGCCGACAAACCAACAGTAAAATATGCCCATGTTCCAGCAGTTTTTGAAGTTACTAAACTTCTGTATGCATTGCCAATAAACAACTCAGGCAATCGGTCAATTTTATCAATGGTTCTAAAATTGGCTTGTTTTAAGTTAAAAATAGCATCTTCGTAATCGGGCTTAAGCTTTAAAGCACGTTCGAAATTTAAAATGGCAGAAGGAATTTCGTTCAATTTAAAATGAGCATTTCCAAGGTTATAATAGATTTCTGGCGACAAATAATCATCTTTTATCAATTGATTGTAGATTTCAGCTGCCTCGATATATTTTCCATCAGCATAAAGTGTATTGGCTTCCTTAAATTTAATGTTCGGATCGGCATAAGATGTTGCAAATGCAGAAGATGTAATTACCAGAAATAAAAGTATTATGAAGGACTGAATATTGACGATTGGAGATTGACGATTTTTGATTTGAGAACTGCCAACCGACAACTTTAAGCTTTCAACTTTAAACTTTAAACTTGAATTCATAACCTTACCTCCTTCTCTATTTGATTGATAATGATTTCAGCTTTTCCATAAATTTCTTGTTCAGAAACAGAAACTGGAGCAAAACGAGCCATTTCGCAAAGCTCTAATGTTGCTATAAAATTATTAATAGTTTCTTGGCTTACGCTTACACCGTTTAGTTTTTCGGTAATGTTTTCTTTGTTTAATGCCGATAACGGAATTTTTAGCTTGTCGCTGGTATAACCAAATAATGCTTTGGAAATGTTTTCGTAAAATGCAGTTTGTTGTTGTAAATCCAAACTCTTTTTGGCTACAGCTAAATATTTATTTGCCATTTTGTTGGCTTTACGGCTTTTTGAACCCAATACATCACGTTGAGCTTCTCTGATTTTGTTTCTAAAAATCAATACCAAAATAAAAAGAAGAGGCAAAATACCTAACGCTAAATAAAACCATAAACCTCCATAAAACGATGATTTAGTATGTGAAACCAAAATATCTCCTGTAAAAATATAGCGAATATCTTCTCCAAGTATTTGTACATCTTCTTTATTAACACCAGTAAACGTAACGTTGGCATCATTACCATTGCCTTTTTCGACTTCAATAATAAAGGGTTCGCTTTTGTTTGTTTTATACGATTTTGTTGATGGGTCGAAATAAGTAAACTCAACAGGATCAATAGTAAATGTTCCAGCGTGGCGGGGTATCAACAAATAATCAAACTCTTTATATCCAGCAACCCCGGTTGGCGAAGTTTTATAATTATCGGCAACTTTAGGGTCATAGGTTTCAAAATCTTTAGGAAAATCAATCGCAAATTTGTCGATTAAAGGTAAATTACCCTTACCCGATATTTTAATTTTTAGGTTGATGGCTTCGTTGGCTTTTACCTTATTGGTAGATAGATTGGTAGTCATTTCAAACTGTCCAACAGCACCACTAAAACTTGTGGGTTTATTTTCCGGATGTGGTAAAACTTTAATCTTAATAGGTTCGCTTTTTAAAGTGGCTTCAACATTTTCTACTCGTCCAAAAAATTGGTCGAATACCGAATTTCCACCACCAGTTGCTCGTCGTTGAACAATAAACTTCATTTCAATGGGGTCGATGGTTAAAGTGCCTGAACGTTGTGGAAACAACACAATTTTACGAATGGTAGCCACATTCCATCTAAACCCACCAAAAACTTCCTGACTCCATTGTGCCTGTCCCAAATCAATTTCCTGGCTCCAAAAACCATTCAAATCGGCATTTTTTACCAATTCGTTTCCTGCAATGTTCACTTTAGTGTATAATTTATAAGTAGCAACAATGTGTTCGCCTTGATAAACCTCTGATTTAGTTACACTCGATTTAATGAATAAATCTTTTGAAGCATCTGCTTTCGAAACATTTATTGTTTCTTCGGGTTGATTTTGTTGAGTTTGCTGTTGTTGAACGTTTACTCCTTTTGAAACTGCAATATTTATTGAATTAGTACTGTATGCTTGCCCATCAACTGCAGCAACGGCTGGTTTTATGGTAAACATCCCTTCTTTTACAGCCATTAACACATAACTAAAAGAAATGCTGGTACTCATAGCCCCATTAACAAACGACATACTCGTACTTTGGTTTGGACCAGATAACACCCTAAAATCCGATAAATCGGGAGCTTTAAAATTGGTTATTTTGGCGTTAGCCGTAAATTGTATCTGAAAACGGTCGCCAGTTGCTACTTCGGTATGGCTGGTTGCAGCAGTAAACTTTACATCTTGAGCAAATAAATTAACTCCTGATGTTAAGGCTAAAAATATTAGTAAGTATTTAAACAGTTTGTGCATACTTGTTATTCGTTTTTCTTTTTTAACCAATTTGTAACGTTGATAATGAAGATTCTTCACTTCATTTGTTAGTGTAAATCGATACCGATTTACAAACAAATTTTGTTCAGAATGACAATTAAAATTAATTCATTTTCAAATCTTCAAATTAGCAAATTGGTACTACCAATCTTTTTCAATATTAAGTTTTTGCCCGTTTTCTTTTTTCTTTTTTAGTTTTGCTTGTACTTTTTTTTCTTGGTTGTTTAAAGCATCCAACATTTGCTGAGCTTCTTGTTTCGACAACTGATTAGGTTGTGGCTGCTGTTCTTTGTCTTTATCACCCTCTTTTTTCTCATCAGATTTATCTTTGTTTTCTTCGTCTTTTTTATCTTGATCCTTTTTGTCTTTGTCTTTATCTTTTTGGTCGTCTTTCTTGTTTTCGTCCTTTTTATCGTCTTTTTTGTCCTTGTCTTTATTCTCTTGCTCCTGTTGTTGTTGAAGCATTTTTTTTGCGTAAGCTAAATTATACCTTGTTTCGTTATCCGTTGAATTAATTTTAAGAGATTGTTTGTAAGCATTTACACTTTCTTGATATTTTTCTGACTGTAACAATGAATTTCCTAAGTTGTGATAGGCATTTGCTTTCAGTTCTTTATCAGTAGTTTTTTCGGCAACTTTTTGAAATTGTTGTGCAGCTTCAGCAAACTTTTTTTGTTTGTAAAAAGCATCTCCTAAGTTAAAATCGGCTTTTATAGATTGACTATTTTTTTCTAATGCTTTTAAATAGTTTTCTTCAGCTCCGGCAAAATCCTCTTTTTCGTAAAGGTTATTTCCTTTACGGATGTATTTTTTGTCTTCTTGGGCAAAACCTTGAAAACAAGCTACTAAAAGTAATATGGCTACTAAATTTCTAATCATTTTTTAACCTCAAACAAATTAACACGATCTAATTTTCCACTTCTTCTGGTAGAAATAAAAAATTCTAACACCAATAAAAACAAAGCAATCAGGAGAAAAATCTGAAAACGACTTTCGTAGTTTTTAAACACTTTGCTATCAAATTCTTTTTTCTCCATTTTACCGATTTCATCCATAATAATACCTAATCCGGCATTAGCGTTAGTGGCTCTCACATAACTTCCATTTCCGGCACTGGCAATTTTTTTCAGCATGGTTTCATCCAATTTAGAAACAACTGTATTTCCTGTATTATCGGTTCTAAACCCCACTTGTTTACCCATTTTATAGATGGGTAAAGGAGCTCCTTGTTCCGAACCCATTCCAATGGTGTGAACTGAAACTTCCATTTCAACAGCTTTTTGAGCAGATGAAATAGCATCATCTTCATGGTTTTCTCCATCGGTAATTACAATAATTGCTTTACTGGTGGTAGTTTCAAAATCAAACGATTCCATAGCTAAATCGATAGCCGAACCTATTGCTGTTCCTTGTGTAGGAACAATGTCGGTTCCGATGGTTTCTAAAAACAATTTAGCTGATGAATAATCAGTGGTTATCGGCAACTGGACATAAGATTCTCCTGCAAAAACAATAATCCCCAATCGGTCGTTTTGTAACTTTTCAATCAATTGATAAATGGCACGTTTAGCTCTATCCAGCCTGTTTGGCGATAAATCTTCGGCCAACATACTGTTACTTACATCTAAAGCAATCATCAAATCCACACCTTCTTTTTTTGCTTCTTCCATGGTTGTTCCATACTGTAAATTTGCCAACCCCAACAACAAAAAGATAAAAGCAAACGAAAGAACAATAAACTTAACGATGGGTAATGTAAATGAAACGTTGGGCATCAAGCGTTTGATAACTTGTTGGTTAGTCAATTGTTTTAACCGTTTATTTTTCCATCGTTGGATAAAAATAAATACAATAATCATTAATGGAATTAATGCCAATAACGACCATAAGAATATAATATGTTCAAACCTAAACGACACTTTTAAAAAGGGTATTTTTTAATAAAAATTCAACAAAAAATAAACCTACCGCCAATAATGCAAAAGGCCAAAAATATTCCGATTTTTTTCTGTAATCAGTTACATTAATTTTTGATTTTTCTAATTTATCAATCTCTTTGTATATGTTTTCTAATTTGTTTTTATTCAATGCTCTAAAATACTGTCCATCACCTAATTTGGCTATTTCACTTAAAGTTTTTTCATCAATACGAACAGGCACATCTTGATACACCGTTCTTCCAAATTGATCTTGATAAGGCGTTGGTGCTGTTCCGTTAGTTCCTACTCCAATGGTATAAACCCGAATACCAAATTCACGGGCAATTTCTGCTGCTGTTACCGGAGGAATAGAGCCTGAATTATTTACTCCGTCGGTTAACAATATCACCACTTTACTTTTGGCTTCACTATCTTTTAAACGATTTACCGCTGTTGCCAAACCCATTCCAATGGCTGTTCCATCTTCTATCATTCCATTCTTCACATCTTTAAACAAGTTCAACAACACATCATGGTCGGTGGTAAGCGGGCATTGTGTAAAGCTTTCTCCTGCATAAATTACCAATCCAATTCTATCATAAGGTCGTTCCGAAATAAATTTCATCGCCACATCTTTCGACGCTTCTAAACGGTTGGGTTTAAAATCTTCTGCCAACATACTACCCGAAATATCCATTGCAATAACAATATCAATACCTTCGGTAGTTACATCTTGCCAACTCGAGGATGTTTGAGGGCGAGCAATGGCAGTAATTAGTGCGGCTAAACCAAAAATTCTTAAAAAAATAAGGGTATGTCGAAAATAAGGAAACTTGGTTTTACCAAAACTACTTACCGTTGATATTTTAAAAGTTCCCTGAAGTCTTCTGTTTCGAAGGATATACCATACTAAAATTAAAGGCAAAACAAGGAACAGCCAGAAATATTCAGGATTTTCGAATGATATGTCGTTCCAATAGTTTAACATTACTTAATAGGTTCCTCAACCATTTTAGTAGCATTAATAAAAGCAATAGCAAAAGTTAAACTCTGCTCATTTTCTTGTGGTAAAGGCTGTTCTTTAGCAAATTTTACCAAATCGGCTAACGTTAGTGTTTGCGTTAATTTATTCGTCATTTCAGCAGTAATTTGCTGAAGCCTTAAGCCATGTATAATTTCTGCTGTGGTTTCTTCTAAAGCGTTTATTTGATAACGGTTTTCAATGTATTCTCTTAAAATTTCTGAAATGTACGAATGGTACAATTTCACCTTTCCATTCTGCCATAATTTTTCCTGACTGAGTTTTTCCAGTTTTTCTAAAGCTATCACGTGACAAGGAATGACAGGAATTATTTCTTCAAGGATAACTTCTTTTGGTTTTCTGTTTTTCAAATAACGAATCAACACCACAATAGCAATAGCCAAAACCAGTATAGCAGCCATCCACCACCAGTTTTCTTTTAACCAATCGATAAACGAAAATGGTTCGGAAATAGGTTGTTTAATGTCAAAAATACCTTGAGCAGTATCTACTTCTAGCGTATTTACCTCCAACAAAAATGCTTCTGTTTCAACAGTATCATCATTAATAATAAACTTGAAAGGTGGAATTACGTAATAACCTGAATCAAATGAAGTTAATGTAATGGTTTGTTGTTGAATAACTTGATACGGGTCGGATTTATCAGGAACAATGGTATCAATTTTCGATTTATTTACAATCTCAACAAACTCGTTAATGGTGTCATAAATGGTAGGAAAAGCAATACTTATGCTTCCTAAATCACGACGGTAATCTATTTTAATATTAACTTTTACTTGTTCTCCTATTAAAATAGCAGAAGTGTCCGCTTTGGCTTCAACTTTAAATTGTTGAGCATTAGCTTGAAATGCAAGTAGTAGTAATATGTAGATGATTTTTTTCAAATGAGATATGGAACGCTGATGACGCTGATTTTTATGATTATTATTATTTCTTTTTTTAACATACAGTTACATAATTTTTTTTACTCTCTCCTTCTAAAAACACACCCCCTAACCCCTCTCAAGAGGGGAACTTCCTCCCTTTGGGAGGGTTGGGGTGGGATTACATTCTTCTTTCACTTCGCTCCTCTTCGTTTAAACAAGTTCATTAATGGTTTAATATAATTCACTTCGGTAGCTATTTCAGCATTATCAACTCCCGACCTTCTAAAGGTGTTTTTCAATTGGTCTTTTCTTTTCAATGCTTCAGCTTTGTAATGGATCCTAACCTCTTTACTGGATGAATTAATCCATTTTAACTCGTTGGTTTCTGCATCAATCAAAGGAATTAAGCCAAGATTTGGTAAATCTTCTTCCGCTCTATCGTAAATATGTAAGGCAATTAAATCGTGTTTTTTGTTGGCAATTTTTAGTGCATCCTCAAAGTTTTTCTCATCTACAAAATCGGAAATTAAAAACGATGTGCTTCTTTTTTTAATCACATTGGTAAAAAATTTAAGAGCCAAACCAATATCTGTTCCTTTACTTTTTGGTTCAAAATCAATTAAATCTCTAATAATCATCAAAATATGGCTCTTTCCTTTTTTTGGTGGAATATACTTTTCGACAATGTCAGAAAAGAAAATAACACCCACTTTATCGTTATTTTGAATAGCTGAAAACGCCAATACTGCACAAATTTCGGTAGACAATTCTTGTTTACTTTTTTCTTGTGTACCAAATTCTTTAGAACCACTTACATCCACCAACAGCATAACGGTCATTTCCCGCTCTTCTTCAAAAATCTTAACGTAAGGATGGTTAAATCTTGCTGTTACATTCCAATCGATGGTTCGTATTTCATCGCCATGTTGGTACTCTCTAACCTCACTAAAAGCCATACCTCTACCCTTGAAAGCCGAATGGTATTCGCCGGAGAAAATCTGATTGCTCAGCCCTCTGGTCTTAATTTCGATCTTTCGTACTTTCTTTAGTAGTTCGGATGTTGTGTTGTTGCTCATTTTAATTAGAAATTAGAGATTGGAAATTGGAGATTAGAAATTAATAATTTCCCATTTCTAATCTCAAATTACTCTAAGGAATCTCAACGTTATTTAATATTCCGTTAATAATTTCTTCGGTAGTAATGTTTTCAGCCTCAGCTTCATAACTTAAACCAATTCTATGACGAAGCACATCGTGGCAAATAGCACGAACATCTTCCGGAATTACATATCCTCTTCGTTTAATAAAAGCATAAGCTTTAGATGCCAAAGCCAAGTTGATACTTGCTCTTGGTGAGCCACCAAAACTAATCAGGTTTTTGTACTCTGCAAGGTTGTAGTTTTCAGGATGACGAGTAGCATCCACAATATCAACAATGTATTGCTCAATTTTTTCATCCATGTAAACTTCTCTCACCACTTCTCTGGCTCTTAAAATGTCGGCAGGACTAAGTACTTGATTTGGCGTTGGAAATCCAGCTTGAGAAATGTTATGTCGGATGATTATTTTTTCGTCTTCTTTTTTGGGATAATTCAATACCACTTTTAACATAAAACGATCCACTTGGGCTTCCGGTAATGGATAGGTTCCTTCTTGTTCTATAGGGTTTTGAGTTGCCAACACTAAAAAAGGTTCGGGCAATTTAAAGGTTTCTTCGCCAATGGTAATTTGACGTTCTTGCATGGCTTCTAACAAAGCACTTTGAACCTTTGCAGGAGCACGGTTAATCTCATCTGCCAAAACAAAATTGGCAAAAATAGGTCCTTTTTTTACCGAAAAAGCTTCTTGTTTTTGATTGTAAATCATGGTTCCAATAACATCGGCAGGTAATAAATCGGGTGTAAACTGTACACGACTAAATTTTACATCAACAATTTTAGCTAAAGTATTTATCGCTAATGTTTTTGCTAAACCAGGAACACCTTCCAATAAAATGTGTCCGTTTGACAATAAACCGATTAAAAGTCGTTCGGTCATGTGTTTTTGACCGATTATTACTTTATCCATTTCCATGGTGAGCAATTCCACAAACGAACTTTCTTTTTGAATTTTTTCGTTTAACGCCCTGATATCAACATTCGATGTTGGGTTTGGCGTTGATACCGGGTTATCAAAATTTGTTTCTTCCATTTTACATATTTTTTTAGCTTTCCAAAATTAACCACACGTTTTAATTATCCTACTATATAGTGAGTTTTGTTTGTTAAAAATTGTTAATGAATGTTTGTTTAAAACCCTTCAAAAACTCCCAAACCAAACAAGCTAAAATCGTATTTGATTGGATCGTTGGCATCATATTTTTTTAAATTATTGGTTAGCTCTAAGGTTGCTTTCCAATCGTTTTGTGTTCTGCTTAACAAACCTAATTTACGAGCAACATTTCCGGAATGTACATCTAGCGGACACATCAAGTGTTTTGGTTCGATTTTTTTCCAAATTCCAAAATCAACTCCCCTGTTATCGTTTCTAACCATCCAACGCAAATACATGTTGATGCGTTTTGCAGCAGAGTTGTTCATGCTGTCCGAAACATGTTTTTTGGTTCGTGAAGGGTGATTAATTTCAAAAAAAACTTCACGGAAATGGTGAATACTCTTTTGTATGTCAGTTGGATAAACCGCAAAAACATCTTCCAAACCATTGTGGTTGGAGTAAATATTTTTTAATGACGTTATAAAAAACGAAACATCAATGGCGTTAAAAGTCCGGTGTTTAAAATCATCAAAATGCTTTAAATCATTTTCACTGTGATTCATCACAAAATCAAAAGGTGTCAAATCCATTAATTCTACTAATTTATTGGCATTTTTTATAATAGTAACTCGTTGTCCCCATGAGATGGTTGCAGCTAAAAACCCAGCAATTTCAATGTCTTCTTTTTTCGAAAACAAGTGTGGTATAGAAATTGGGTCGGATTCAATAAATGAAACTCGATTAAATTTATCGTGCTTATCTTCAAGCAATTCAAAGATTTCGTGTTTGTTTAAATTCATTTATCTAATTATTGATTGTAAAGTTCTAATTTTATTTCCAAAATATACTTATTTGAAATTTAAAGCCTTCATACAGATCCATTTTTACTTGTTAATGAGTGTAGTTTGTTATTCGCAAATTGATACTTCTGTGATAGATACCTCTTCATTTAGAATAATAGAGCAAAAACAGCCCAATGGAAAAGTGATGCAAATGCTGGTGATAGATGGTGATACCTCTTATATATTTAATTTGCCTATTGTTCGGATTATTGGAGAAAGACCTTATGGAGATGCTGAAAAAGACAAACAATTCAGGCGTTTAAGGTATCATGTTACAAAAGTTTATCCTTATGCAAAATTGGCTTCAAAAAAATTGGCTGAATATAACGAAGAACTTACCAATGTTGGTTCGAACCGTAAAAGAAGATTATTACTAAAACAACGAGAAAAAGAATTAAAAGAAGAATTTACTGAGGTAATAAAAAAAATGACGGTAACTCAAGGTAGAGTTTTGGTAAAATTAATTGATAGAGAAACAGGGGAATCGACTTATGACATCATTAAAGAAATGCGAGGTACTTTTAAAGCATTTATTTATCAAGGTGTGGCA
Organism: Bacteroidota bacterium; assembly: GCA_016183805.1. Taxonomy (GTDB): domain Bacteria; phylum Bacteroidota; class Bacteroidia; order Flavobacteriales_E; family Vicingaceae; genus Vicingus. The sequence goes on from JACPDX010000069.1 coordinate 27,092, forward strand.
AGACTTTACAGTGGCGATTTAAAAGAGCGATACAATCCAAAAGAAAATGAAGAAGATGAAATGATTGAGCGGATTGTATTAATGATAGAAGCTGGTCAGATTTAACCAATGATAGCATGTAAATTACCGAGTTGAGTTTCCCAAAGCAATTTTGCTTCATCTAATTCGTCTTCATCAGCAAAATCGGTAACAATTAATGCTATGTCTTGAGTTAAATCATCAATTTGTATTCTTAATTCGAAAAAAGTATCATCTTCTGCTTCGTCCCATTTGAATTTTACAGAATGATTATTTTTTTTGTGAATTAATGTGGCATGTTCTTCAGAGTTCTCCCAAATAAAAATAAATTGTTCTCCTCTCGATTTTACATTATCAGCAAACCACTGTTCTAAACCGCTTGGTGTTGAAATGTAATTAAACAAAAGAGACGGTGATGATTTAATCACAAATTCTAAATGGTATTTTATTTTCTCAGTCATCTTCATGCAATTTATATTTACAATACGCTGCAAGATATGAAAAAAAATGTTTTTAAAAATAATCTAAAAAAAAAATCGCATTATATGTTGATAAAATAACAAAACAACTATATTTGCAACCTTAATTTTGGCGAGGTAGCTCAGTTGGTTAGAGCGCCGGATTCATAACCCGGAGGTCGAGAGTTCAAATCTCTCTCTCGCTACATTTTTTAAAGCTTCATTTTTATGAAGTTTTTTTTTTGAAGGACAAGTATCGTCTTGATACCTTAAAAATCAAATTTATACGTATTATTACTTATCAAATTAGTAAAGATGCACCTTTTTTACTAGGTAATTTGTCTTTTAAAAATTACCAAGAACTACCGTTTTTTTTCTGATTCTCATAACGGAACTTTATCTATATAATTTAAAACCCGAAGCCATGAGAAAATTTGTTCCTTTTTTACTTGCTGTTATGATAATTTCACCAAGTATTATTTTAGCTCAATATTCAAATGCCATGAGAATAAAAATTGAGGGTTATGGCTATTCCGATGAAACTGTTGTTAGATTTCTTGATGGTGCAACTCCTAATTTTGATGGTGCTTACGATGCTTGGAAATTGTTTAGTACTAATCCAATGGTTCCGTCAATTTACTCTAAAATTCAGAGTGGCGACGAATTATCTATAAATTCGCTTCCTGCTTATACTACTAATACTATTATTGAACTCCATACCAAAGTGGCTTATTCAGGATTATATACGGTAACCGTAGAAGAAATTTATGCGTTTGATGATGATTTTGTGCTAAGTATTACAAATGTTGACGGCGAAGAAACTTACGACATCAGTGGTAATACAACTTTTACCTGTGTGTTACAACCAAACACCACTACTCCTACTTTTACTTTTAATGTGGCAAAAACATTCAGTACATCCATCGAACAAGAACCCATTAAAGAAGATTTTAAAATTTTAACTAAATCAAATGGAAATTTTGATTTATTGTTTAACAACAGTACTGTCAAAAATATTTCGATATATGATATTACCGGAAAAGTAGTCTTGCAAGAAAAAACAACCACGAATGTATTTCGTTTAAATTTAGAAAATCAAAATGCCGGACTATATGTTATTGTAATTAATGATGGAATAAAAACTACATCAGAAAAGGTTTTCAGGTAAAAAAACAGTAAAACAGTAAAAATGATTATAACAAAGAGAGTCCCGCAATATTGCGGGACTCTTTTGTTATAGTTTCAACACCCAGTTTCTAACATCTATTTCCCTACCCTTTTTAATGTTTAGTAGTTTGTGCGATATTTGATTAGATAATTCTCTTTGAGAAATTTCAGGTAAAACAAATCGTTCGTCATTAAAAGTAATGGTAGCAATTTGAGCAATGGTAGCAGCAGTTCCTGTTCCAAAAACATCTTTAAGCTCACCATTTCTTGCAGCAGCAATAATTTCTTTAACAGACACTCTTCTTTCTTCCACATCAATCCCTAGTTCTCTAGCCAAGGTTAATACACTATTTCGTGTAATTCCGGATAAAGTTGTTTTTAAATCAAGGCTGGGAGTAATTAACTTGTTCCCTATTTGGAACATCACATTCATGGTTCCTGATTCTTCGATGTATTCGTGAGTAAGTGAATCTGTCCAAATTAATTGTTGATATCCATTGTTTTGCCCCATTTTTGCAGGATATAGAGCCGCACCATAATTACCGGCAACTTTTGCAAAACCAACACCACCTTCCATGGCTCTTGAATATTCCATTTCTACTTTAACATTTACAGGAACACTGTAATAAGAATTAACAGGGGCTGTAAATATGATAAATGTATATTCTTCTGATGGACGAACACCTAAAAGTTGTTCGCTTGCAAACATAAACGGCCGGATGTACAGCGAACTTCCTTCGTTAGAAGGAATCCAATCTGAATCTATTTGTACCAATTGTTTTAAGCCTTCCATAAAAATTTCTTCAGGAATTTCGGGCATACACATCCGTTTTGCAGAGATATTTATTCGTTTGGCGTTATCGTAAGGTCTAAACAAAAATATTTCTCCTTTCTCATTTTTGTAGGCTTTCATTCCTTCAAAAATAGCCTGCCCGTAATGCAATGCAGCACAAGCAGGGCTAACATTTATTGGAGCATAAGGCACTATTTTTAAATTTTGCCACTCTCCATTTTTATATTCCGCAACAAACATGTGGTCGGAAAATTCTTTGCCAAAAATTATGTTGTCAAAATCTACTTCAGGTAATCTAGATTGGTTTATTTTTTCAACCTTAATCTTACTTAAAACTTCTACCATATTATTTTGCTAATAATCGTTATAAACTCTGCGAATTTACTGATAAATTTTGTAAAAGAAGAATCCTAAACAGGATATATTACATTAGAAGTCGGAAGACCGAAGTCCGAAGTCCGAAGAGCTAACCATTAATAATATCATGTGCTAACTTAAGAGCCAGGTTAAACTGCTCTGTTGGAGTAAGATTGGAGTTATCGATTACAACAGCATCGTGGGCTTTAATTAAAGGATTTTCCGAACGGGTGGTGTCATCATTATCTCTTAGTGGCTCTAATTTCGGGGCTGGCGGTCATAAACAATTTAAGTTCAGCATTTGGAAAAACCACCGAACCAATATCTCTTCCATCCATTACCAAACCTTTTTCTTGTCCCATGGCTTGTTGTAAATTCACCAGTTTTTCTCTAACTTCTTTTATTTGAGCTATTCGACTTACTTGATTTGATATTTCGATGGTTCTGATGTATTGTTCAATATTTTCACCGTTCAAACATGTTTCGGATGTATTGAGTTGGGAGTTAAACGAAAAAGTGATGTTTATTTTTGGTAATGCTTCCAACAATTTAGAAACACTTAACGCATTTTTATCAAAAAAACCGTGTTGATTGGCATAATAAGCCACTGCACGATACATGGCTCCTGTATCAACATAAATATACCCCAACTCTTTTGCCAATTGTTTTGCCAATGTGCTTTTTCCACATGATGAGTAACCATCAATAGCAATTACAATTTTCTTCATTCTTGGGCAGATTTAGGTGCTTTTACTTTTTTTTCTTTTACTGGTTTTACTTTGTTTTCTTTTGCCGGCTTCACTTTTTTTTCTTTCGGTTGAACCGGAAGCTGATCGTTTTTGTAAAAATCGCCAATGTTGGTAGATACTGTAAAATGGTTAGACGTACCTGCCAAATGGTATCTTGCACTTCCATAGCTAAAATAGAATTTTTTTATCCGAAATCCAAAACCCCAACTAAGACCTGCCAATCCGGCTCTGTCGTCCAAACCAAGTTCAGCTCTACGTTTTATGTTTAATCCAAACCGAACACTAAAACTTTTAGACGGAATAATTTCTGCTCCAACAATAACGTGTCTAAAAGCCTCATCCCATATAGAAGTTTGATTTTTTTCGATTTTTTCTTCTTCAGTAAGTTTATTATTGGCGTTGGTAATATAGGTAGAATCGTTAAAAGCTAAATTCCAATTTTGCAATTGAACCAAATCAACAGAAAGGCGAATGGGTACATATTTTAATTTTTTCGAAACTCCCAATTGAATTTCAAAAGGAATGGGTTCTCTTTCTGCTCCTTCAACATAAGTGGTTATTTGCATTCCAATGTTGCGAACTGTTGCAGAAACACCAACATTCGATTTTGGATTGTAATACGTTGCCGCAATATCTAATGCCATACCAAACGAGTGGTATTCGTATAAATTACTGTAAATAGGTTTTAAGTTGGCTCCAACAGAAAACAGCGAATCGATACTTTTTCCCCAACCCAACACAAAAGCATATTCGTCGGCAGTAAAATTTCCCAGTTCATTGCCTCCCGCATCGGTTTCTAAAAATTTACCATAATCAATGTAATTTAAACCTCCTGAAAAAGTTCCCCACTTTTTAAAATCGTGGATGTACGACACATAACCGTAATTAATATCGGCAAAGTAATTCAAATATGTTAAAGTAACGGTTGTACTCATGGGTTGAGTAAGCAATGAAGGATTATTTAGTGTTAAATTAGGATCGTCGTCTCTGATAGAAAGTGCACTACCACCCATTGCTCCAACCCTACTCGACACCGGGACATTTAAAAACTGATATGTGCTGTTGCCCCCTATTTGAGCTGTAGAAAACAGCCCAGTCAGCAATAAACTCATTACAAAAAATAATTTCATTAATGTGTATTGGTTAGTGATGGCTAAAGTACGTATTTAAACTAAAAATATTGTGTAATATTTAAATTTGATTTGTAATGGTTTTAAGAAAAAAGCTCATTAAACTTAAACGTTTCTTTTAGCCTCACTCCTTTTTCGGTGTGCTGAACGGTGCAACATTCGTTTACCGAATCGTGTTCAAAAAACAACACATATTGATTGTCGGCAGCTTCGTTTAAAAATTTCTCTTTTTCGGTCATGGTTATCAAAGGTCGGGTATCGTAGCCCATTACGTAAGGCAACGGAATATGCCCGACAGAAGGTATTAAATCTGCTACAAAAACCACCGTTCTACCTTTATATTTAACGTGTGGGAGCATTTGTGCATCGGTATGCCCGTCCGCCATTAAAACATCAAAGTAACTAAAGCCCTCTTTATCAGTAAATTTAAGCTGACCGAGTTCGAGCATAGGCATAATGTTTTCTTTTAAAAACGATGCTTTTTCTCTAGGATTGGGTTCGGTTGCCCATTTCCAATGTTTGCTATTGCTCCAATAAGTTGCATTTTTAAAAGTAGCTTCAAATTTTGTTCTGTCGTTGTTCCATTTAATTCCGCCACCACAGTGGTCGAAATGCAAATGCGTTAAAAACATATCGGTAACATCGTCGGTACTAAAGCCCAATTTATTTAAGTTTCCTTCCAACGTGTCGTTACCCGAAAGGTAATAATGACTAAAAAATTTCTCGTCTTGTTTGGTTCCCATGCCATTGTCAATCAACGTGAGTTTGTTTCCATCTTCAATTAACATACAACGCATACTCCACTCGCACATGTTGTTGCTGTCAGCAGGGTTGGTTCTATTCCACAACGATTTCGGAACAACGCCAAACATGGCTCCTCCATCTAATTTAAAATTACCGGTATTTAAAGGATGAATTTTCATATTATGATTTTTTTATTTCTCGCAGATTTCGCTGATATTCGCAAATGTTTATAGTTATAGGTTCTGCGAATATTAGCGAAATCTGCGAGCAAAAAATTTTTATCAAAATTACCTATTTATCATGAATTACAAGCACCAAACTAATAACAATACCTTGTTGAAAATTGAAATATCCGCTCCCATTTAATCACACGATAATACTGTAAGTTAGCCAAAAACAAAACTATACCATGAGAGTACATTTTATAGCTATTGGCGGAAGTGCCATGCACAATTTAGCCATTGCTTTACACAAAAAAGGATTTAATGTAACGGGGTCGGACGACGAGATTTTTGAACCCAGCAAAAGCAGAATTGCAAGTTTTGGTTTGTTGCCAGAAAAATTCGGTTGGGACGAAAGCCGAATTACACCGGATATTGATGCCGTTATACTCGGTATGCACGCCAGAAAAGACAATCCTGAATTGGTGAAAGCTCAACAATTGGGTTTAAAGGTATATTCTTATCCCGAATACATTTACGAACAATCGAAAAACAAAAAACGGGTGGTGATTGGCGGTAGTCATGGAAAAACATCCATTACTTCGATGGTGTTGCACGTCCTAAGTTATTGTAAAATAGATTTCGATTACATGGTTGGAGCCCAATTGGCAGGTTTTGAAACCATGGTTAAAATTACCGATGCCAAAATTATTGTTTTGGAAGGCGATGAATACCTCTCTTCTCCTATTGATTTACGCCCAAAGTTTCACCTTTATCACCCACACATTGCTTTAATTAGCGGAATTGCCTGGGATCACATCAATGTGTTTCCGACTTTCGAAAACTATGTGGAACAATTTTCCACCTTTGTTTCGTTGATTGAGAAAAATGGTACGTTAATTTATTGCAAAGCAGACCCCGAAGTAAACAAAGTGGCTTTGATGACTCCAAATCCCAGCATTGACAGGATTGGTTACCAAACTCCTGAAAATGTGATTGAAGATGGAATTACCTCTGTATTAATTCAAGGAAATAAAATTCCGTTAGAGATTTTTGGCGACCACAACCTACAAAACATGGAAGGTGCTCGTTTGGTGTGCAATCAATTAAAAATTAGCGACGAAAAATTTTACGAAGCCATACAAAGTTTTAAGGGTGCTGCAAAACGACTGGAACTGATTGCTAAAAACGATAAAACTGCCGTTTATAAAGATTTTGCCCATTCGCCATCGAAACTAAAAGCAACCACTGCTGCGGTAAAACAACAATACCCCAACCGTAAATTAATTGCCTGTATGGAATTACATACGTTTAGCAGCTTAAACGCAACCTTTTTAAAAGAGTACCACAACAGCATGGAAACCGCCGATGAAGCGTATGTGTATTACAGCAACCATACCCTAGCACACAAAAAATTGGCACCCATTACCCCCGAAGAAGTAAAAAAGGCTTTTGGTTCGAAAAACGTAACGGTTTTTAACCATTCCAACGAATTATTTGAATTACTAAAAAATAAAAATTGGGACAACAGCGTATTGCTTTTAATGAGTTCGGGCAACTTTGACGGAATAAACCTAAACGAGTTTGGAAGTGGTTTGGTGAAATAATTTTACCAAACCATAAAAAGCCCGTTTATTGACTTATAGCAACTATTTTTTTAGTTATATTTGAAAATGAATAAACCGAAACACTTTATCGGTTATCTATCTAATTTTGGGTGGATATCCGATAGTTTATATCGGATATAAACAAGTTGGCAGCAATACAAATAATAGAACTAAAAGGTTGATATGAAAGAAGCATTTTTATACGGCAATTATGTGAAGGTGTTAAATGACAAATTTGCTAGACGGTTAGAGGATATTGAAGCTGAACATAACTTTGACTATGGTGACGAATTTGAAATTGCGGTTTGTGAAGTTCTAAGAAGTTTTCTTCCTCAAAAATTTGGGATCTGTAGAGGATTTGTAGTAGATAGTAATGGCAATACAGCAGGAGACGATATTATTATTTACGACCAAGAAAGATTTCCAACTTTAAAGCTAGTTGGTAGAAACGATTATGCTAGAAAGGAAAAAATTCCAATCGAAGCGGTTTATGCGTATATCGAAGCGAAACATAATATTGAAATTAGCGACGATCCTGATAAATGTGTATTGAGAAAGGCTATTTCGCAATGCTCTACCGTGAAGGCTTTGTGTTCTCAGCGGACAAAAATGCAACTATATCAGAATGATCCGTATCTTTTGGAAACTCAAAGAAAAATACCTCCAATCGATTGGCTTCCGACTTATAGAAACCCTGTTCTTGGTATAATTATTTCCCGGCATGTCGGATATCAAGCAAAGAAGTTAACTAATGAAAAAGAAATTCATTCTTTACTCCATGATATCCCTATTGAAATGAACCCTAATTGTCCTGATTTAATTGTCGCAGGTCAACATAATTTGTTATGTTCGGCATATAATACTGGAACCGAAATCAAATCTACTCTTTTTATGCTCACAGAAAAAGAATATGGTTTTGACGTGTTAACTAGATTGAACCTAGCCTTTGGAATTGGACTTGCTCATTTATTTGCAGCTATGGACTGGGTAAGACTCGGGAGAATGCCTTGGTCAGACATATTAAATGATGCAAAAAAAGACGACTACACTCCACAAAATCATTAAAACTCTTATATTAGATTCCCTTAACTGTAAACAAATTATTAAAATTTTTTGCTATCAAATTTACTGCTGCCAACAGCGGCTAAAATCAATTGGGACTTTTGTGTTAATTTGAAATTTATTCTTTTAATTTACTTTGTGTTTGCGGTAAAGCTTTTGCTTTTAATTTTCCAACTGCTTCTAGCTGCAAACCGTTAACAAACACAATAATGAACAGGTATAAAGAAACATTTGAAACTTGGAATAAAGTTGCCTCACTATACCAAAACAAGTTTATGGAATTAGACTTGTATAATAATACGTATGACTTTATTTGCAATTCAATTCCTAAAGAAAAAGCAAAATTATTGGAAATTAAGAATGAAGAATAGTATCACATCAACCAACAACACATTGAATTATCGCTTATTTAGATGATATGTTGAATTATTGTTGATTTAAGCAATATTTTAAATTATTGCATTTTTAAGCAATAATTTTTTAGCTTTGTATTTTTAATAACAAAGTTATACTATGGTTGCAGTAATAAAAGGAGACATTGTCGCATCAAGAAAACTGACAGATCAAGAAAAATGGTTGTCGCCCCTAAAAAACCTGTTGGCATCATGGGGTAATACACCACAGGACTGGGAGTTGGTATGGGGTGATTTTTTTCAAATAGAAATTTCAGATCCGGAAGATGTGCTCAAAAAAGTTTTTGAAATAAAAGCATTGATTAAAAAAATTGAACCCATTGATGACCGCAAAAAAATAAGCACGATAGATGTAAGAATGGCAATAGGTATAGGAGAAAAAACGTATACAGGCGAAAGAATATCAGAAAGCAATGGTCCGGCTTTTATCCATGCCGGGGATAAATTTGATTTACTTAAAAAAGAAAATGTGAATATTGGTTTAAAGAGCCCTTGGCAAAACTTTGATGAGGAAATTAATTTGTACTTAAAATTAGCTGGAACCTTTATGGACAAATGGTCTGTTTCATCTGCCGAATTAATTGAAATTGTACTCAAAAAACCCCATACAACCCAAGAAGAAATTGGAAAAATTTTAGGTATAAAGCAAAGCGGTGTAAGTGGCAGATGGAATAGAGCCCATGCAGAGGAGATATTGGCTGTAGAAAAGATGTTCCGTAAAAAAATTAAAAACTTACTAGCATGATACTATTGATAAAACTTATCTTAATCCATTTTATAGGAGATTTTGTACTGCAACCAAAATCGTGGGTAAAAGAAAAAGAAAATAAAAAAGCTACATCTCCAAAACTATATCTACATGTTTTTATACATGGGTTGTTGGTATTGTTAATAGTATGGAACTTGAATTATTGGCTCTTAGCGTTAATGCTTACACTTTCTCACTTGATTATTGATGTGTTAAAACTATACGCACAAAAAGAAAAAAATAAAACCACATGGTTTTTGATAGATCAAGCATTACACCTCATCAGTATTTTGGTTGTATGGTTCTTATGGTTTAATCCGGTTATAAATTTAACTGAATGGGCAATAAATCCAAGCATTTGGATTTATACAACTGCAATACTTTTTATAACAATCGTATCAGGGATAATGATTCAGGTATTAATGTCTAATTGGTCGAAAACATTAAATGACAGCAATGATGAATCTTTAAATAATGCTGGTAAGTGCATTGGAATGTTAGAACGATTATTTGTTTTCACTTTTGTGGTTTCTGGGAATTGGGAAGCTATTGGATTCTTATTAGCTGCCAAATCAGTATTTCGTTTTGGAGATTTAAAAGAATCGAAAGACAGAAAATTAACAGAATATATTTTGATTGGAACATTATCAAGCTTTGGTATAGCTATAGCAACCGGAATGATTGTTTTAAAATTAATGAATTAGTTAAGCACATTTTAAATTACAACCACAATAATGGACAGGTATAAAGAAACATTTGAAACCTGGAATAAAATTGCCTCACTATACCAAGACAAGTTTATGGAATTAGACTTGTATAATAACACATATGATTTTATTTGCAATTCAATTCCTAAAGAAAAAGCAAAATTATTGGAAATTGGTTGTGGTCCCGGAAACATTACAAAATATCTTTTATCGCAACGACCCGATTTTGACATTTACGGAATTGACATTGCCCCAAATATGATAGCACTTGCAAAGAAAAACAACCCCACTGCAAGTTTTGCTGTAATGGACAGTCGACTAATCGATACACTTGAAACAAAATATGATGGTATAGTGTGTGGTTTTTGTTTGTCTTATTTATCGCAAACCGATAGTTCAAAACTTATTGCCGACTGTTATCATTTATTGAATGATAATGGGCTACTTTACATAAGTTTTGTTGAAGGCGACCCGAGTAAGTCCGGCTTTCAGGTTGGTAGCAGTGGCGACAGAAGTTACTTTTATTTCCATGATTTAAACGAACTAAAACAGCAATTTATAGATAATAAATTTGACGAACTAAAAATAGTTAAGGTGGAGTATAAAAAATCAGCATCCGAAACAGACATACATACCGTATTAACAGCAAAGAAAAAAGCGGTTGAATAAATAGCTCTTTTTGCTTCCTGTTTTTTACTATATTTGAAAAACTGATGATAGTTTAGCTCCGCTGCTAATTTTCCGATATATTGAGGCAGACTGTGGGTTAGCGGTAAGCGTTACAGACCTACAAAGTACAAATCGGTAAAACGAAAATGCCATGAAAAAAATAATCTTCCTATTAACACTCACGCTGGTAATTCAGCAAAATTTGTTAGCCCAATGTAATCAGGGATTAAATTTAGGTGCAGTAATTGTACCTACACATGGCGATTCTGCCAACGGAGGTAATTTTTTTAGTGTTCCTGCCTGGCAAGAAGCGGCAAATTGGTTGGACACTTTTAATCTTGATTATCGGCAGCGTTACCTGACATGGACGGATGTTGTTCAACAAATTACAGGCGGAGTTCCTACTTACAATTCTTATCAAGGATTTGAAAATGGGCTGACAATGTGGTCTGGCAATGTCAATGTGCATGTGGTTTATCCTGTCATAAAAGTTGAGTTGCCAAATACAACAATGGCTGAACCTCCCGGATTCATCTCCTCAGTTGATTCAACTAATGTTTCTTATTTTTCAGATACAGCCTTTGTAAATCAAAACTACCTGGCAATAAAACATATTTTACAGAATGTAAATAATGTGAAATGGATTTCAGTTGGAAATGAAATTGATACTTATTTCAAAAATGCTTATTGGGGAACAGGAAGATTAACAAGGTATGGAGCGTTTCTTGACACCATTAGAACTCGGATGAATGCGGACGGTTTTTCTTATGTAAAACTTGGAAGTGTTGTGGCTTTTCATAATCTAACATGGTCGGGCAATTATGATATTATAGATTCCATACGACCTCATGTTGATTTTGTTGGATATACTTTTTATTACACTTCACTCGGATCACCTAATGACACTTGTTGGGGAAATCCGGCTACCGTTACTTCTTGGCTTAATATTGCAAAAACCGAGGTGGGGTCAAAAAAAATGTTGCTCACAGAAACCTGCATGGGTGACGGTGGAGGTATATCACAAAATTGCGGTTCTCCATCAAAACAACTTGCATATGCTGACACACTTTTAAGTTGGTACAACAGCGACACTTCAAAGATAATAGGTATGACTTGGTTTACAGTTGTTGATCCCTATCTCGGTTGGCAAACACCAAGTACACTTTGGAACACTTGCGGTTTGGTCGATTCTAATGGCGTTACCGTACAATCGGCAGGCACATTATGGAGACACGACTGTATGACCACTGGTAGTAATGAAATTTATTCAAAAAATAAATTGGCTGTTTTTCCTAATCCTTTTTCTACGCAGACAACTTTGCAGGCAACCCATTTTTTTCAAAACACAACTCTCACGATTTATAATTCTTTTGGGCAGACAGTAAAACAAATAGACAACCTCTCCGGACAATCAATCATTTTTCACCGAGACAATTTAGTAAATGGTCTGTATTTCGTTCAGCTGACACAAGATAATAAAATAATCACAACAACAAAATTAGTGATTACGGATTGACAGAAGGATTTAGACATTAAAGACACTGGCATAGCAACAAGTTTGTGCTATACGGGGTAATTTTGTAAATTTGGTATATGGATTTGTAAGTTTCCCTTCAATCCAATTAAAAAAAGAATTTTAAATCAATCACAAAGGCATGGCAAAAATCTACTAAATATGAGTATATTTTAAAAAGTGTAGTACATTTACGGTATGATTAAATCAATTGTTTTTGGAGCAAACGGTTACATTGGCAGGCACTTGGTCTATTATTTAAACCAACAAAATCAGACGGTTATTTCATCCGATGTTTCTCAAAAACCAATCGATCAGCCAACCGATACAAATTATAAATCGATAAACATTACCCACCTTAACGAAGTAAGTATGCTCGATTTTGATGTCGATTACATTTATTGTTTTGGAGGTTTAACAGGTACTAACGTGGGTTTCGATAAATACCAAGATTTTATTGAAGTAAACGAAATTGGTTTGTTAAACATTTTAACTCATCATAAAAACTCAAACTCCAAAGCTAGAATTGTATTTCCATCTACACGATTGGTGTATAAGGGTCAGAAAGATATTTTTTTAACCGAAGAAGCACCAAAAGAGGCTTTAACCATCTATGCTCAAAACAAACTGAGCTGTGAAGAATATTTAAACCAATACGCAATAAATTTCAACATTGATTATACGGTATTTCGTATTTGTGTGCCTTACGGAAATGTTTTTGACGAAAATTTCTCATACGGAACAGTAGGGTTCTTTTACAACAAGGCAAAAAATAACGAAAACATTACCTTGTTTGGCAAAGGCGAATTGAGAAGAACATTTACACATATAGAAGACATTTGCTTTTCTATCTTCGAAACATTAAAAACACCTTCATCGAAAAACACTGTTTTTAACATAGGAAGCAACGATAATTTAAGCCTGTTGGATGTTGCAACATTATTTGCAACTAAATTTAATATATCGGTTGATTTTACCCAATGGCCCGAACAAGCCTTAAAAGTAGAATCGGGCGACACTATTTTTGATGATACAAAACTTAGAAATACAATAAATTATACCTATAAAAATTCAATCAGTAATTGGATAGAAAACCTGTGAATATGAACAAAAAAGTAGAGAAAATAACTCCAAAAAAAGACGAAGCGTCGATTAGTAATCTTACGTTATATTTAATTACCATTGCATTAACTATCGTTTATTTTATTTTCTCCAGATTTTCGAATGGATTTTATATGCACGATGAAGTAGCAAATTTCTTGGACATGCAAAATTTTTGGTCAGAACCCATGTCGTTGTTTGGTGCCGCAGCAAAAACAGGATATAAATTATTTTATGTTTTACCTGCATTGGGTGGCTATACTTTTCTTCATTTTTTTAACAGTCTGATTGCAGCATTTACGGTATTTTTTGCATATAAAATTTTAGATAAATTAGGATATAAAAAACCGTTGTTAATTTTCTTTTTGTTGGGATTACAGCCCTTGTGGTTTATGCTTTCGTTTAGAAACTATGCCGAAATGCTGGTCGCATTTTTATTGGTTTTCGGAGTGTATCAGCACGTAAACAAGAAATACATTTTTGCAGCATTAACCTTTTCATTTGTAGCATTTTCAAGAACCGAACTTCATGTAATTTCAGGGCTGTATTTTCTTTGGTTAGTTTTTCACAAAAAATGGTTGGCAGCTCTACTAACAGGAACATTTACCGTTATTAATTTATTGGTAAGTTTTGCTATGAGTGGCGATATATTACATCTTATTAAAGAAACCAAAGCCTATTCAGACTCTATAAAAGATGCTTATCCCCGTCAAGGATTTGATCATTACTTTCTAATGTCGAGCGTCATATTTGGGTCAACAAGCATTGTATTATTTTTTAATTATTTAGGCATTTGCATCCTAAAAAAAATACAACCCAACTGGGTAATTTTAATAACCACAGTGGTAATTTTTGGGTTAAATGCTTTATTTAATGCCCAATTTATGGAGTTTGGTCCTGGTAATGGCGGTAATCTCAGGTATCTTCTGCCAATTGCTCCGTTGTTATCTATATTAGGAATTGTATCTATTTATGAAGTTTCGACATTTACAAAAAAATACTTGTTACTGCTGTTTTTAGTCCCGGCTTTAATAGCCATCGGAATCTTTCAAACGTTTGAGCATAATTTTGTAAAATTTACTGAAGTTAAAGATTGGTCGCCATTGTTGTTTGCCATTATTGCAATCGTTTTATTAATACTTCCTTTAAAATTAAAACATTATTTAATATCGTTTTCTATCTTAGCATTAATGGTTACACTTTCTATTGTTGATACCCGAAAAATACAGCCCGAAGAGGAGATTGTTAAAAAAGCGGCGAAATGGTACAACGACCAGATAAAACAGTCGAAAAACCCACAAAACAATAACCCGGTCTTATTTACCGAAGATTCAAGATTGGCTTTAGAACACGCATTATTTTATTTTTACAGCGAAAAAAACAGGGGAAGCTTTAAAAACAAACCTGTAGGGTTAACCAAAGAAGCCACCGATACCCTAAAAAAAGGCGATTTGGTTATTTGGGAGTCGCATTATGGTTACCGACCCCAACTACGCCCAACCAGTTTAAAGTACGAAGATTACGAAAACGATCCACGTTTCCAAAAAATTCAATATTATCAATCGAGCGATAACAGGTTTACCATTGTTTTCTTTTTGAAAGTTAGTTAGAAACGAGTTACCAGCCACTAGTTACTGGCAACTAGAAACAAGTAACTAATTTTTTTACCAATTTTTAACAGTTATACCCTTGCGTTATTTTGCTTTAATCCTATATTTGCCGAATGTTTAAAAAACAGTGGTTATTTCTTCTTCCTTTTTTGCTATTTCTTATTGGATGTAGTAAATATCAGCGTTTGCTAAAAAGCGACGATTACAGTGCTAAATATGATGGAGCTGTTGCTTATTACGACAAAGGAAAATACGAAAAAGCGTTACCGTTACTCGAAGAGTTGGTACCATTGTATAGAGGTACCGAAAAAGCCGAAAAAATATACTATTACTACTGTTATACCAATTATCATTTAGATTTTTTATACGAAGCCTCCTACCATTTTAAGAAATTTTCGACTACATTTCCGAACAGTACACATGCCGAAGAAACTTTGTTTATGAGTGGTTATTGCAAGTATATACTATCTCCTATTCCATCGTTAGACCCTACAGATACTTACACGGCATTAACCGAATTACAATTGTTTGCAAATACTTACCCAAAACACCAGTTGCTCGATTCCACCAATATTTTAATGGATAAATTAAGAAGTAAATTAGAAATAAAATCGTTCGAAAATTCTAAACAATACTATCAAATTTACGATTATAAGGCTGCAATTGTGGCTTTAAACAACACTTTAAGAGAATTTCCGGATACAAAATTTCATGAAGAAATACTGCTATTGTTAATAAAATCAAACTATTACCTTGCCTTAAACAGTGTTAAAGAAAAAAAAATACAAAGATTTAACGATACTATCGAAGCTTATCTTAATTTTGTAGATTCTTTTAAAGAAAGTAATTCGCTAAAAGAAGCAGAAAGTTATTATCAAAAAGCATTAGAACAAAAAACTAAGTTAAACCAAGAAAATTTATAAGTATGAAATAGCCATCTGCTAAAAGTGTATAAAAAACACTACAAGGATAACATGGCATATTCCATATGACATTAAACAAACAATAAACATATACATATGAATTTTAAAAATACAAATGCAGAAGTTTCAACCATCACCAGAAACATGGACGAAATAGAAGCAGTTACTGGCAATGTGTACGAATCTTGTGTTATTATTTCTAAACGATCAAATCAAATATCTATTGATTTGAAAGAAGAACTTACCGGAAAACTTAATGAATTTGCTTCCAACACTGATAATTTAGAAGAAATTTTCGAAAATAGAGAACAAATTGAAATTTCAAGGTTTTACGAAAAACTTCCTAAAACAAATGCTATTGCAATGAAAGAGTTTTTAGAAGACAAGTTGTTTTTTAGAAAACCAACCCAAGAGAAATAATTTCTTACAACTATTTCCATGTTAAAAGGCAAAAACATACTTCTGGGTATAACTGGAGGAATTGCCTCATACAAAATTGCTACTTTGACTCGTTTGTTAAAAAAATCACGAGCCAACATTAAAGTAGTAATGACTCCGGCTGCAAAAGAATTTATTACTCCCCTAACCCTCTCTACTTTATCTGAAAACCCTGTTTATACAGAGTTTGCCAACAGGCAAACCAGCGAATGGAACAGCCATGTAGAATTAGGCTTGTGGGCAGATATTTTTGTTGTTGCCCCCGCCACTGCAAACACTATTGCAAAAATGGCAAACGGAATTTGCGACAATTTGCTTTTAGCAACCTACATGTCGGCAAAATGTCCTGTATTTATTGCTCCTGCAATGGATTTAGACATGTTTAAACACCCTACAACTGCCAAAAACATTAATACTTTAAAAGAGTTTGGCTATACCATTATTGATGCTGTTGAAGGTGAGCTAGCCAGTAGATTAATGGGTAAAGGAAGAATGGAAGAACCTGAAAAAATTTCGGAAATCATTCATGCTTTTTTTATAAGCAATCAGGTTCTTAAAAATAAAAAGGTTTTAATTACTGCCGGCCCAACTCACGAACAAATAGACCCTGTTCGGTTTATAGGCAACAATTCGTCGGGTAAAATGGGGTTAGCATTAGCCAAAGAGGCTAAAAAATTAGGAGCCGATGTTACTTTAATTATAGGCCCCAACAAATTGGAACCTCAGGAAGATATCAATTGGATAAACGTAAAATCGGCTGATGAAATGTACACCCAAGTACATAAAAATTTAAAAAAAGCTGATATTATTATTATGTCGGCAGCTGTAGCCGATTTTAAACCCAAAAACAGTAGCTCACAGAAGATTAAAAAAAGTAATACGAATTTGATTATCGAACTAGAACCCACAAAAGATATTTTAAAATCGGTTGGATTAATTAAAACCAAAAATCAATTATTGGTAGGTTTTGCGTTAGAATCGGAGAATGAGTTGAAAAATGCAAAAGATAAACTAAAAACAAAAAATTTAGATTTAATTATCCTAAACTCTTTAAACGACCAAGGTGCAGGATTTGAATTTGACACCAACAAAATTTCGATAATTGATAAAAAAAATAAAGTTGACAATTTTGAGTTAAAATCTAAATCGGAAGTTGCCACCGACATTTTTAATAAAATTGTATCTTTACAGAAATAAAAAAGTCGGAAGATGAAACTAGTTACTAGTAACTAGAAAAAAACCATGAAATTATCCCTAAAAATAACACTCGTTTATTTCCTGTTGTTTTTCAGCAATTCCATAGTTTTTGCCCAAGAATTGAATTGTAATTTACAAGTAAATTCTAGTCAGATCATGGGTTCTGACAAAAGTATTTTTGATGTGATGCAAAAAAACCTTTCGGAATTTGTAAACAATAAAAAATGGACTAATCATAATTATCAAATACAAGAAAAAATTGAATGCACCATGCTTATTAATATTACGGAGCGTGTTTCAGCTAACTCTTTTAAGGCAACCATACAAATTCAATCCCGAAGACCTATTTATAATTCGTCATACAGTTCTACTCTAATCAATCATATTGATAAAGATTTTGAATTTAATTTTAATGAATTTGAACAATTAGAATATTCCGAGAATATTTTTACTTCAAATTTAACCTCTGTAATATCTTTTTATGTTTATATGATTTTGGCTATGGATTACGAATCTTTTTCAAAAGAAGGAGGCAGTCCGTATTTAATAAAAGCCCAGACTATAGTTACCAATGCACAAAATGCAGGAGGTGCGGGTTGGAAAGCTTTTGAAGATACAAAAAACAGGTATTGGCTGGTTGAAAATTTATTAAAACCCAATTACGATCCATTTAGAGAAACCATGTATAATTACCACCGTTTAGGGTTTGATGTAATGTCGTCGGATGTAAATAAAGGCAGAGGGGTAATTTTAGCCTCTTTAAAAAACTTAGAAAGTATTTTTAAATACGATATGAATTCATATCAGCTTCAGTTTTTTTTTAATGCTAAAGCCGATGAAATTGTTGAACTTTTTAAAGAAGCTCCTCAGGCAGAAAAAAGTGAGATTGTACCTATTCTAAAAAAAATTAATCCTGCAAATTCAAACACTTACGAAAAGATTATATCAGGAAAATAAATGCTGTTACATTTATCAATTACCAACTACGCAATCATTGAAAAATTAGAACTTGATTTTGATAAAGGGTTTACTGTAATTACAGGAGAAACCGGAGCAGGAAAATCAATTTTATTAGGAGCATTATCATTAATTCTTGGAAACCGCGTAGATACAGGTGTATTAAATGATAAAGAAAAAAAATGTGTGGTTGAAGGTATTTTTAAGCTGACTGCAACCAATTTTCAAGATTTTTTTAAAGAAAATGATTTAGATTTTGAAGAAGAAACTACCATTCGCAGAGAAATTTCTTCACTCGGAAAATCAAGGGCTTTTATTAACGATACCCCGGTAAACTTAAACGTTGTAAAGGATTTAGCCGAACAACTCATCAACATTCATTCACAACACCAGAATTTATTAGTTAAAAACGGAAACTACCAGCTCACTGTTGTCGATTCTTTTGT
Source organism: Bacteroidota bacterium (assembly GCA_016183805.1). Taxonomy (GTDB): domain Bacteria; phylum Bacteroidota; class Bacteroidia; order Flavobacteriales_E; family Vicingaceae; genus Vicingus. The sequence goes on from JACPDX010000069.1 coordinate 46,060, forward strand.
TGGTATCCAACCCGAAATGGAAGTTTATGAAGCCGATTATAAAATGTATCAACAACAAAAAAATGAATTAGTTGATTTAAAAAGTAAAGAGAACAAAGCAAAATCGGAACTGGATTTTATAAGATTTCAGGTAAACGAACTAGAAGCTCTAAAGCTTCAAGAAAATGAACAACAACACCTTGAAGAACAGCTCGATTTGTTAAACAATGCCGAAGAAATAAAATTAACCCTACATGAAGCCCACTCATTATTATTAGAAAATGAAGATAATATTTTAAAAAAAATTAAACTTATTCTTCAATCGTTCAATAAAATAGCACATTTATCTAACGATTATCAGGCTATTTCCGACAGGTTAAACAACTTGTTAATTGAACTAAATGATCTTTCAAGAGAAATTTCCGGATTTAATGATAACGTAAATTTTGACAACGACAATTCGGAGTTTTTAAGCAATCGACTAAACAACATTTACTCTTTAGAAAAAAAACACCATGTAACCCATTCAAACGATTTATTGAATTTACTTGCCAACTTTAAACAGGAATTGGCTAAAATTGAATCGATAGAAGATGTAATTCTTGATTTAGAAAAAGAAGTTTCGGCACTCGAAAATAAACTGTTCATCCAAGCAAAAGTTATTTCTAGTAAAAGAACTCAGCATATTCCGAAACTTACTCAATCCATTCAACAAAACTTATTAGAATTGGGATTACCTCATTCAAATTTTGTGATTAAGCAACAAATTAATAATGAGTTAAAAATTACGGGTATCGACAAAATTGAGTTTCTATTCTCGGCAAATAAAGGTTTTGAACCTGAAGACATCAACAAAATAGCATCCGGTGGCGAAATTTCCAGAGTAATGTTAACCATTAAATCTATCTTAGCTAAAAGTAAAAACTTATCTACAGTGGTGTTCGACGAAATAGATACGGGGGTTTCGGGTGATATTGCCGATAAAATGGGAAATATTATGAAACAAATGTCGAATGATATTCAAATTATTACCATTACACACCTGCCTCAGGTAGCAGCAAAAGGAACCAACCATTATAAAATTTACAAAGAAGTTAAAGGTGGTAAAACCATAACAGATGTAGTTGTTTTAGACCAAGAAGGTAAGATTAACGAAGTGGCAAAAATGCTGAGTGGAAAAGAACTTACAAAAGCTGCACTAGAAAATGCTAAAAATCTTATTTCAAATTGATATATTTGTGAAATTGATAAGTAAAATGATAAGCAACAGAAATAAAGTTATTGGAGGTTTAGTTTTTTCAATATTTTTGAGTACGATTACTTTTTCTTGTGATCCACATAGAAGAGGCGCTACAGCTAGTCAAATTGGTGCTAGTTCAGGACAAAAATTTCATAAAAGACCTGCATCAGCCAAACGAAAAAAAACAATAAAATATTAATACAATTACTATGTCGAACAATTTATTAAAAGGTAAAAAAGGAATTATTTTTGGAGCATTAAATTCAAATTCTATTGCATGGAAAGTAGCCGAGAGAGCTTATGAAGAAGGTGCTGAGTTTATTTTAACCAATGCTCCCATAGCTTTAAGAATGGGTGAATTAAATGAATTAGCAAAAAAAACAAATTCAGATGTAGTTCCTGCCGATGTAACCTCTATCGAAGATTTAGAAAATTTATTTAATAAAGCTCAAGAAAAATTTGGAAAAATCGATTTTATCCTACACTCCATTGGGATGTCAATCAATGTGAGAAAAAAAATTCATTACACAGAAGCCAATTATGATTTTTATGATAAAGCAATGGATATTTCAGCCATTTCTTTCCACAAAGTAATGAAAATTGCAAAAGAAAAAGACATCATGAATGAGTGGGGTTCTATTTTAGCACTTTCATTTATTGCCGCACAATTATCAATACCGGGTTACAATGATATGTCGGACGCAAAATCATTGTTGGAATCTATTGCTAGAACTTTTGGATATTATTATGGTGTTGATAAAAAAGTAAGAGTAAACACTATTTCTCAATCACCAACTAAAACAACTGCTGGTGGTGGTATTAAAGGATTTGATTCATTGTATAATTTTGCCGATTACAATTCACCTTTAGGAAATGCACCAACTTTAGATTGTGCAAATTATTGTATTGTAATGTTTTCGGATTTAACTAAATATGTTACCATGCAAAACTTATATCACGATGGTGGTTTCTCATCAACCGGAGTAAGTGATAGGACGATGGAAAAGTTTGAAAAAGGATTTTATTAATTCCTAAAAGCCTTACAACCAGTAAGGCTTTTTTTTAATACCTAAACACCCATTCTTAATTTTATAAAAAATGAGGTTTATAAAATACATTGTTGTATTCTTTTACATCTTTCTGATATCAGCTCATTTTAATCGCTTATTTTCCCAAACCTTTGGCGACAAAGATTACTTTTTAATTGATTCGTTAAATTTAGTTGAACTTAGTGAAAGTGATAGAAATTTATTAAACACAGCACTAAATTCTTACCACAATACTAAACACGACACCTTAAAATTAGATGCTTTAGAAGTTATTACCGAAAACTTAATGCACGATGTTTGGGTTAAATATAATGTGTTAGTTAAAAAATTTGTGGAACAAAAATTAGGAGAAAACCCTTCGTTATTATTAAAAAAGAGGTATTTAAAATCCTTAGCAAGTTCAATAAATAACATAGGTGTAAATTGTGAGCAACAAGGAAATTTAGTTGATGCAATTTTATATTTTCATAAAAGTTTAAAAATTCAAGAATCACTTAAAGATTTAGAAGGCTCTGCCACTACTCTTAATAATATAGGTGCAATTTATAATACTTTAGGAAATGTTGATAAAACTTTAGATTACTTTCAAAAAAGTTTAAAAATTAGAGAACAAGTTGGTGATAAAAAAGGAATAGCACAATCGTTAAATAATATTGGCTCGATTTATTACAGCCAAAAAGAATTGAGTAAAGCCTTAAATAATTTTGAAAAAAGTGCAGAGTTGTATAAAGAAGTTAATGATAAAGAAGGATTAGCTTACACGTTTAGTAACATTGGAAATATTTACGATTTGTTAAACTCATTTAAGGGTTTAAGCTATCATAAAAGAAGTTTAAAATTACGTGAAGAAATTGGCGATAAAAAAGGACGTGCATTCGGATTGGTTAATGTTGCCGAATCGCAGTTGATGAATAAAAACATAAACGAAGCTCTAGCTAATGCAAAAGAAGCCTTAGTATTGTCCAAAGAAATGGGATACCCCGATAATATCCAAAAATCAGCCTATATTTTAAGTAAAATCTATAAAACAACATCAGACTACCCTCAGGCATTAGAGTATTTCGAACTTTCTGTTGTAATGAAAGACAGCATTAAAAATGAAGAGTCTAGCAGGGCTTCATATAAACTCCAAACAAAATATGAGTTTGAAAAACAACAAGCTGTTAAAGATGCCGAACACAATAAACAAATGGAAGTGATTGCTGAAAAAGAGGCAAAACAACAAATTATTATCTACTCAATTGCATTAGGATTAATCCTTTTATTGGTATTTTTTATCTTTATTTATAACAGGTTACAAATAACAAAAAAACAAAAATCAATTATTGAAGAGCAAAAAAAATTAGTAGAAGAAAAACAAAAAGAGATTCTTGATTCAATTACTTACGCCAAACGAATCCAAGCTGCTATACTTCCTTCCGATAGAATAATTAAGCAATTTTTACCCGAAAGTTTTGTTTTTTACAAACCCAAAGACATTGTTGCAGGTGACTTTTATTGGATGGAAACTATTAATAGTGATGAGTCGAGAGTGTTGAGTGGTGAGTACCCATCACTCAATACCCAAAACTCACCACTTGTTTTATTTGCTGCTGCCGATTGCACAGGCCATGGGGTTCCAGGAGCCATGGTTAGTGTGGTGTGCAACAATGCTCTCAATCGTTCAGTTCGTGAATTTGGATTAACTAATCCGGGTGAAATATTAGACAAAACCAAAGAAATTGTTATTCAAGAATTTGAAAAAAGTGATGAGGATGTTAAAGACGGGATGGACATAGCACTATGTAGTTTAGAGTTTAAAGTTAAAAGTTGTGAACTAAAATACGCAGGAGCTAATAATCCTTTATGGATAATTCGTCCACCTGTCATTGCAAGTGCAACAAATCAATCTCTACAAAAGGAACAGATTGCTTCACTTCCTTCGGGCGTTCGCAATGACGAAAATTTCGAACTAATAGAAATCAAACCTACCAAACAGCCTATTGGAAAAGTCGATAATCCAACATTATTTATAAATAATACTATTGAACTTAAAAAAGGAGATACCATCTATTTATTTACCGACGGTTACCAAGATCAATTTGGCGGAAAAAAGGGCAAAAAATTTAAACCCGCAAAACTTAAAGAGTTGCTTTTAAGTATTCCAAATCAATCAATGGACGAACAATTAAGAATGATTAGTCAATCGTTTGAAAATTGGAAAGGAAACCTGGAACAAGTTGACGATGTTTGTATTATAGGTGTAAGGGTTTGACGAAGTTTTTTTCCTTTTTTTAGACAAAGAAAAAGTTTTATGAAACGTGTTTCATAAAACTTTTACCTATCCCTTTAGTAACAAGACTTGTGAAGATTTTTACCAACTATTTTTCAGTATTATGCCAGTTTTTGTATTCTAACTTCCAAATTAATTATCTTGGTCTTCTTTCTCTAAAGTTACGAGCGTTTGCACCACCTGAATTTGACGAAGAATAATTTTTCTTCGGACCTCTATCTCTATCTCCTCTGTTTCTGTCTCCTCCACTACTACTTCTGGAACCACCTCTGTATTCGCTTCTAGGTTCTCTTGAATCTCTTGATTCTCCTCTTGGTTTATCCTGTGAAAATTCAACTCTTATTTCTCTTTTTTCAATGTTTTTTCCATTCATGGCTTGAATTAATTTTTCGCCAACGCCATCTTCAACACCTAAAAAAGCAAAGCTATCAAACAAATCAATTTTACCAACACTGTTTCCATCAATACCTGACTGGTTACAGATAAATCCTAAAATCTGACCTTTGTTTTCAAAACCGTCTAATTTACCTACATTGATAAATACACGTTTTGAATTTTGACTTCCTTCACTCATTCTATCTTCTCTTCTTCCGCTTCTTCTATCATCTCTTTCTCCTCTATCGTCACCTCTTCTAGAGCCTCTTGGTTCTAAATTAATGTCTCCGGCTTTTTCGTAGGTTTTTAAGAATCTATTAAATTCAACTGAAACAAAACGTTGAATTAATTCTTCTTTTGAAAAATTACTTAGTTCTTCATTGATTTTATCTAAATAAGGAGCTATTCCTTTAGTGTTGATTTCAACATCATGAACAGTTTGTATTAATTGTACAATTTGCTGACCACAAATATCGTTTCCTGTTGGAGCCTTAACTAACTCCATCTTTTTACTAATTTGTTTTTCAACCAATTTAATTCTTCCGGCTTTACTTGGGCTAACTAAAGCAACCGATATACCGGATTTCCCGGCTCTTGCTGTTCTACCGGCTCTGTGAGTATAGCTTTCAATTTCATCTGGTAAATCAACATGAAACACGTGTGTTATATCATCTACATCAATACCACGAGCAGCAACATCAGTAGCAACCAACACTTGTAAGGTTCGATTTCTAAATTTATTCATTACACTATCTCTTTGAGCTTGAGATAAATCACCATGTAAAGCATCAGCATTATAGCCGTCAGCCATTAATTTATCTGCAAATTCTTTTGCATCCCTTCTTGTTCTACAAAATACTAAACCAAACATACCCGGAGAAAAATCAATAAATCTTCTTAATGCATGATATTGATCTCTTCCGCTAACTAAGCAATACTGATGTTCAATGTTTGCAGCGGTACTATTTTTTGTTCCAATGGTAACAGTATGAGGATTTTCCATGTAGTTTTGAGCAATTCGCTCAACTTCTCTTGGCATGGTAGCTGAAAACAACCAAGTGTGTTTAAAAGCAGGTGTTGCTTCTAAAATTTCAGTAATATCTTCTTTAAAACCCATGTTAAGCATTTCATCAGCTTCATCTAAAACAACAGTAGAAACAGTGTCAAATTTTAATACTTTTCTTCCCATTAAATCAATGGTTCTACCCGGTGTACCAACAATAATGTTAGCTCCTTTTTTTATGTCTCTGATTTGGTCACTAATGTTAGCTCCTCCATAAACAGCAACTATATTAACTCCTTCTTTATATTTGGAGTACGATTTCATTTCTTTCGTAATTTGCAAACACAACTCTCTGGTTGGGCAAAGTACTAATCCTTGAATTGCTCGATAATCAACATCAATTTGTTGTATTAATGGTAAGCCAAATGCAGCTGTTTTACCTGTTCCGGTTTGTGCCAAACCTACATAATCTCTATTACCTTCTAAAAGTACAGGTATAGTTTTTTCTTGTATGGGAGAGGGTGTCTCAAATCCCAAAGCTTCTACTGCCTTGATGAGAGTGTCATCAAGACCTAATTCTTTAAATGTCATTAATTTTATTTTTTTTATACCGAACCGGTATCTTGATTATTGTGGCGAGGACGAATTTGCCAGGAATACTCTGTTACCAATTTGGTGTTCACATTAACATTACACTATTTATTAGCATAATTTTGGCAAAGTTGCACATTTATTTGATATAATGGTTGATTTTACTGACTTATTTAACCGAAGTGTTGAATTCATTAATCAGGAGTTCGCTACTTTTTACAATTTTTTTGGTCCAAATCAACAATTGTTGTAGTTTTTCTTCTTCTGTTAGTTGCCAATTTATGGAAGAATTTTTTAAACGTTTGTTAATTTCATAAAGAGAAATTGCCGCACAAACAGAAATATTTAAACTTTCGGTAAACCCATACATGGGTATTTTTACAAATCCATCGGCATTGTCTAATGCAATCTTCGACAAACCTTTAAGTTCGGTGCCAAATAATAATGCGGTTTTATCTTCTATCGGGAGTTCTGTTATGTCACAATCGGTATGATGTGGTGTTGTTGCAATTATTTTATAGCCATCGGCTTTAAGTTGATTAATACATCGCAAAGTATTGTCTTCTGCACCGTTGTATTT
>JACPDX010000076.1 GCA_016183805.1 Bacteroidota bacterium
AAACTATGATTTAAACAGAACAAAAAAATTAGATTCTTTTTCCGGAAACATAGCTTTTAAAAATGTAAGTTTTGCTTACCAAGACAATAACGAAGTTATAAAAAACATAACACTGGAAGCTCCGGCAGGAACTATCACGGCTTTAGTTGGTTCTTCTGGTTCCGGTAAATCTACTTTAGCAGGATTAGTCGCTTCGTTTTTAAACCCTACTTCCGGTGAAATTTTAATCGATAATACCAACCTGTCGTCTGTAATTCTTGAATCGTATCGTCAACATCTTGGTTTAGTGTTGCAAGATGATTTTTTGTTTGAAGGAACCATAAAAGAAAATATTTTATTCTCAAAACCAAATGCCAACAATGAAGAAATTAACAATGCCGTAAAAATGGCGTATGTTAATGAATTTACCGACCGTTTTGAACTGGGTTTAGATACCATAATTGGCGAACGTGGTGTTAAACTTTCGGGTGGTCAGCGACAACGTGTTGCTATTGCTCGTGCCATTTTAGCCGACCCAAAATTGTTAATTTTAGATGAAGCAACTTCTAGTTTAGACAGCGAAAGTGAACTGTTAGTTCAAAAAAGTTTGGCTGAGTTGATGAAAGGCAGAACTACTTTTGTAATTGCCCACCGATTAAGTACCATTAAAATGGCTCACCAAATTTTGGTCGTTGAAAAAGGTGAAATTGTTGAACGTGGAACTCATGATGAATTAATAAAATCTCAAGGGAGATATTTTAATTTGTTTACGTACCAATCGAGGATTTAAGAGGAATTTGAAAATTTGTAAATTTGAAGATTGTTTCACTACTGATTATTAAAAAACTGTTTACTCACTATGATAAAATTACAAAACTACGCTCAAGGTAAATGGGTTGAAGGAACTGGAAAAGACAAAGCCTTATTTAATGCCATAACTGGAGAGCAAATTGCAACAGCTTCGAGCGAAGGATTAGATTTTTCTGCCATGATGGATTATGCCCGAAAAGTTGGCGGACCTGCATTACGAAAAATGACGTTTCAGGAAAGGGGTTTAATGCTTAAAGCTTTGGCGATGCATTTATTATCGTTAAAAGCAAAATATTATGCCGTAAGTGCCAAAACAGGAGCTACTAAAGTGGACAGTTGGATTGATATTGAAGGCGGCATCGGTAATTTATTTGCCAATGCAAGTTTGCGTCGTCAGTTCCCTGACGAACCTTTTTATGTAGATGGTGAAACCGCTCCACTTTCAAAAGGCGGAACTTTTATTGGTCACCACATCATGGTTCCAAAACAAGGAGTTGCCATTCACATCAACGCATTTAACTTTCCTATTTGGGGAATGTTAGAAAAAATAGCTGTAAACTTTATGGCTGGTGTTCCTGCCATTGTAAAACCTGCAACGCTTACCTCTTTTTTAACCGAAGTAATGGTTAAAGATATTGTTGATTCTAAAATTTTACCCAATGGAGCTTTACAATTGATTTGTGGTTCTGCCAACGGAATTTTAGACCACGTAACCAACCAAGATGTGGTAACTTTTACCGGTTCGGCATCAACAGGCAAAATGCTAAAATCTCATCCTCGTTTGTTAGAAGAAGCTGTTCCGTTTAACATGGAAGCCGACTCATTAAATGCTTCTATTTTGGGAGAAGATGCTGTTCCTGGAACAGAAGAATTTGATTTGTTTATCAAAGAAGTTCAACGCGAAATGACCGTGAAAGCAGGTCAAAAATGTACTGCCGTTCGAAGAATTATTGTTCATGAGAAATTGGTTGAGGACGTACAAATTGCTTTAGGCAAACGATTGGCTCAGACTGTAATTGGAAACCCAGAAGTGGAAGGTGTTCGTATGGGTTCATTAGCAGGATTGGAACAAGTAAAAGAAGTTCGCGAAAAAGTGGAACAATTGGCCAAAACACAAAAAATGGTGTTCGGAAATTTAGATACTTATGAAGTGGTTGGAGCCGACAAAAACAAGGGTGCTTTTATGTCGCCTATATTGTTTGTAAACGACAACCCTTTTATAAATACTGATTGCCACAACATTGAAGCTTTTGGACCAGTTTCAACCATTATGCCATATTCAAACATTGAAGAAGCCATAGAATTAGCCAAAATGGGTAAAGGTTCATTGGTTTGCTCTATTGTTACCAACGACGATAAAATTGCCAAAGAATTTGTAATGGGTGCTGCTTGTATGCATGGGCGGATTTTAATTTTAAATGCAGCTTGTGCAAAAGAAAGCACAGGCCACGGTTCTCCAATGCCATTGCTTACTCATGGTGGTCCGGGAAGAGCAGGTGGCGGCGAAGAAATGGGAGGAAAACGTGGTATTTTACATTACATGCAACGAACCGCTATACAAGGTTCTCCGACCATGATAACCAAAGTAACCAACCAATATCAATATGGTGCCGAACAAACTGAATTCGACAAACACGTTTTCCAAAAATATTTTGAGGAAATACAAATTGGAGAGACCGTAATTACTAGAAAACATACGGTTACCGATGCTGATATTGTAAATTTTGCCAATGTTAGTGGCGACCATTTTTATGCTCACGTTGATACAACTTCGTTGGAAGGAACCATTTTTGAACGTAATGTTGCCCACGGCTACTGGGTATTATCGAAAGCCGCTGGTTTGTTTGTTGATGGAAAAAAAGGTCCTGTTTTATTAAACTATGGTTTAGAAGAATGTAGATTTGTAAAACCTGTTTATCCGGGCATGACCATTGGAGTTCGTTTTACTGCTAAGGAAAAAATCTCGCAAGAGAAAAAAGAATTTAACGAAGGTGAAGAAATTCCAAAAGGAATGGATATCAAAAAAGGCATTGTAAAATTCTTGGTAGATGTATATGACGAAACAGGAGAAACCGTAGCTTTGGCAACTATATTAACCATGGTGAAATTTAAAAATCAAAACTAAAAATTCAGTTGAAAATTCATAAAGTAAAAAGTTGAAAGAAAAACATCAGCAGAAAATAAACATTTAACTTTATAGACTTTCTAACTTTAAACAATACAAACTATGTTAAATTCACTTACGCCTAACCTAATGGTCAACGATGTTGAAGAAACCATTGAATACTATACTGATATTTTAGGTTTTACCTTGCTAAAAACTGTACCCGAAGTTGGTGTGATAGATTGGGCAATGGTAAAACGAAACGATGTTATATTCATGTTTCAATCGGCAAAAAGTTTAAAAGACGAATTGCCTAAACTAAAAGCACAAAAACCTGGTGGAGGTTTAACTTTTTATATAAAAGTGGATCGAATTACAGAATTACACGAAGAATTGGTGGACAATGAAGTGGAAATTATTTCAGATTTAGAAAGTACTTTCTACGACACCATCGAATTTTCGATAGTTGACATCAACGGATATATTTTAACATTTTCGGAAGAAAAATAAATCAAGTGGTGAGTGCAGAGTTTTGGGTGATGGGAATTCACTCATCACTCATCGCTCATCACTCAACACTTTAAAAAAATGACAGCAACAGAACAAGGCTCAGTAGAAATTTCAATTAACGAAAAAGGTATTGCGACCATTGAGTTTTTCCACCCGATGAGCAACTCCTTACCGGGAAAAATTTTAAACAAATTGGCAGAAACCATTACCGAAGCAGGAAAAGATAAGAATGTTAAAGTTATCATATTAAAATCGAAAGGAGAAAAGGCATTTTGTGCAGGAGCAAGTTTTGATGAGTTAATTTCTATCAACGATTTGGAAACTGGAACGAAATTTTTTTCAGGTTTTGCTCACGTAATAAATGCGGCTCGCAAATGCCCAAAATTAATTATTGGTCGAGTACAAGGTAAAGCTGTTGGTGGTGGTGTAGGCATGGCAAGTGCAGTTGATTTTTGCTATGCAACCAAAGGTGCTGCAGTTAAATTAAGCGAACTTGCCGTAGGTATTGGCCCTTTTGTGGTTGGACCAGCAGTAGAACGAAAAATAGGAACATCGGCAATGAGTATGTTGGCAATAAATGCTACCGAATGGTATAGTGCCGATTGGGCAAAAGAAAAATCCCTTTATGCCGAAACTTTTGAAACCATTGAAGAAATGGATACTGCAATAGATATTTTAGCAAATAAATTAGCAAGCTCAAACCCCGAAGCCATGAGCATGTTAAAAACCATTTTTTGGCAAGGAACAGAACATTGGGATACTTTATTGGTTGAACGTGCAGGAATGAGTGGTAAATTAGTTTTGTCTGATTTTACCCGAAATGCGATTAATGCTTTTAAGAAAAAATAGGATTTATTATAAATAAAAAAAGCTCAACAATGTTGAGCTTTTTTTATATCTATAATCTTGAAATTACCCTCCAAAATCATCAAAACGAACATTTTCTTTTGGAACTCCCCACTCATCGCACATTTTAACCACGGCGTTATTCATCATTGGAGGTCCACAAAAATAAAATTCAATATCTTCGGGCGAATCATGTTTTTTCAAATACTGGTCAATTACCACTTGGTGAACAAAACCTACAAAACCATCACCTTCATCGTTGGTATCTTTCATTACTTTCCAGTTGTCAGATTCAAGTGGTTCAGATAATACCAAATAAAATTTAAAGTTTGGAAAATCCTTTTCTAAATCCCTAAAATAATGAATATAAAATAATTCGGCTTTAGAACGACCACCATACCAATAGGTTACTTTACGACCAGTTTTAATGGTTTTAAACAATTCGTATAAGTGTGAACGCATTGGAGCCATACCTGCTCCACCACCTATGTAAAGCATTTCTGAGTTTGAATCGTTGATAAAGAACTCACCGTAAGGACCAGAAATTTTTACTTTATCACCCACTTTTTGATTAAAAATAAATGAAGATGCAATACCAGGATTTACATCCATCCATCCGTTTTTAGCTCTATCAAAAGGTGGAGTCGCACAACGCACATTCAACATGATTCGTCGTCCTTCAGCAGGGTAAGAAGCCATAGAATATGCACGAACTACTTCTTCATTATTCTTCATTACCAAAGGCCACAAACCAAACTTATCCCAATCAGCTTTAAATTTATCAGGTTCACCCGGATGATCTTGTGGGTGAGCAGAAATATCCATGTCGGAATACTTTACTGTACAAGCTGGTATTTTAATTTGAATGTATCCACCAGCTTTGTAATTCATATCTTCTGGTATCTCAACAATAAATTCTTTGATAAAAGTAGCTACATTATAGTTAGAAACAACCGTTGCTTCCCACTCTTTAATACCTAAAATTTCATCGTGGATATGAATATCCATGTTTTCTTTAACTTTTACCTGACAACCTAAACGGTAATTTTCAGCAATTTCTTTACGAGTAAAGTTGGGTATTTCAGTAGGTAAAATACTTCCTCCACCACTGTTAACCTGACAAACACATTGTAAACAAGTACCACCACCACCACAAGCAGATGGCAAAAATATTCCTGCATTACCGAGGGTAGAAAGCAATGTTCCACCGCCATCCACTTCAATTACTTTATCGTGATTGATAGTAATTTTTATCTTACCCGAAGGCATTAACTTAGCTTTAGCGAAAAGTAAAATACTTACCAATGCTAAAACAACAATTAAAAAAACTACAATGGTTATAATTATTACGCTAGTATCCATATCTTAAATATTAAAGTTCAAATCCTAAAAATCCTAAAAATGCTAATCCCATTAATCCTGTAAGGATAAAAGCCATACCTACTCCTTTTAATGGTGCTGGAATATGAGAGTATTTAATTTTTTCTCTGATGGCTGCAATTAACACAATGGCTAAAAACCATCCAAAACCTGAACCTACACCATAAACGGTAGCTTCACCAACATTAGAAAATTGTTTTTGTTGCATAAATAAAGATGCTCCTAATATGGCACAGTTTACCGCAATAAGAGGTAAAAATATACCCAATGCACCATACAACGATGGTGAAAATTTTTCTACCAACATTTCTACCAATTGTACGATAGAGGCAATTACTGCAATAAACATGATAAAACTTAAGAAACTTAAGTCAACATCGGCATATTCACTACCCAACCAAGCCAAAGCACCTTCTTTAAGCACATAAGTTTCTAACAAATAATTGACAGGAACAGTAACTAATAATACAAAGATTACAGCAGCTCCCAAACCTACCGCAGTTTTTACTGTTTTTGAAACTGCCAAATATGAACACATTCCCAAAAAGAAGGTGAAAATCATATTTTCTATGAAGGCACTTTTTATGAATAAATTAACTAATTCCATTTTTTTAAAGTATTAAAAATTTTTATTCTCCAATTAATTCAGGGTTTCTTGATTTTTGAACCCAAATATATATTGCCACAATAAATAGTGAAGAGGGCGGTAATAACATTAATCCGTTGTGCATGTAACCAAAATCAAAAAACGATTCTGGCACCAAAACTAATTTACCAAGACCAGGTATTGTTAATGCTCCAGATCCAAAAAATTCTTTAAAAAAGGCAACAACTATTAAAACCAAACCATAGCCAAATCCATTACCAATTCCATCTAAAGCAGATTCCCAAGGCTTGTTGCCTAATGCAAATGCTTCTAACCTACCCATAATAATACAGTTGGTAATAATTAAACCAACAAATACCGATAAAGATTTGGAAACATCATATACATAAGCTTTTAAAATTTGATCCACACAAATTACCAAAAAGGCAACCACCACCAACTCAACAATAATTCTTATTCGGCTAGGAATAATATTTCTCATTAAAGAAATAACCACATTACCAAGAGTAGTAACAGCAGTAACTGCTATTGCCATAATTAAAGCATTATCCATTTGTACGGTAACAGCTAAAGCCGAACAAATTCCAAGCACTTGTATCGTAACAGGGTTGATTTTGTTTAATGGATCTGTAATTAACTTTCTATTTTTCTTAGAAAATAGAGATTCTTTTTTTTCTTCGCTCATAATTATTTTATTTACGTTATGCGATTTTTATTTTATAGTATCATTTGCACTTACAAGTGTTGAATCACTTGCCATGGTTTCAATGATTACGTCTTCTTCTTTTGGTTGATTGCCTGAAAATTCAGGATGATTTTTAAAAAAATTATAATAAACTATTAAATTTCTACTTAACATTTCTTGAACTCCAATACCAGTAAAAGTTGCACCGCTGATTCCATCTACCTGATGTTCGTTTAAATTGGCCCCTGGTTTAAGTACACCAACAGAAGTAAAACCGTTATCGTTAGCAATAAATTTACCTACAAATTGATCTTGAAACCAATCTTCAGTTATTTTTGAACCCAAACCTGGTGTTTCACCTTTATGGGCAAACACAGAACCATTCAATGTTTTACCATCTTCTTGAAGACATAAATATCCCCAAATATCATCCCACAAACCTTTTCCGCTAGCTGATACAATATAATATTTACTACCATTGTGTTCACATATAAATAGTGGAAAATGAATATCTGTTGATTTTTTTAAATTCTCAATAAGTAATTCCTTGTTTCCTTTGGTTTTATTCATGATGGGTTTAACAAATTTCGAATACTCTTTTCTTAAATCAATGTTAAAAGCATCTAATTTATCTTTTGGGTCAATTGGGTCAGAAACTGATTTATCACTCAAAATTTCACCATTATAATTAATGGTTATTCTTCGAGTAATGTAAATGCTAAATACTTTACCTGCTTCATCTCTGGTAATTCCATCAGTTTCTTTAATTCCAATAGATTGAAGAATATTTTGCATTTTTTCGTTATCAATATTTGCTTGTTGAATAGGTTTTAAACCCATAGATACCACGGCTAATAAACCGCCAACAATTACTACCATGATAATAGCAAAAGTTATTGTGTATCCGTTACCTTCTCTGTTAATAGCCATAATTATGCTGTTTTTAGTCTTTTTAATCTTTTCTTAATGTTTGAAGAAACCACAATATTATCAATTAATGGTGCAAACACGTTACCCAAAAGTATAGCTAACATTACACCTTCCGGGTAGGCAGGGTTCGACACTCTGATTAACATTGCTATTATTCCAATAAATAATCCGTATATAATTTTACCAGTAGCTGTTTGAGAAGCAGTTACCGGGTCGGTTGCCATAAATACAGCCCCAAATGCAAATCCTCCTAACATTAATTGGTGAATTGCCGGAACTTGGTGAAAAGGATTTGAACCAAAAGTATTGTATGCTAAACCAACCAAAAGTCCACCAGCAAACATCGAGAGCATTATTCTTAAACTTCCAATACCTGTAATAACTAACAATAAAGCACCTAAACCAATGGCTATAACAGAAGTTTCTCCAATAGATCCAGGTATAAACCCGATAATAGAATCCATTAAACTAGGGATAGCATCAACTCCACCTTGAACGGCATTTCCCAAAGGTGTAGCTCCAGAAAATCCATCAACAGCTTTACAATCGCCTAAACTTACCCAAACTTGGTCGCCCGACATTTTGGTTGGATAAGCAAAAAATAAAAATGCTCTGGTAACTAAGGCTACGTTTAACACATTCATTCCTGTACCACCAAATACTTCTTTACCAATTACTACAGCAAAAATGGTAGCAACCGCAACCATCCACAACGGAACATCAACAGGCATAATTAAAGGAATTAACATCCCTGAAACTAAAAATCCTTCTTGAATTGCATGTTTGTTGATGGCAGCAAAAACAAATTCCACACCTAAACCAACTGCGTAGGATACAATAATTAGAGGTAAAACTTTCATTGCTCCAAAAATGAATTTAGCCCAAAACAAGTTGCAAACATGGTCTCCTAAAACAACTTGACCAGTAGCCAAAAAGTGTTGGTGTCCGACATTATAAATACCAAACAGTAGAGCTGGTACAAGAGCCAACACCACCATTATCATGGTTCGTTTTAAATCAATTCCATCTTTGATATGTGTACCATTGTGGTTGGTATGACCGGGGACAAACAAAAAGGTGTAAGTTCCATCCCAAACCGCATGAGCTAAAGGGAATTTCCCATCAGCTTTAGGCTTGATTTTTTGCATGAATTTTTCTAATGCTTCCATTTTCAGTTTCGTGTTTCGTGTTTCGTGTTTCGTGTTTCGAGTTGCTACAAACTTTGAACTCTAAACAAGAAACTCGAAACTATTAACTACATTCTTTCTTAACAAGATTTAACGCTTCTCTTACAATTTTTTGTGTTTCAATTTTTGATGTACAACCATATTCACAAAGAGCAAAATCTTCCGGAGCAACTTCATAAATACCCAATTTTTCCATGTTATCAATATCTTCGGTAATCATAGCTTTAACCAGATAAACCGGCAAAATATCCATAGGAAAAACTTTTTCATATTCGCCGGTCATCACAAATGCTCTTTCTTCGCCATTTTTGTTGGTGTTTAAATCATACACTTTGTTAGGTGTTAACCATGAGCAAAATGTTCTTGATAAACTAAATTTATCGAGCCCCGGCATAATCCATCCAAAAAACTGGTTGTTTCCACCTTCCGGAATAACTGTTAACTGATAATCGTAATAACTTAAATGTCCGTCTGCTGCAATTTGAGTTCCAGTTAATGGATTACCACTAATAAATCTTCCACCTTCTTCTACATTACCATTAATAATGTCAGAAATATTTGCTCCTAATACTGTTCTTACATATTTTGGAGATTTTACTTTAGAACCTACAAAAGCAATGGTTCTTGAAGCATCGTATTTACCTTCTTTAAATAATTTACCAATGGTTAATACATCTAAAGCTCGTAATACCCAAATCACTTCTCCTTTATTAACCGGGTCGATATGATGAGCCTGAATACCTACATTTCCTGCCGGATGTGGACCAACGACTCTATTAATCTGAACATTTTTTGCATTGGTAAAAACATCTTCAGGATTATCTTCGCCATTCACATTTAAGTGAACTTTTCCATCGGTTAATTTTGCCAAAGCATTTAATCCTAATTGAAAAACCTCATCTTTACCATGAACAATAAATCCATAATCCGGTGCTAATGGAGCAGTATCTAATGCGGTAACATATATAGCTTTAGGCTTGTCATTTGGATTTGCTATAACATCAAAAGGACGTTGGCGAATCAATGGCCAAACACCACTTTTTAATAAGTTATCTAAAACTTCTTCTTTTGACAGTGTACTTGGGTCGGCTTGTTTAAATATTTCAAACGTGTTTTCACCATCTGCTTTTACTTTAACATCAATAATCCTTCTCTTTTCAGCTCTGTTAATTTCGGTTACTTCGCCACTAATTGGAGAGGTAAACAAAATTTTGTCGTTTTCTTTGTCGAAAAAAAGTGGAGTTCCTGCTTTAACCTTATCACCAACTTTAACCAATAGTTTTGGGGTTAGTGTAGGAAAGTCACTTGGTTTTAAAACTATTTCTGAAACGTTGGCAGGATTTGTGTATAATTTTTCGGCAACACCTTTTAATTTAATGTTCGCCCCTTTACGAATTTTTATTTCTTTTGACATGTGTCAGTTTTTATAAAATCTGTGGACAAAATTATAAAATTGAATTACCAAACCAACATTTTTAGATGAAAATTTCACTAATTTATATTTTCATTTTATCGTACCCTTTAAAGTATTAATTTTACTCAATCTTTACTTGTTTTTATACATCAATTCAAACTCATGAGAAGTAACTTTTTAATTAAAACAACTTTATTTCTGATTTATATCATGACATTACCCTCTATCTTTTGTGGTAATTTAATTATTCCTACTAAAATTGATACTACCGAAGATTATATTGAACCAAATTTTATTAGAAATGATGATTTTACTTACACCGATAAAATAAAGTCCATTCTATTTTACAACACTATTAATGTGATGAGTTATCCTATCCTAAATATAGGAAGCAACGAAAAATTAAAGTTATCGTTTGATGATTTCAGCCTCGAATTAAAATATTACCACTATACTATTATTCATTGCGATGCCAATTGGGAAACTTCCGATTTACTTCCAAAAAGATACCTCGCCAATAATTTTGAAGATGAAATAAGGAATTACAAATACTCGCTAAACACCACTTACCAATTTATCAATTATAGTGTTGAATTTCCGAATGAATTTATCAGTCCGTTAATAAGCGGCAATTATATTTTAAAGGTTTACGATGGTTACGATAGCGACAATGTGGTACTCACCAAACGTTTTATGGTGGTGGATAATAAAGTTGAAATAAACACAACCGTTAAAGAGGCTACCAATGTAAACGACCGTTTTTCGAAACAAGAGATTGATTTTACTATCAACCATCAAAACGTACCCATACAAAATCCTTACGAACAGGCAATTGTAGTTTTAATGCAAAATTACCGTTGGGATAATGCCATAACGGGGTTAAAACCAAAATATGTAAATGGTGCGTTGCTCGATTATAATTACGATGAAGAAAACGTTTTTGACGGTTCGAACGAATTTAGAAATTTTGATGTGAAATCCATTAATTTTCAAAGCATCAACATCAAACGAATACAATATGAAGAACGAGACAAACGAATTCATGTGTATATTACTGATGATGAAAGCAGGTCGTATAAACGATATTTATCCATGCCCGATTTGAATGGAAATTTATTACTTAAAAAAGACGAAAGCATGACTGATTCTGACATTGAAGCCAACTATGTGATGGTTCATTTTGCGTTAAAACAATATCCACAATTAACTGATGGGAACGTATATATTTTTGGGAAATTGACCGATTGGAAGTTCAAAAAAGAGTTTAAAATGAACTACGACACCTTAAACAATACTTATCGGCAAGAAATTTTATTAAAACAGGGATATTACAATTACATCTATGGTGTGGTTAAAGATGGCTCAAAAAATACCGGCGATTTAACGTATTATGAAGGTTCTTTTTTTGAAACGGAAAACGACTATTCTATTTTAGTCTATTACCGAAATCCAATGTTGTTTTACGATGAATTGATTGGGGTTAAAACGTTTAATTCGGTGAAGAGGAATTGAGAGGAGACGGAGATCCGAAGACCAAAGTCGAAAGTGATTCAAAAATTTATAGTCAATTGGTGTATTGGAGAAATATAAATTTGGTAGTGTAAGAAATTAGTGCTAATTTCATCAAAACCAGTTTATACCGCTACTAAACGAATTTACTAAAAACAACAACCATGAAAAATGTTTTAGTACTTCTTATTTTTATTATTCCATTTGGAGTTGATGCTCAAAGCTACACCTACTCTCCAAATACTATTTATATGACACCTCCTACCAGTAGTTGTAATGGTGAATGGGCAGTTTTAGACACCATGTATTCTTCCGGATTTTGTCAGTTTCCTGTATATAGTGTTAATCCTTTTAGTTGTGCAACAATTAGCCACAGAAATGGCGACACCTTGTTTTTTAATTTATGTACTATTCCTTGCGGTGTAACAATAACAGGTGATTCTGGTAATGTCTGCCTTGCTTGTAATGTTGATTTTGCTACAAATGTTGTGAAAAATGTTACAGCTAACTCTATTATAGATGTTTTCCCCAATCCTAACAATGGAAATTTTAAACTAACCTTTAAAGAACCCGGAAATTACCAAGTAGAACTCATTAACAATGTGGGTATTAGAGTGTTTAGTAAAAATGTAGCTACAAAAAATTATCCTATAAATGCTACACTAAACAATGGGTTGTATGTTTTAAAAATCACTAATCTAAATTCTAAAAAAGTGTTTTATCAAAAAATAGTGGTGCAGGAGTAGTGGAAGAAATAAGATTAGAGATTGACGATTTTGGATTGAGAACCGACGACTGAGAACTGAAAACTAACATCTTCCAACTTTATAAAAAACCCACTGTGAATAACTGTTTTATTTCAACGAACCACAACTGTTCTGTATTGCTAATTTTGTGCGGTGAACTTATTTAAAACACTATTCCTTTTTTTGCTCATTTGTACTAGCTCCTTAAAAGCTGAAGTACTTAACATTGGTATTTTAGCCAACAAAAAAGTAACTTCTTTTATTTTTTCTCCTCAGGTAGGAAGTTATACCATTTATACCGAAAACGGCAAACTGACTGAAGTTTCAATCGAAGATATTATTCAACTTACTTTTTCGAATAATCAAATAGTGTTGAAATCGCTGGATAAAGATTATGGCACTTTTAAAAAAGTAAAATTTATAGGTACCTCTTGGCGAAATTCTTTTAAAATTAAAACGCATCAACCCGAAGGAAAACTCACTTTTTATGAAGACAATTTGTTGGTGAGCATTAACAACTATTACAATCAACTTAGCTTAATAAATAATGTAGATATCGACAATTATGTAGCCGGAGTGGTTGAATCGGAAGTGGGGAGAAGCCCACCACCTGAATACTTTAAATTACAAGCCATTATTTGCAGAACCTACGCCCTAAAAAATATTGACCGACATCAAGCGGAAGGATTTAGTTTGTGCGACCAAGTACATTGTCAGGCATATAACGGGCAGCCCAAATCAAATGTGATTAAAAATGCCGCCATTGAAACAAAAAATGTAGTTATTGTTGATAGCGATATCAACTTAATAACAGCAACGTTTTACTCCAATTGTGGCGGGCAAACAGCCAATTCAGAAGATGTTTGGAGTCAGAACCTGTATTATTTACGCTCGGTTACCGATACTTTTTGCATCAAAGAAAACAATGCCATTTGGACGAAAAAAATAGCCAAAACCGATTGGATAAATTACCTCACCAACAAATACAATTTCCCAAAACTAGAAACGTATGAAGAATGTGGTTTAGATTATTTTCAATGCCGACGAGAGCAGCTTTTTGAAAACCAAAACATAAAAATTCCTTTAATCGACTTACGAAAAGATTGGAATTTAAAATCGGCCTTGTTTGATGTTATTACTATGGATGATGATATTATATTGCAAGGAAAAGGCTACGGACACGGTGTCGGGTTGTGCCAAGAAGGTGCTATGCGTATGGCAAAACTCGGTTATTCGTATGCCGAAATTTTACATTTTTACTACAAAAATGTACACATGATAGATTTACATGCGTTAGATTTTTTTAAGGAAGATTTTTAAACTTAAAAATGCTACTCTACCTCCTCATAATCTATATAATCGCCTAAACCATCCGATTCGGGTTTGTTGTTTTTTTTAGGGTTTTTAATTTTTACCTTACCTTCGTTTTGTTTGGCAAATTCTTTGGCTTCTTCCTGCGATTTAAATTGGTTTTGTGCATTTTGCTGAAACTCCTGCATTTTTTTGTTTGCCCAACGGGTAATAAAAAAAGGAAAAACAATACGAAACAGAAATTTAAATCCGTAGTAAACAATAATAATAATGGCTATGGTTCGAAGTAGTTGCACGTTGAGAATTTGAGATTAGAGATTGGAGATTAGTTGGAAGTCTGAAGACACATTTCCAAATTTTCACATTTACACATTGTTACATTTCCACATTTTCTTTTTTACCTACTCAAATAAAGATTTCGTTCGGCATAAATATCTCTAAAAAATTTGTCTTTTAAGCTGTCGATAAAATAAATAGCCTCGCCAGTCGATTTCATTTCCGGTCCTAATTCCTTGTTAACATTCGGGAATTTATCGAACGAAAATACCGGAATTTTAATGGCATAACCATGCTTTTTAGGGCTGAAAGTAAAATCGGTAACTTTTTTACCCAACATTACTTTTGTGGCATAATTTACATAAG
>JACPDX010000067.1 GCA_016183805.1 Bacteroidota bacterium
AACTAGATTCTACCATAACAATAAAAACATCGGGGTCATAGAACCAATTTGTACTTGATGAGGTAACTTTTTTTATACCGTAACTAAGTAATACATTTTCATGTTCTTTAGCAAATCGCTGACAAGCTTCTAAATTGTCGATAGCTCTATAAATACGTATTTTTAATTCCATTGAGTTACTCAAAACTTAGTTGTTTTTAATGATTTTGTCAATATTAACAAAAAAACGACCTGAAATAATTAATTGATTTAGTAGGATTTTTCGGCTAACATCACAAGTAATTCCTCCACCCAATGCTACAGAAGAAGCAAGTTGAGGCCAAGATGTAATAGATTTTCCAACTTCAGCAAATGATGTTTTTAATCTTGGTGAAATAGTTTCTATTCCAATGATAGAAGCCACAAATGGTAGTTTTTCTTCGTTGGTTATGGCATTTTCTATATTCGAAACATCTAAATGGTCGATTAATCCATGAAAAATGGGGCGTTTAGGATCTAAATCAAAGCGTTCAATGTCAATCATGCCATTATCATTCGTATCCATCACCACCGGAATTCCAAATTCTTTAGCTTTTTGGCGGGCAAAAATTTTAGTGCTTAAACCATCGCAAACTTCAATACACAAATCCATTTTTTTATCGTTTGGAAAAAAGAATTTGTTCATGTTTTTTTCGGTTAAGCCTTCGTGTAAACAAGTTACTTTTAAAAAGGGGTCGATTTCTGCAATTTCTCGTGCAACAATTATCGTCTTTTTTAATCCAAAATTCTGAACCCCGGTTTGTATCCTGTTTAAATTAGAAAGTTCAATCACATCAAAATCAGCAATAATCAATTCGCCACAAATACGCTCCATGGCAATGGTCAATGCAATGGCTTTCCCTACAGAAAGTCCAATAACACCAATGGTTTTAGTTGCTAAAATATCCTCTTCTTCGGGTGTTATTTTGTATTGGTTTCTATTGGTACGAACTTCAATAAATTCAGCTTCATCAAGTAAATGTACCACTTTGTTTAACCAAGGATAATATATCCAAATGCCATATTGATTGGTGCCTAATCCATTGAGATGTTCGGTAATTTTTTGTTGATATTCCGTTGGTGTAAGTTTTAATTTTGGGTTTCTAAGTTTAATCAATTCTTCTAACTGACTTTGAATTTCGTCGATAACAACAATACCCGAAGAATTGTTTAATAATTTAACAAAATTTTCTTCATCGTTTTTGCTGGTTAAATTGTAAAAAACGGGTTTAAATAACTGATTTTCAATGATTTTTGATTGTTCCAGTGCTGTTGAAATTAATGTGTGAATCATTCTAAAATAATTTATAAATTTGGTATTGAAAGGTATAACTTTTTTTTTAAATATAAATAACTAATCACCAAGTAAGATTACCCAATTATGATTAAGTATTTGTACTTAAAAAACAAGTAAAAAGGTGTATTAAAATAGAAAAAAATATGGCTAAAATGGGCAGGCCCCGTAAGGATGAGATGTATGTTGATAAGGATACAATAATTAATGTGTTGTATGTTGATGATGAAGTAGATAATTTGAATGCATTTACTGCGTATTTCAGACGATATTTTAATGTATTTACCGCAGAATCGGCAATGGAGGGAAAAAAAATATTAGAAAATAAAGAAAACAACATTCAAATTGTTTTAACCGATCAGCGAATGCCGGAAATTACCGGTGTCGATTTTTTGGCTTCGTTGGTTAAAGATTCGCCGGAGATTATGCGGATTTTAGTAACGGGTTATGCCGATTTAGCTACAGTTATTGATGCCATCAATAAAGGAGAGGTTTATCGTTACGTATCCAAACCTTGGGATAATGTGGAGTTAAAAAACCTTATTCTTCAAGCCTTTGAAGTATATGATTTGCGTAAAAGAAATAAAAAGCTGACGGATGATTTATTGAGGGTAAATTCCCAGATAGAATTTATGCTTCGACAAAAGTTAAGTTCAGAGTAAATATTTATAACATCAACTTTGAAATAACTTTCAAAAGAGTTACTTTTGGATTTCAAAAAAATAAAACAATCGTCTTATGAACATACACGAATATCAAGGGAAATCTTTACTAAAAAGATATGGAGTTGCTATACAAGAAGGTATAGTTGCAGATTCTCCAAAACAAGCTGTTGAAGCGGCTAAGGAATTGAATAAATTAACCGGTACTACATGGTATGTAGTAAAGGCTCAAATCCATGCTGGAGGTAGAGGTAAAGGAGTTGTGACAGAGACAGGTTCTCATGGTGTTGTTTTGGCAAAAGGATTGGATAAAGTGGAAGACATTGCTAAGGGAATTTTAGGCGGACATTTGGTTACCGCTCAAACCAAAGGAAATGGAAAATTAGTAAGTAAAGTATTGATTGCCCAAGATGTTTATTATCCGGGTGAAGCTCAAACCGAAGAGTTTTACATGTCGGTTTTAATGAACAGAGAAACAGGAAGAAACATTATCATGTATTCTACCGAAGGTGGTATGGACATTGAGCATGTGGCAGAACATACACCACATTTAATTTTTAAAGAAGAAATTGACCCAAAAATTGGTTTACAAGGATTTCAAACACGAAGAATTGCTTTTAACTTAGGTTTATCGGGCGAAGCTTTTAAACAAATGACCAAATTTATTGCCTCGTTGTACGCAGCGTATGAAGGTGTTGATGCTTCTATGTTTGAAATAAATCCGGTATTAAAAACTTCCGACAATAAAATAATAGCAGTTGATGCTAAAGTAAACATTGATGAAAGTTCATTGTTCCGTCATAAAGACATTGCTGAAATGCACGACCCAACAGAGGAAGACCCAACAGAATTGGAAGCAAAAGAAGCCGGTTTAAACTTTGTGAAATTAGATGGTAACGTGGCTTGTATGGTAAATGGTGCCGGTTTAGCCATGGCAACGATGGATATTATTAAACTTTCGGGCGGCTCTCCTGCCAACTTTTTAGATGTTGGAGGTACTGCAAATGCCGAAAGAGTGGAGAAAGCATTTCGTATGATTTTAAAAGACCCTAATGTTGAAGCTATTTTGGTAAATATTTTTGGTGGTATTGTTCGTTGCGACAGAGTTGCTCAAGGTGTTGTTGATGCCTATAAAAACATTGGTAACATTCCTGTTCCAATTATTGTACGTTTACAAGGTACCAATGCCATTGAAGCTAAAAAATTAATCGACGATTCAGGCTTAAAAGTGCTTTCTGCAGTATTGCTACAAGAAGCTGCTGATAAAGTAAAAGAAGTATTGGCT
>JACPDX010000070.1 GCA_016183805.1 Bacteroidota bacterium
CAATATTTATTCCGAAATTTTAGGTCCTGTTCGGAGTTGGGATTCCCTTTCTTGGCAAACTACGCATTTAGAAAACCCTTCACAGGACAGTACAGTGTTAAATGTTTATGGAATAGATAATGTAGGAAATGAAACGCTCTTAATAGCTGATTTACCTACTGATTCCGCTGATATCAGACTTACTGACAGGGTAAGTGCTACCGATTACCCTTACATGAAACTAAATGCTTATTTGGCTGATAATACAGATTTTACTGCTCCACAATTAAGGCGTTGGCAGATTACTTACGAAGATGTTCCTGAGTGTGCGTTAGAACCGAATATCAAATTTTATTTTTATAAAGATACTTTGCAGGAAGGCGATAAAGTAAAACTGTCGATTGCAGTAAAAAATATTAGTACGCATGATATGGATAGTTTACTAATTTCATTTTCGGTGTTAGATAAAAACAACCAAATAACTTCAATTCCTTATGCCCGACAAAAACCATTGTTGGCAGACAGTGTTATTATTGCTGAAATTGAATTTTCAACTTATGGATACCAAGGGTTAAACTATTTATTGGTTGACGTTAACCCCAACAACGATCAATTGGAAAAACACCATTTTAATAATATTGCTCAATTACCATTCTATGTAAGTGTAGATAAAATAAACCCCATTTTAGATGTAACTTTTGATGGTGTTCATATCCTAAATGGCGACATTGTTTCTCCAAAACCGGAAATAGTTATTGAATTAACAGACGAGAACAAATATTTAGCTCTCGATGATACTTCTACTTATGCAGTTTACATCAAACATCCTGATGGTAGCGAACAACGAAAATATTTTAATTCGGGAGGTTTAAACGAAATGCAGTTTATACCAGCTTCATTACCTAAAAATAAAGCTAAAATAATTTATAAAGGTAATTTTCCAGTCGATGGAATGTATCAACTTCGTGTTCAAGGTGCCGATAAATCAAATAATCAATCGGGTACTTTTGATTATGTTATTAAATTTGAAGTAATCAATCGGTCAACCATAACCAACTTATTAAATTATCCAAATCCATTTACCACAGCTACTAAATTTGTGTTTACATTAACAGGAAGCCAAATCCCCGAAATTTTTAAAATACAAATCATGACCATTACCGGTAAAGTAGTTCGGGAGATACACAAAGACGAATTCGGATCAATAAATATTGGTAGAAACATCAGTGAATTTACTTGGGATGGAACAGATACTTATGGCGATAGATTAGCCAATGGATTATATTTGTATCGGGTAATTACAAAAATTAATTCCTCTGATATTGAATTAAGGGAAACAGAAGCTGACCAATATTTCAAAAAGGGTTTTGGTAAAATGTATTTATTTAGGTAATTGAGTATAAAATAATGAAATATATAGCTTTTTGCATCACTTTGCTATCCTTTGTTTTATCCCGAAATGGGTTTTCAATAAATTCAATTTCTGATAAAGATTCTATTGTTTATTACGAGAATCTATCTCATAAATTATTAATCACCGCAGGGATTAATTCTACTTTTTCGGATTTAACCATAAAAAACAAAAATGGAAATAAAGAGTTAGATATAAAGCCGCTAGGTCAAGTTAGTTTAGCTGCCGGGTTTAACTATAAATGGTTAGGATTAGAGTTGGGTATTGGGTTGCCTCCAAATCAGCTTGAAAAAGATAAAAAGGGAAATACATCCAAGTTAGATTTGCAGTTAAACATATATTCTAAAAGAATAGGTGCTGATTTGTTTTTTCAACATTATAAAGGATTCCATATTGATAATCCAAGAAATTTTTCAAATTGGAATTCTGATACTTTACCTCAATTACCCAAAATGGAACAATATGCTATTGGAGCTACATCATTTTATATTTTTAATCATAAAAAATTTTCATATAGTGCCCCTTATGTTAGAAATGCTAAACAAATTAAAAGTGCAGGTAGTTTGTTGGGAGGTATTTATTTTAATTTAGATGCTGCAGGTTCTGATGGAGGTTTTGTTCCTCATGATAGTCTTTTAATAGCAGCACGAGATTCATTCCCAATTTATGTATATAATTCAACATCTTACGGTGTTTCATTTGGATATTCATATACTTTGGTAATATCACCAAGCTTTTTTTTGAATTTGACACTTATGCCTGGGTTAGGTCGAAAACAAATTAAAATGGAAACTTTTAGAATAGATTCTGGAGCTGTTCAAACAAAATCCTTACAAACAACCAATGGTGTTTCAACTAGAGTTATGTTCAGAGCAGCGATAGGCTATGAAAGAAACGATTTTATTGTCGGTGCGTCTTTTTATTCGTCTAAAGGAACAATTGCAATTAAAAACTTTGAATTTACTCCTGGACTGGGAAGTATTAGAATTTTTATAGCTAAAAGATTTGAGTTTAATAAAAAATCTAAAATTCAACCCACACAATAAAAGCTAACAAAACACTGTTTACAATTTTAATTGCATTTTAGTATAGCAGGATTTTCATAATCGTACTTTAGCTTTTAAAATTTTTCAACTATGTTAAATCATTTCTTACTTCAAGTAACAGTTGGCAATACTCCTGTTCAAGCAGTGCAAAATCCAATGGTAGTTACCGAAAAAACGTTGTCTATTTGGGAGTTGATATCTTCTGGAGGTATTGGTGGAAACATTATTATGATTTCTTTGTTAATACTTTCAATAATAGCAGTTTATATTATCATTGAACGATTTTTAGCCATTAAAAAAGCGAGTAAAGAAGATACAAATTTTATGAATCAGATTAAAGACTTTATCTTGGATGGTAAAATAGATGCAGCCAAAAGCCTTTGTAAGATGAACCAAACACCAATTTCAAAAATGGTGGAGAAGGGAATTAGTAGAATAGGAAAACCCTTAAGTGATATAGGAACTGCTGTTGAGAATACAGGAAAATTAGAATTAAACAAGTTGGAAAAAAACTTATCTACATTGGCAACAATATCAGGTGCAGCACCAATGATAGGTTTTTTAGGTACAGTTATAGGTATGATTATGGTGTTTCATAAAATGGCTTCAGCAGGAGGCAACATTGACGTGGAAATGCTTTCGCAAGGAATATATACTGCTATGATAACCACTGTTGCCGGATTAATAGTAGGTATAATAGCTTATATTGCATACAATTTTTTGGTTGCAAGGGTAGAAAAAATTGTATTTGTAATGGAAGCCAGAACAAACGCAATTTTAGTATGTCGAGCATGACAGACATTGTGTTTTTGTTATTAATATTTTTTGTGATAACATCCACATTAATTAGCCCAAATGCACTTAAATTATTACTTCCAAAAAGTTCAAGTAAGACATTGAGTAAACAAACCATTTCTGTTTCTATAACTAAAGAATTGGATTATTATGTGAACCAAGACAAAGTTCAATTTGAAAATATTGAAGCCATATTAAAACAACAATTAGCTGGAGAAGAAGATCCTGGAGTTATACTTCATGCTGAAAAATCGGTACCGATAGAAGAAGCTGTGAAGGTAATGGACATTGCTAATAGAAATAAGTATAAGTTGGTTTTGGCTACAGCTCCTCAATAATTTTATGGAAATTACGTTTAATTCCATCTACTCAATTAAAAATGCAACTCATAAAAGATAAAAATAACAGAGCAGGTTTAATAGGAACTATTTTGTTTCATGTGCTATTGTTGATTTTATTTTTGTTTGTTGGAATGACTTATCCCGATCCACCACCCCCAGAAGAGGGGATAACCATAAATTTTGGAAATAGCGAAGATGGCATGGGAGATAATCCTACCGAACAATTATCGGAATCAGAAAGTGTATCAAACGAAGTTTCCACTTCTACTCAAACCAGTTCTTCATCAGCAGAACAACACGTTCAAACGCAAAATACCACCGAAACTGTCAACATTAATGCTTCTAACAATACTTCTCAATCCACCAACACTACACAAAACAGTACAAGTCAAAATTTATCAGAAGCCTTAAATGCCTTTAATAATTCAAACAGTTCATCAAGCAATGAAGGCGAAACGGGTAATCCCGGAAATCAAGGTAGTTTGGATGGAGATCCTAATAGTTCTAATTATACAGGAGGGGGGATTGGTGATGGAGTAACTTATTCGTTATCCGGTAGAAGTTTGTTGAGTATGCCAAAAATTAATGACAATTCTCAAGAACAAGGTAAAGTTGTAGTTGATATTGTGGTGGATAAATTTGGTAAAGTAATAAAAGCAACACCAGGAGGTAGAGGTTCAACAACCACAAGCCCAATATTGTATAAAAAGGCTGTAGATGCAGCTTTAAAAACTAAATTTAACGCTAAACCTGAATTAGTTGCTGACCAAAAAGGACAAATGACTTTCGTATTTCTTCTTAATTAATGACTTATCAGCAAACACTCGATTATTTGTTTAGTCAATTACCAATGTTTCAACGAGTTGGTGCTTCTGCATACAAAGCAGATTTAAACAATACCATTGAGTTGTGTAATTTGCTTGGTAACCCTCAAAACAAGTTTAAATCTATACACATTGCAGGAACCAATGGGAAAGGCTCAACCTCTCATATGTTGGCTTCAATTTTACAGGAAGCAGGGTATAAAGTAGGTTTATACACATCTCCACATTTAGTTGATTTTAGAGAACGAATCAAGATGAATGGAACAATGATTCCGGAACAAGTTGTTGTTGATTTTGTATCTACTTATAAAGCTGATTTTGAAAAAATTAATTTATCTTTTTTTGAATGGGCAGTAGGGTTAGCATTTCAATATTTTTCTACACAAAATATAGATGTTGCGATTATAGAAACAGGTTTAGGAGGAAGATTAGATTCTACAAATATTATTTCTCCGGAATTATCAATAATTACCAATATAGCCAAAGACCACACACAATTTTTAGGTGATACACTTGAAAAAATAGCAGTTGAAAAAGCAGGGATTATTAAATCCAAAGTTCCGATTGTTATTGGTGAAACCCAAAAAGAAATAGAACATGTATTTATTTCAAAAGCAAAAGAGTTAAAGGCTGAAATTTATTTTGCCGATCAAATCATTCATTGTGTTTTGGATTCTGATTTAAAAGGAAGTTATCAGAGAAAAAACATCAAAACAGTATTGGCATCGGTTAATGAACTAAAAAAACTTGACTATAAAATTTTAGAAGGACATATTAAAGTTGGTTTGTTGAATGTTGTAGAAAATACAGGCTTAATGGGAAGATGGCAAACTTTAGGAGAAAATCCCAAGATAATTTGTGATACCGGGCACAATGAAGCAGGAATTAAAGAAGTTGTAAATCAACTAGAAACTTTAGATTACAATATTTTACATTTTGTATTAGGTGTAGTTAATGATAAGGATGTCGGTTCCATGTTGGCATTACTACCAAAAAATGCTATTTATTATTTTTGTCAAGCAAAAATACCTAGAGCATTAAATGCTGATGAATTAAAGCAAAAAGCTTCTTTCTATGGGTTAAAGGGAATTATTTTTAATTCCGTTATAGATGCTTTTACTGAAGCAAAAAAATCTTCGAGTGATAATGATTTGATTTTTATTGGAGGCAGTACCTTTTTAGTTGCAGAGGTTTTACAGTAAAATGGTACAATAAAAAAAAGGGGGAAATCTTAGATTTCCCCCTTTTTTTTATTCAGTAATGAATAATTAGTGAGCAGCTTCTTCAGTAGCAGCTTCTTCAGTAGCTTCAGCTGGAGCTTCTTCAGTAGTAGCCTCAGCAGTAGCTTCTTCAGCAGGAGCTTCTTCTAAAGTGTTCATTAATTCGTTAACAGCAGCTTCAGCTTCAGCTTGAGCAGCAGCTTTTTCTTCTTCTGATGGTCCACAAGCAACTAAAGAAAACATTGCAGCAACCATAATCATTGAAAGTAATTTTTTCATTTTAATTAAGTTTATTTGGTTAGTGATTACAAATTAGGTCGCAAATGTATGTAAATTTTATTTAAAAAAACAAATTTAATTTATCTTTATTTTGATTCTTCAAAAATTACGTTTAACAAAGTTTCACCTACGGCAGCTAAAGTGGGTTTGCTTATTACATCCATATTATCATTGTGTGTATGCCAACTGTGGTGAAAATTACCAGTACTTCTTTCATAATGAATAATATCTATGCTTGGTATGTTTGCCAGTTGATTTACATATTTATGATCGTCGGTTCCAACAAAAAAGGTTTGCTCATTAACAAAGTAGTTCGAATAACCAAGTTGATGAGCGGTGTTCCATACTTTTTTTAGAATTTCAGGAGCATATTGAACTGAAATACTTTCATGAGTAAATAAAGCATTTTCTGTACCTACCATATCCAATAGTATTCCATATTCAGCTTTGTAATTTGGTTTGTGCAAATTTTTTGCCCAATATTGTGAGCCTAGGCACCAACTATCGGAGTCCATTAAACTCATAGCAGATGAGGGTTGTCCATAATCTTCGGCATCAAAAAAGATAATATCGACTCCTATATTAGGTTTTTTAATAGAAAGTTGACGAGCAACTTCTATTAATATTCCAACTCCACTAGCACCATCATTTGCACCCAATATTGGTTTGGTTAAATCTTTGGTGTCTTGGTCTGCAAATGGTCTAGAATCCCAATGGGCAAACAATAAAATTCTTTTTTTTTCATCAGGATTATACTCTCCAATAATATTTTTAACAGTAATATTTTTATTATTAAATGTTTTAGCACTACCTGTTTGAATAGAAGATTTTAAGCCATAAGATTCAAGTTTCTTTTTTAAAAATAATGCACATTTTCCATGAGCCTCATTATTTGGAAATCGAGGACCAAAATCAACCTGTTGCTGAATAAAATAATAAGCAGAATCTGCATTAAAATCTGGTCTTTGAACTGGAATGTTAATTATTTCTGTTGAGATTACTTCTTTATGTTTTTTTGGAGTTTTTTCATTTTCACAAGAAAAAAATAAACCTGTTAATAAAACAATAAAAAATTTAATTTTCAATTTTCCAAGTCGTTCCATCTTTATTGTCTTTTAAAGTAATGTTGATTTTACTTAATTCATCTCTGATAAAATCAGAAGTGGAGTAATCCTTATTTTCTTTCGCTTTTTTTCTTAATGAAAGGATAATATTTAACGTTTCATTTAACAACTCCGGATTAGAGGTTTCTTTTTCGGGCATTAATCCAAGTATTTCAAAAATAAAGGTTGAATAATGATTTTTCAGTGTTTTTAAATCGTTAATAGTAATTGTTTCTTTGCCCTCGTTTAACAGATTGATTTGTTTTAACCCGTCAAATAAATGTGCAATGGTAATAGGGGTATTGAAGTCATCATTCATGCTTGAATAACAATTTTCTATAATTGATGTCAGGTTTATTGATGTTGAATAGGAAGGTTTAATGTTTTCAAGAAGTTTTATACCGGACATTAATCGTTTCAAGCCTTTTTCGGATGCTTGTAAGGCTTCATTAGAAAAGTCAACGGTACTTCTATACTGAGCTTGTAAAAAAAAGAAACGAACAGTCATGGGGTCGTATCCTTTTTCTAACAATGGATGGCTTCCGGAAATTAATTCTAGTGGTAAAAAAGAGTTCCCCAACGATTTACTCATTTTTGAACCATTAACAGTAAGCATATTCCCATGCATCCAATACTTTACAGGAGAAGGACTACCTGAACCAACTGATTGAGCTATTTCACATTCGTGATGTGGAAATTTTAAATCCATACCACCTCCATGAATATCGAATTGTTGTCCGAGATATTTTGTGCTCATTGCCGAACATTCTAGATGCCAACCTGGAACACCTGTCCCCCACGGAGAATTCCATTTCATGATGGTTTCTGGCGAAGCTTTTTTCCAAATGGCGAAATCGGCAAAAAAACGTTTTTCTTCACCACCCTCTAAGTTTTCTCTTGTTTGTTCAAGTAGTTCGTCTAATTTTCTACCTGATAATTCACCATAATTGAATTTTTCAGCATATTTTTTTACATCAAAATAAACGGAGCCATTTATTTCATACCCATAACCGTGAGTAATAATTTTTTGAACCATTTCAATTTGCTCGATAATATGCCCAGTTGCAGAAGGCTCAATATCAGGGTTTTTGAGGTTAAATAATTGAGTAGTAAAATGAAAACTGTTGGTGTACTTCTGAACAATTTCCATAGGTTCAATTTTCTCCAAACGAGCACGTTTTTCAATTTTGTCTTCTCCAAAATCAACATCATCAACTAAATGACCAACATCAGTGATATTTCTTACATAACGAACTTTATAATTCAAGTGAGTTAAATACCTATAAACAATATCAAATGTTAAAAATGTTCTAACATTTCCTAAATGAGCCTCACTATAAACAGTAGGGCCACAAACATAAAGCCCAACAAATGGAGGATTTATTGGTACAAATTTTTCCTTTTTACTAGTTAAACTATTATAGATGAATAATTGTTTGTTTGACATCAAGTTCTATTTTTTTGTAAAAGTAAATTTTTTAAGCCCATATTTAAATTATAGGTAAAAAAAAACATAACCCATCCGTCAGCTGACGGATGGGTTATGTTTTTTTAATTATATTTTCGTTTACTCTTTGGGAAGAGGTGCATCACCAATATATCTTCCGGCTTTATATTTTTCAATTACAATTAAAATACCATTAGCGTCGTATTTATACAATAAGCCATCCATTAACCTAAAGTTCTCAAAAAATCCTACTTTAGAAAGTTGTTTATCCTTATTGTACATAGTATGCTGGCCATTTCCGTTAAAGCTGCCAGAATTTACTTCATCATTTTTATCAGCTTTAACCACTTTCACTGGAGAACTTGCTAATTCTTTGTCTTCGTTATTTATAGGGTTTTTAGGCTCATAAACTTTGGTGTTGGCTACATCCAATTCGCCATCAATAAAAGATTTTTCTGCTTTAATAGATCCGTCTTCATAAAATTCCTTAACAAATTTTTCTTTACCAGCTTCAATATCAGCTTCAATCATTACTTGCCCATTCTCATAAAAATAAATTTGTTTACCGTCTCTTTTACCTGATTCGTTAAAAACAAATTCTTGAGCTGTTTGCCCGTTTTCGTGAAATCTTTTAAATCCTCCAGTATTTCTGTTATTTTCCCAGCTTCCTTCTTCTTCAACCTGCCCATTCTCAAAATAAGTTTTGTAAGTGCCATTTGGTCGGCTGTTTACATAGGCGATTTCACTTTTTAATTTTCCATTTGGAAAGAAATTTTTCCAAAGTCCTTGTTTTCGGCTACTTTCGTAGTTTCCTTCTTCAACAACTTGGTCAGGTTCGTAACCTGGTAGTTTCTTCATTTTACCAAAAATTCGCCAAAAACCTTGTTTTAAATTATTTTCATCAATAACATTGATGGTATCTCCTTTGTCTATTGTATAAGACTGTGCAGAACTAATGCTGCAAACAAAGACAGGAAGTAGTATGTATAAAATCTTTCTCATTTGGTTAAGGATAAACAATTTCGCAAAAATAAAGATATAAATTAAAATAACTAGTCTTTTAATAATTTAGCCGAATTTATGTTATTGTTCGATAAACACGGGCTAAATGCTTGTTACGACATTTTAAATTTTATGTTTCAATAATTGTTCCAAATTTTTCAACATTTCTGTT
>JACPDX010000073.1 GCA_016183805.1 Bacteroidota bacterium
AGCACCTGCACAATCAAGGGCATCCCAGAAACCATCTAAGTTTACATCTTCACCGGCATCTTGAATACCGTCACCATTGGTATCCCAACAAGCTAAACCATTAGTACCATCCACACCATTAGTGCCAGCAATACCAGCTGATCCCTGTGGACCTACAGTTCCATTACAAATTACAAATGATTTTGTTATTTCTCCCGCCTCTAACGCACCATTATTATTAGCATCTAAACCCATAACTATTTGTTGTCCACCATTTGGACATGCAGCACCAGCAGAAAGGGTGTCCATTAAACTATTTAATCCTTGAGGTCCATTACCCGATTCTTTAGCATATAATGCATAAGGGACAGATAGCAATTGAGTAACTCCCATAGGGTCACCATCCACTTCTACGTACAAGTAGAATGGGTTAGTACCCCATGCAATGCCTGAAAAAGTCCCGTTAATTACAGTGCCACCACCTACTTCGGCGGTAAACAAACCAAATTGATTGGTTGTTAATGTATGGTTTTCGGCATACACCAACGCACCTGTAGAAGATCCTTGACGAATTTCGTACTTAACGTTAATGGTTTGATTGACCAGCGGTACTCCACTTAGGTTTCTGGCAACGGCTTGGTAATTAATTTTTTCAGGTGCTTGAGCAAAGGAAATAGTACTAATCAGCAAAAAAGCTAATGAGAAAATAATTTTTTTCATGTGATTCGAATCTATAATAAAAAAATATTTTTAACAAAATGAGAACTTAACGACGAAAATTTAACCAATAAAGTTGCAGCTTTATCAGGAAATAGTTTTTTTTCGTCGATAAAATACTAAAAAGTTAGGAAGCAAATATAGGCAATCTAACTAATGCAAGTCAAATTTAATTTCAAATAAATTAACACGGTAACAGTTTGATTGTCTGTAGAATTAAAAAATCTGATTTTAGTATATTAGGCAATATGTAGCCCTATAACCAAAATATCGTCAACTTGCTCGAGTGAGCCTTTCCAATGTTCGATATTGTTATTTAGGAAATGGTGTTGTGTATCCATTTTTTTACCCACTAATTCTAGTAGGTAATCACGGAATTGTTTGTACATCAATTTCTTTCCTCTTGGACCACCAAACTGATCGGCATAACCATCTGAGAAAATATATACATAATCTCCTTTTTGTAATTGAATCACGTGGTTGGTATAATGTTGCGGTTCTCCATCAAAATAAGAACCTATAGGAAATTTATCAGCTTTTATTTGCTCAAGCTCATTGTTTCTGATAATATACAAAGGGTTAAATGCCCCAGCATACTGTAACTCTAATGTTTTAGGATTATAACTGCATAAAGATAAATCCATTCCATCTTTAGTAGTACCAGATGCCGTGTTTCGGTGTAATGTTTGACTTATTTCTTTGTTCAGAGAATCTAAGATTTCAGCAGGCGAATCACATTTGCTAAGGGCATTGTTTAATGCATTATAACCTACAATACTCATAAAAGCACCAGGAACACCATGCCCGGTGCAATCTACAGCAGAAAAATAAGTTTTTCCATTTTTTTCATCTATCCAATAGAAATCACCACTAACAATATCTTTTGGCTTATATAAAACAAATGCGTTTGGTAAAATTCTATTAACTAAATCATTAGGTGGTAATATAGCTTCTTGTAAACGTTTGGCGTATCGAATACTATCAGTAACTTCAGTATATAATTCGCTGATTTTTTCGTTTTGTTTTTCAATTTCTTCTTTTTGTTTAACAACTTCTGCTGTTCGTTCAACTACTTTTTGTTCTAGTACACGTTCATTTTCAGCAAGGTCGTCACGCATGATAAGTAGAGCGTGACCTAATTCATCCTCATTACTTAAAGGTTCATATTTTGTAGTAAATTGCCCACTACCAATGGCATTAGCAAAATCTTTGGTGCTTTTTAAACCTAAAACTAGTCGGTTAAGGGCATTAGTCATTTCTCCTATTTCATCACTGCGTTCCCGTAACCTACTTTTAGGAAAAATGCCTTTACTTAAATCCAGAAGAATAAGTTTTAATTTGTCCACCGGTTTTACAATCGTTCTGGTAGTAAATATGGCAATTAATACTCCACCTATTACCAAAGCAATGCCAAGTATTTTAAATAGTTGTTTTAAAAAACTAAAAGAAGTTTGCATGGATTCGGTAACCGATGTGGATTCGAATTTTTGATTGTCGATTAAGTCATTCAGTTGAAAAAGTATTTCATTTGTTTTGGTATAAATATCGCCACCATCGCCAACCATAAAATTGGCTAGAAATTTACTTTCAGGATCTTCATAACTATCCCAATTTGGTAAAAGTGCTTTTACCTCTTCATGTAATTCAAATAATTCATCTAAATTTTGAAAAACTTTAGTTATTTTTAGTTGGTCTTTTTTTGTCCAGTTGGTTGATAAAGTAACAATCTTTTTTTTAATGAATGGATAATCCCGTTCTTTTAAGCGGATTAAGTTTTGTTTGTCTGGATGTTCTGATTCAGATTGATTGTAAATCCAGTTAAAAATTAACATTTTAGATCGGACTACCAGTAATCGTAAATCTTCTAGTGATGTAACAGAAGGATTGTTGACATTGGTAATATTATCATTAATCTTAATACTTGAATTTAGAGTTTCGTAAGTGGTATAGAAAACAATTACCACAAACAGAATTAACACCCCGAATCCTGTTCCAATTTTTTTTCCTATGGTAAATCTAAATCCCATTTAAAGGCTAATTTTTGGGTTCTAAATTTTTAAAGAATTCTTCTTTTTCAGTATCATTTAATCCATGATAAATATTTTCAAGACCTTTAATGGTTGCTTCCTCATTGTATTTTAAATCATAAGATTTTAACATATATGGTAAAGATTGCAAAAATAGATTAATACAAACATCTTGCATTTCATTCAATTTTTCTAAATCCATATCATAATCCATGTTGTTGATTAAATCTACAGCCTCATTGTAGTAAATTATACCGATGTTATAATTGGCACTTCCATTGTTAGTATCTAAACTTAATACCATTTTATAAACACCTTTTACTTCTTCAATTTTTGTTGAATCTTTTTTTGCTTGTTTTTCCAAATCTTGATTTAACATAGATGCTAATGCTAATTTGAATTTTATATCTTGCTGTAACAAATCGGTGCCGGTATTTGATAGTAAAATCAATTCCCTGTATTTAGCATAATATTCTTCCGCATTTTTGTATGCTTGTGGATTTAATGATCTCGCTGCGTCGTTGTAAAAGGTAGATGCCAAGTAGGTCATCATTTTTTGAGCACTTTCTATAAATTCTTTGGTAGTATCAATTTCGGTCAATTTTTTTAGTGATTCTACAGCTGTTAACCTTAATGGGGAGTTTTTGTTATCTTTTTCATTCAATTTATAAAGGTCTTTATAGATGAGCGATTTGTAGTACCATGTTTTTGGCAGAGTTATCAATTCCTGATCCAAATCAGCCTCATCAATGTATTTTTTAGAACTGTCTAACTCATTTTTTTGTAAATAAAATAATGCTTTCGACACAGCATCTTTTCCAATAAATTGACCAAATACTACTTGCGTAAATAGTAAGGATATGAATAATATGTAGATTCGTTTCGTCATTTATTTAACGGTAAATGCTAGTGCTTCTAAATTTGAACTCACTTTTAATTTATATTTTTCAACGTTACCTTTATTTAATTCAAATTTTTGCCTATTATCTTTTATAATAAAATTAATACCAGATCCTTTTTCCATTAGTCCATTATCCTCTGTAACTAACAAAGTGCTATTGTTTTTTAGTTTTTTAATAATATCGTTAATATCGCTGCTTTTATCCTTACATACGTAAAGAATATGACATTTAGTAACTGCACTTGGGGTTTCGAATTTTTTAACCTCCAAGGTTTGATTGGCTACTTTTTTGGTTTCGGTCATTTTTATAAGTTCCGAATAAAGTGATGTCTCGCCAATAATACCAATAGTAAACTCTCCCTCTTTGTATGATTGAGGCCATTCTATATATTTGGTAAAATTATAGATGAAAACGGCTTTAATTTTGGCATTGGTATCAATAGTATTACCTAACTTAAACCCTGAGTTTAAGATAAATAAACATAAAACTATTGATACTAATTTTTTCACGCTGTAAATATATTACAAATTTCTAGCCAAACATTTAAAGTCCGAAATTTACAATTTTTTTTGGAAAAATAACAAGTAATTTAAGAATCATTACTGAGGAGGAAGAATTATTTTTCTTTTTTTCTTCCTTTACCGGATTTTCTTCCTCCGCTCGAAGTTTGTGAGCCATTTTTATCGCTATTTTTTGGTTTAGCGGTAGCTGATTTGTATCTTCTTTTAGATGAGGAGAATTCGGAGTTATTTTTAAGTTTTATATTTTTTTTAGAAGTTGACTGTTGGTACAATTTAGATTTAGATTTAGATTTTGGGCTTCCCGGACTTTTAACATTTGGTCCTTTTTTATTTTTACCTCTAAAAGAATCTTTGTTGTTTGGAGCATCATAAGTGCTTGATGATGCGGATGCAGAACCATTCTTTTTTTTCCAGAACTGACCGTAGGAATTTGTGCTGCAAAACAAAAATAGGCCAAGAAAAATTATTAAAATATGTTTCATATATAAATAATAGCGTAAAAACTAAATTAATTTAAATTTAATCTAATTTAAGATAAAAATTTAAGGTGGGTATATATAATAAGTTCCAAATTTAATAGCATATATTAAACTATGTAATTATTAACAATTATCAATAAGTGTTAATAACTACTTTGGAGTAACAGTGTTAGATTGTACAGATATTGTCTCAATATCTCTATCAAACATATATAAACCACTTTTATCTGAACCTATCATGTTGAGCTTATCAATAATGGTTTTTGCTAAGGCCTCTTCTTCTGTTTGTTCAGCAACATACCATTGTAAAAAATTTTGTGTGGTATAATCTTTTTCTTTTAAACAAACTTCCACCAAGTCGTTTATTTTATCCGAAACCATTATTTCGTGTTTCAATAAAGTTTGGAATAGATTATTTAAGGTTTTAAAATCTTTTTCCGGCTTAGGTAATGCAGGTATAACCGCTTTTCCACCACGCTCATTAATATATTGAACCAGTTTGAGCATGTGAATACGTTCTTCATCAGAATGTCTGTAAAGAAATTGTGCAGTACCTCCAAGTCCTTGTGTTTCAGCCCATGAAGCCATTGCTAAGTATATTTGTGAGGAGTCTGCTTCAATCAATATTTGATTATTTAATGCTTTTTCTACTTTTTCTTTTAACATAGTTGTTCTATTTTTCTTTCACTACAAAGATAGGTAATTTGGAACGACAAGTTAATTTGTCAGTTATACTTTTATGAAAAATGGTTTCAATAAAGGGATATTTTCTAGATAAAACAACAAGTACTGAGGAATTATTTTTTTCAACAAACCGATTAATTCCTTCTAAAGTATTATCCGATTCTTCAGTAAAAAATTGATGATTTATATGAGAAAATAAGTGGTCTAACCCCAAAGTTTCTTTTGTAGTATCTTGCGTTTGGTTTTTGCTATTAACAATGGTAACAATTTGATTTTCGGTGTTATATTTTTTACACATCGACAGATATGTTGAAAAAACAGAAGAATCTTTTATGGTTTTTAAATCGGCAGCGAGTATAGCTTTAGCAAATGAAAAAGAAGGAGCATTTTCAGGAATTACAAAGACAGAGGTGTTGGCATGGTAAACAATTTGTTCAGCATTGCTGCCGATTAATACTTCTTTAAGTCCACTTACTCCTTTGGTACCCAAAATAATTAAATCAATATCAATTTCTTTTTCTATATCAGTAACAACATTGACTAAATTTCCAGGAATTGCGTAGTGTTTTATCTTTAATGTTTTATAATCCGGATTCAATTTTATATTGTTAACGTATTCAATTAACTCTTTATTTGAGCTTTCTTTTAAAGCATCTAGTAATTTATAGGTTGAAGGAACAGCTTGATTATATGGTAATTGATAGGCATTTATAATATGAAGGGTAGCCTTAAAGTCTTGGGAGATTCTTAATGCATATTTTAATGCATGATTTGCATTTTCTGAAAAATCTGTTGGAAAAAGAATGTTTTTCATGATTTAAATCTCAATGTTTCCCAAATGTACAAAGATTATGGGTATTTTATATGACAAAAATCAAAGAAATAACTTTATTCATGAACAAAGAACCGAAAGCCCCTGCCATGTACGTTCATTATTTCAATATTTTTATCTTCACTCAAGTGTTTTCGAAGTTTGGCAATATAAACATCCATACTTCGGGCGTTAAAATAATTATCGTCATCCCAAATAGCTTTTAAAGCATAAGTTCTGTCAAGCATTTTTCCTTGATTTAAGCAAAGTAAACGTAAAAGCTCATTTTCTTTTGAAGTTAATTTTTGTTCGATGTTATTTATGG
This sequence comes from Bacteroidota bacterium, assembly GCA_016183805.1. Classification (GTDB taxonomy): domain Bacteria; phylum Bacteroidota; class Bacteroidia; order Flavobacteriales_E; family Vicingaceae; genus Vicingus. Next base: position 6,446 of record JACPDX010000073.1, read on the forward strand.
AAAGTATCCTTTTTTGGTAGTCAAATATATAATTACCAATGTTAAAAATAGGAGAAATTTCTTCTTTGGTTTGAGGAGAGGTTCTTCTTAAAACAGCATTAATCCTTGCTAAAAGTTCTTCCATACTAAAAGGTTTTGAAATATAGTCGTCGGCACCCGATTGAAACCCCTGAAGCGTATCTTCTTTCATGGATTTTGCCGTTAAGAAAATAATAGGAATAGTCTCATCAATTTTTCTAATATCTTTTGCCAATGTAAACCCATCTTTAATAGGCATCATTACATCAAACAAACAAAGATTAAAGCCGCCTTTGGCGAATAAATTAAAAGCTTCATTACCATTTGAGGCTAAAACTGTTTCATAACCTTTTGCTCGTAAATAATCCGACAACAGATTTCCTAAATTGGTATCGTCTTCTGCTAAAAGTATTTTGGTTGAATTTTTACTCATGGCTTTAAATTTAATTGTTTGTATTGGTGAAACATGGTTTTTATAAACTTATTTTAGAGTTGAATCGAATGGTAAATAGATGTTAAAACTAGAGCCTTTTCCAAGCTCGCTGGTTATCTGAACTTCACCAGCGTGTTTTTCAATTAAAGCTTTTACATAACTTAATCCTAAGCCAAAACCTTTTACGTTATGTACATTTCCTGTAGGAACGCGATAGAACTTTTCGAAAATTTTATTGAAATTTTCTTTTTTAATTCCTATGCCATTATCAGAAACCGTAATTAAAATTCCTTGTCGGATATTTTCGGTACTGATTATTATTTCGGGGTTGCTTGGAGTATATTTATTAGCATTATCAAGCAAATTGTAAATCATGTTGGTGATATGAACTTTATCGGCAAAAATAGTTGAAACGTTTGCGTTTAAGTTTTTTATTATCGTTCCATTTTTGCTTGTAACTTGAATTAAAATGTTATTAACAACTCCATTAATAATATCATGTAGGTTAAATTCTTCTAATTTTAATTTTAAATCTGCTTTATCCCAAGTAGCACTTTTTAACACACTTTCCACCAATAGTCCTAAACGTTTGTTTTCTTGACTAATCATATTAATGTAATTAGTTTTTGTAGTAGGGTTAGTAATGTCTTTATCATTTAAAGCTTCACAGGCTAATGATATTGTTGAAATAGGAGTTTTTAACTCGTGTGTCATGTTGCTGATAAAATCATTTTTTATTTCTGATAATTTTTTTTGTTTAAAAATGGTTTGAATAGTGTAAGTGAATGCAAAAATGATGATTATTAAAAGTAAAATGGAGGCGAATAAAATAGCCCACATGGTTTTTAAAAGATAGCTTTTTTGGTGAGGAAAATAAATGCTCAAAAAGTGAGGTATTTCTAACATGTCGTTAGGAAATAATTGTGCATAAAAGCTAGATTGTCGTATCTTATTAATATTGTTTACAGAGTCTGCGAGAAGTGCATTTCCATCATAATCAAAAATGGCATATTCAAACTTAGCGGTAATGTCTCTATTTAAGAATTCTAGTTTTAATAGTGAATCCAGTATATGTGAATCGATACGCTCTAAAATGGTTTTATATTTATTGGTTTGATACAAATTTTTAAGCATATCATCTAACAACATCAGCTTTTCATTTTGTTTAAAAGATAAAATAGAATCTTCAATGATTGTAGTGTTTAAATTTCCCTGATAACCAATACGAAAATGCACTCCAGAACTACCATTTTCAGATATAGAAGAGATTGTTTTTTGATAAATGTTTCCATCAGAAGTAGTTTTCTTTTGTTCATTTACTCTGTATTTTACTCCATTTTCTTCAAAAATAGCAGTAGAATCCATGTTTGGATTCTGAAGAGAAGAATACAACAAAGCTGCTTTTTCGTTAAATAATTTTTGGTTTTCCTGATAAATTTTAATCCTATTTAACGATTCAATTTTTTCTAATTTGTTGGTAACAGCGTACATTGCCGATTTTACATCACGAAAAAATTCATCCTCTTTAAGAGCTATAGCACTATTTATCCAATAAAATTGAATGGCAATGAAACCAATTAAAGCAGTGGTAATTGCTCCAATCAATATATAGATGAATTTTTTCTTCATTTAAACAAAATTACCCTTTAAGCTTATAACCTGTTGTGGTTTAACACTTTTTAACATTTGTTAACGCTGCTTTAACATTGTTTAGATGCTATCGGAGCTACTTTTGATTTATCATTACCTCCTTAAATAAACTTTTCTGTTTAGTTAGTGCAAATTTAGAAACCCATCTTAAATTAATAATTAAGGTGGGTTTTTTCTGCTTACTTTATGCAACTTTATTTCAACTATTTACGTCAAGACTAAAATAAAAAGGAAGTCGTAACAATTATACATCTAAATTGATTACCTTCGTTTTATTAAAAAGTTAAAAATCAAGCTCATACCATAAAAACTAAAAAATATGAAAAAGCTATTATTTTCGATAAGCCTTATTTCTTCTACTTTTTTCGCTCTTTCGCAAAATGTGGGAATTAATTCAACAGGAGCATTGCCAGATAACTCTGCTGGGTTAGATATTGATTATACAAATAAAGGACTTTTAGTTCCCCGAGTAAGTTTAACATCTACCACCGATGTAGTTACCATACCAGCTCCGGCAACTAGTTTGCTGGTATATAATACCAATGCTGCTATGACAGGTGGTGCTGTTGGTTACTGGTATTATGATGGTGCTGCTTGGGTTCAAGCATTAGGACCACAAGGTCCTGCTGGACTTGCTGGTACTAACGGAACAAATGGTATCGATGGGTTAAACTGCTGGGATGCCAATGGGAATGGAGTTCAGGATGCTAGTGAAGATATAAACTTAGACGGTAACTGGGATGCTCTGGATTGTGCCGGGCCTGCTGGTACTAACGGGACTAACGGGACTAACGGTACGGATGGTTTGGTTAGTTTAACCAACAATACCGTAGAAGCTCCAGGAATAAACTGTCCTGATGGCGGTATTAAAGTTGAAACAGGTTTGGATACCGACCTTAGTGGTATTTTAGAAGCAGGTGAAGTTACTGCTACAACTTATGTTTGTAATGGTGCTGCCGGTACTGCCGGAACAAATGGAACAAATGGTACTAATGGTGTTACTTACATGAATGGTATTACTCTTGGAGCATCATATACAGTAAATACATTAGCTTGGGCAAATGTTACAGGGATGTCTTTTTCATTTACAGCACAAACTACTTCTGCATTAGTGGTCTTCTCTGCCTCAGGGTATGGTTACACTAATTCTATGGCATATGTTCAGTTTAGAATTAGGAATGGGGGAACAACACTTGGTACTACTCAGACAAAAATACAAAGTTATGATGATGTAAATGGAACAATAACGCCATGGAGTTGCACCTATACGAGGTATATTACTGGATTGACTATTGGAACAAGTTATACTTTGTCTGTTCAAGGACAGCGGGATGGTATTCTAGGAACTTATGATGCAGTTATTAATCCAACTTTAGATGGGCATCACATGTCATTGTCAGTTGTACAATAATAAATTCTGTTTTGAAAATATTACACAAATAAATAAAATATTTCTGCCATGATTAAATTTTTATTAACAATAGTTTTCTCAGTCATACTTGCATTAGGTGTAAAGTCTCAGAACATTAATTTACCTGTTTTATCTAACACTTCTGAAGTGAAAAATAATAATGAAAGTGAAAAAAGTACAACCGAGAAGCCAGTATTAGAAAATGCTATAAAAAAAAATGAGAGTAAGAAAACTAAAAAATCTAAGCAGGAAAACTCAAGTTCAACTGAGCCGGTTATTGGAATCATGGATAAAAAAGATGAGTTTTGAATCAGAATAAAAACATTAAGATGAATTCAAAAAAAACAATCTTATTAAAGATAATAGTATTAGCGGTATTATTGATGAATTTCATTTCAATAAACGCTCAGAACAATGCATTAATTCTGAATGGTGCAGTAACGGTTTTAAATGGAGGAACTGCTGCGACACCTATTTATATTGTTGTTAATCAATCTAATCCTTCTGGTATTGTTCGTAATAGCGGCCATATCAATTCCGAAAATCAATACCATTATATAAAATGGGTAGCAGGAACCAATACCGGAAATTATGTTTTTCCATTTGGAGTAGGGGGAAATGCAGCCGATTACATCCCTTTTACATTTAATAAAACAACTGCAGGAGCGAGTGATGTACAATTATCAACCTGGTTTACCGATGTACAAAATTTTCCAAAACCTGCAGCTACCAATGTAGGAGCGGTAACCAACATGTTTGGCACAGCCGATTCTACTTTATTCGCAATTGATAGATTTTGGGATATACAGGCTTCTGCAACTGCCGATTTAACTTTTTCTTATAGAGGAATTGAAAACACAACAGTAAATCCAAATGATACCGTAAAAACACAACACTGGAATGGTACTGCTTGGGATGCTCAAGTAGGATTGGGTAGCTTAGGTGTTACAACAGGTGTTGGTATAGCTGGTCCATTTATTGGGCAAAACACGTTTTCTCCGTGGGTATTAACAGTTGTTCCGGTTTGTCCGGAGGA
>JACPDX010000074.1 GCA_016183805.1 Bacteroidota bacterium
GCAAGAGATATTTTTTATTTATTGCACCAAAAAAAAAGCGTTGATAGAATCGAAACCTTTTGCTCTTGGTGTAAGGGTTGAGCACCCTCAAACCTTAATTGATAAAGTTCAATACCATTGCGAGGAACGAAGCGAGTTTTTACCTCCTGCATCTTATAAATTGGTTCATCAAGTTGGAAATAGGGGTGTTTTTTCGTTTTGTATGTGTCCCGGTGGAATTATTGCTCCCTGTGCTACTGCTCCGGGTGAAATTGTAACCAATGGTTGGTCGCCATCCAAACGGAACAACCCTTTTGCCAATTCGGGTATTGTGGTAACTGTTGAACAAGAAGACTTAGAACCCTTTAAGGCTTTTGGACCATTAGCCGGATTAAAGTTTCAGGAATCGGTTGAACGAGCCGTTTTTATTGGTGGACAAAACAACGAGAACACCAATTTCGGACAAATTGCACCAGCACAACGATTGATAGACTTCATCAACAATAAAACCTCTGTTACACTTCCAGTTTGCTCTTATCATCCGGGTGTAATTTCAGCTCCTTTACATCAAATTTTACCAAAAAAAATAGTTTATATTTTACAAGAAGGTTTAAAAGATTTTGGCAAAAAAATTATTGGCTTTTTAACCAAAGATGCTATTATTGTTGCCGTAGAAAGCAGAACGTCTTCGCCTGTTAAAATTCCTAGAGATAAGGAACTGTTAGAACATACCGAACTGAAAGGTTTGTATCCTTGCGGTGAAGGAGCAGGTTATGCCGGAGGTATTGTTTCTGCAGCTTACTCAAAAAGGTTAGATTCTAACGCCTATTTTTTTAATGAATTTCAGATTCAACGCAGTTTATTTAGCTTGTTTTTTTCCAAATAACAAATAGTCTGCTGAAACAGATAATTTAACACACAGTGTAACTAATCTATCACATGAAGGAATAGAGATTTCGTTCTCCCAATCTCTTAATGTGCTACAAGCAATTTTTGTTTCTTTGGATAAATCAATAATTAGATTATACCCACTTTTCATTCGGGTTTCTTTTAATCTCTCTCCGAATCCTTTTATTGTATTCCTCTTCCTGTCTATTTTAACTTTTACCACCTTATAAGTTTCTTTTCTCCAATCCCTGCCTATCAAAACACTTAAATCATCCAAAAGGCTTTCTTGTTTGGGAGTTAACTTAAATTTTTTACTCCTTTGATAATTAAACCAAGCTCTATGTCGAGAGTTTAGATTATTACCCTCCTCAAAATCAGTTTTTATTTCTAAATAATTTTTATACCAAGCTGTTTTGTCCATATTAATTGAACTTTTTTGTATAGGTTGTAAACAAGATAATTACCGTGTAAAATTACTATCTAAATTTAATTTGCCAATTATACCAATAATAAAGTACAATACAGTTCTTCAACATTTTTTCTGATAACCGTCTAGGATGTGTTCTTAATTTAAATTAGCTAGCTGTAGCCAATTTATTACTTGATCGTTTGTCAGGAGGCGGGCATTCAAACTATAATCAATGATGATTAGATTGTTCAGCTCCTTTATTGTACAATAAAATGGCAATACAAGCACCAATAATGGTTACAGCCATAGATAAAGCTTGTAACAATTGAGTTTCAACCGAAAAATTAATAAATGCAGAACGAAATGGTAGTAATATGATAACCGCAATAATTAAAAGGGCTATTAATTTATTTTTATTCATAGTTGTTTAGTTTTTAATGATTTATAATTAAAGTGTACCTCTTTTTTCTTGTTCTCGTTCGATAGATTCAAACAATGCTTTAAAATTACCTGCACCAAAACCTTGAGCTCCCATGCGTTGTATAATTTCAAAAAATAATGTTGGTCTATCTTCTACAGGTTTGGTAAATATTTGTAATAAATATCCTTCCTCATCTGCGTCGACTAAAATACTTAATTTTTCTAAAACAGCAATATCTTCTTTCATCATTTGCATGTGTTTGCCCAATCTATTGGGTATATCCAAATAATATTCGTGAGGAGGGGCCGATAAAAACTCAACTCCCCTTGCTCTTAATTCTGTTACGGTGCTAATAATATCATTGGTTGCCACAGCAATATGTTGTGCACCAGGACCTTCATAAAAATCTAAGTATTCTTCAATTTGCGATTTTTTCTTGCCTTTGGCAGGTTCGTTAATCGGAAATTTTATTCGACCATTACCGTTACTCATTACTTTACTCATTAAAGCCGAGTATTCAGTATGAATTTGTTTGTCGTCGAACGATAAAAAGTTTACAAAACCCATGGTATCTTCATACCATTTTACCCATTGGTTCATTTCTCCCCAACCCACATTGCCCACCATATGGTCAATAAATTTTAACCCTACCGGGGTTGGATTATAAGTTGATTCCCATTTTTGATAACCCGGTAAAAATACACCGTTGTAGTTTTTTCGTTCAACAAAAATGTGAACAGTTTCACCATAAGTATAAATTCCTGAACGAACCACTTCGCCAAACTCGTCTTTTTCAATGGTTGGAGCCATAAATGATTTTGCTCCTCTTTTGGTGGTTTCCTCCCACGATTTTTTTGCATCTTCCACCCACAATGCAATTACTTTAACCCCATCACCGTGTTTGGCTAAATGTTGGTTAATTGGAGAGTTTGAATTTAATGGAGTGGTTAAAACCAAGCGGATTTTATCTTGTTTTAATACATACGAAGCATATTCTTTGCAACCTGTTTCTAACCCTTTGTATGCATGCGATTGAAAACCAAAAGCAGTTTTGTAAAAATGTGCCGATTGTTTTGCATTTCCTACATAAAACTCCACATAATCAGTACCTAACAGTGGGAGGAAATCTTGTGCTCCTTCAAATATTTTTTCTAATCCGTATTCTACGTTTTTTATATTTTTCATGACTAAATTCTTTTTAAAAATAATATATTAATGCTCTAACCAAGATTGAAAATAAGTTCCATCTTGTATGTCTAAAGCTTGTTGTGTTACCATTAATGGTTTAAAAGTATCCACCATTACGGCCAACTCTTGAGTTTCTTTTTGCCCGATACTGCGTTCCATTGCTCCAGGGTGTGGTCCATGTGGAATACCAGCAGGATGTAATGTAATTTGTCCTTTTTCAATGTTGTTTCTACTCATAAAATCACCATCAACGTAGTACAACACTTCGTCCGAATCAATGTTACTGTGATGATAAGGTGCAGGAATGGCTTGCGGATGGTAATCGTACAAACGAGGAACAAAAGAACAAATTACAAATGCAGCAGTTTCAAACGTTTGATGAATTGGAGGCGGTAAATGCACTCGCCCGGTTATTGGTTCAAAATCGTGGATGGAGAATTTGTATGGAAAATTATAACCATCCCAACCTACCACACTAAACGGATGTGCTGCATAAACAAATTCATGCATGGTATCTTGTTTTTTTACTTTAACCACAAACTCACCATTTTCATCGTGTGTTTCCAATTCGTAAGGAGGATGAAGATCTCTTTCGCAAAACGGTGAATGTTCTAAATGTTGCCCGAACCAGTTTTTGTAGCGTTTTGGGGTATAAACAGGATGTTTTGATTCGACAATAAACAAACGATTGTCTTCTGTATCAAAAGTAATTTGGTAAATCATTCCTCGTGGAATAACCAAATAATCGCCATATTCAAAATCGATGTTTCCTAAATGAGTTCTTAGTTTGCCTGTTCCTTTATGAACAAAAATAACTTCATCCGAATCGGTATTTTTATAAAAATAATCAGTTAACGATTTTTTTGGTGCAGCTAAAACAATGATACAATCGGAGTTAAACAACACAGGAACTCTACTTTCTAAAAAATCGTTTTTAGCAGGTAAATCAAAGCCCTTTAAACTAATCGATTTCATGTTTTTTTCGATGGCAGCTACTGGTGCAACCGAATATGATTTTAACACTTCTTTAACCTGAGTAGGTCGTTGGGTGTGGTATAATAATGATGACATGCCATCAAAACCTACTGTTCCAAAAAGTTCTTCGTAATAAAATTTACCTTCAGGACTCTTAAAAACAGTGTGTCGTTTGTGAGGGATGTTACCTAATTGGTGATATCTTGGCATAAATTAATTGAAAATTGATGATGTAAAATTGATAATTTATAAATTAAAAGTTATCAATCATTCCGGATTTCTTTTGAGTTCTTGTTTTATTCGAACTTTAATTTGATGTTGCATAACATAATTTTACCACGAATTTAAACATTTTCAGTATATTTTAAATGATAAAAATCATCTTCAATAAAAATCATGAAATTTATAATATTGAGGATAGATGATGATGAATCAATATTAATTGTTGGATGCTCAATCGTAAAAAATACCTAAATTAATGAAACGTGCCCAACTTTTTTATTTTATCACCACTACTTTCTCGATTAAAATATCATCGTGTGGCCAATCTCTACTATCGGTTTTAACGCCGGTAAGTTTAGGAACAACATTAAAACCCTCAATAATTTCACCAAAAACGGTATGCTCTCCATCAATGTGGGCAGCACCTGTATTGGTTTTGTAATAATCCCGTTGAGTTGAAGTGTATTTGTACTTGTTTTCATACTCATAATGATCAAGTGCCGATTCGTTATAGGTAGTGCCTTCAACCAAATAAAAAGCAAAAGGGTCGGAGCGTTTATCGGGATTTGCTAAATAACCACGAGCAGCACCTAAGACACCTTTTTTGTGAAACCGATTTTTACTTATTTCATTAGGAATGGTGTAATTACCAATCTGTTTTTTGATTTCAACTTGCTCATCATTGTATGTTCCTCCACCTTGTGCCATAAAGTTTTTGACCACACGAGTAAATACTGAACCTTCAAAAAATCCTTTTTTAGCCATCATCACAAAGTTGGCTCGGTGTAGTGGTGTGTCTTTAAATAAACGAACCTTTAGTTGCCCTTTGGTAGTATATATTTTCAGAATGGTTTCAGGATTTTCTTCGCCGTATTTTAATAATTTTTCGATAACATTTTCATCCGTAATTAAATCTACTTTTTCTTCCAGTACAGGTTTTTGTAGATGATTAGTTGTTAACGAATCAACTTTAACGGTGGTTTGTTCAATGGTCTTATCGGTTGCAGAGTTGCAAGCAAAAAAAATTAAAATAAAGAGTGGTAAAACAAATTTGAACATCTGGTAAAATTAACCGTTTTTGATAAATTAAATTGATATAGGAAGCTTTTTAGGAATGGAACAATATATCTATGAAAAGTACACAATCTAGCAACTTATTCTACTGGCTTGAGCTGTGGTGTAAACTGCAAAGATTCATAACTACAACAGCATGTTTTCATACATGATGTTAGCTATATTGTTAAATCTGAAAATCCCGTTCCAAGTATGATTTGTTCAGGAGTTTTTACAGTGTTATCTAGAATAACTGTACCAAATAATTTAATGTCATCTTCAATTTGGTCATTTCTTACACTAAATCTAGGGTCATTAATTCGTGCTTCGTAAAGAAATATTTCGGTCATAACATCGAGTAAAATAAACAGGCGAATACAATTATCCTTTGTTCCAAATTGTTCATCATTCAGTAAATGTGAGGCAACATGTCTATTAAAATTAGCCCATGAATCTCCGCTTGTCGTTGGTTTATAAAAATGTTCATTCAGTATTTTGTCGCATGCTCTTATATAGACATTATGAAAAAGAACATTGTGTGGGCAAGGTTGACGTTGTGCAGACCTTTTAAAGAATTTTCTAACATCTTCAAATTCTGGTTTAGGGTCTAAATTAGTATGCCCCATCCATCGTATTATTACCCCTTCAATAATTGGTAAAAGAGTTAAATAACAACTAATAAAGTTCGTTCGATAGTAAGATAATAAAGCAGCATCAAGCAATTTTGAGAAAATTTTGAAGTGCTCAAATTGTTCAAAACGTCCTTTCTTTTGAAGTGCTCTTAGTCTTGGATGGAGGGTTATTTTCCCTATAATCTTGATTATTTCTGGTTCTGATGATGGTAAATTATTAATTAAATCTTTTATTGCAAGAAATTCTCCATTGGTTGAAAAAATAGGTAGTAAAAGAGCGTAATCAGCAAGTATTTCATTTAAATCTATTATTTCCAGTATTTGATTATTAGGTGTAGCAGAAACATGCCTCTTCTTTTCAACGCCTTTTCTTTCTTTTTTAACCTTTGTTAGATGTAGATAATATGCCTTCGAACTGTATTTAAACCATTCATCTTTTGAAGATGAAGTCTTTTCTTTCACAGAAGAAATTGAATCTCCTTGTTCAATTAGTTTTAGTATTTTATTTGCTTGTATCGTTGATTTTACCATTCTTGAATTGATGTTAAAGCTTTATATTTTGTTTTTAACATAAATTATGTTTTAGTGTATTTAATATAAATAATCGTCAAACTTTAAGAAAGTTTTTTGATGTATGATTGAATTTATCCTAATAATACTTAGGATATGAAATAAAAAACAATTGCAATTACGAATGAGAATAATAATACACTTGAACAACCTTGTGCTTCTTTTAGATTAGCTTGAGCTTTATTTTTAGTAGAACTACTAGATGTTTTTATGGCAGTTTGAGAAACCTTATTGTCAGATAATTTACTTTTTAAAAATTTAAGTTTTTCTCTTAATTCTTTAACAAATCCGTGAGGTTTTTCATCATATGAAAATCGTTCTTCACTTGATGAGTAACCATACTTAGTAAAAATACCTTTTTCATTTTGGATGTAAATATTACACCAATCTTCAGCTGGGTTGAAGTTTACAATAACAGGTTGTGATATGTTCTCAAGAGTTAAATATTCGAATTTTTCGTATAGAGGATAACCAGTTTTAATGATAAATTTATTGAAATCAGGTAGTCCAATTGTTCCAAAACTTTCTCGGTATTCATGAATTAAGTGTTTACATAATCTTCTGAGGTCTCCAATTTTATATTTGTCTCTGTTTTTGTCTTTAAAGTCTCTACAAGAACATATTTGTTGATGAATGTTTACGGTATATTTTTTGTTGTCTGTAAGCGAAAGACTGTCAACCTCTACATCTATATTAAAATTACTTAGAGGTTTAGCAATATGTACATTTTTAGGGATTGAAGAGTCGAAAAAAAGACTGTCGTTGAGAAGATTATAATCATTATTTGCACAGACTAAATCAAAAAGATTTTTACTAATTTCTTTAGCCCCAAACTCCTTAGCTTTTTCAATTCTCTTTAGGTCCACTTTATCTGTTGTACAGATAAATCGTAGATTCGGAGATACTTTTTTACTTACACGAAGATAACTTCTTTCTGCTTTTTTAGATAACTCTTTGGTTTCATTTTCATCAAAACCTAAAAATAAAATTGAAGATGCACCATATATTTTTCCGTGATGAAATTTTAAATATTCAATAGAACTTTCATAAGAGAGGATATTTATTTCTTCTTCTGTTACTCCTAGTTGAGTAAGTAAATTTTTTATTTCTCTTTCGGTGCCCATTTTATCTGAATTTGTTTTATTAACCAAATAAGTGTATCAGCAAACTTATTTCAATTATACGTTTACCAAATATACCCTTTTTACCAATCAAAACAATTTTGTTTGAGTAGATTCTAATTCAAGTAATTGTTGTTTACGCCAAATTCCACCACCATAACCGGTTAAACTTCCATCGGAACCAATAATTCGGTGACAAGGAATAATAATCGAGATTCGGTTTTCGCCATTAGCAGTAGCAACAGCTCTGATGGCTTTTAAATTGCCAACAGCAATGGCTTGCTCTTTATAACTTCGAGTAGAACCGAAAGGCACTTTTAGTAATTCGTTCCATACACTCACTTGAAATTCTGTGCCTACTAAATCTAACGGTACATCAAAAATTGTTCGCTTGTTGCTAAAATACTCTTCCAACTGAAGTTTGGTTCTTTTGATTATAGCAGATTCTTTTTCAATGACTTCAACCTCGCAATATTTATTAAATTGAATAAAATGACTTTCAATTCGTTTTTGGTCATCAAATTCTAATAAACAAAGCCCTTTTGTAGTTGATCCAATGGTGATAATCCCCAAAGGAGATTCAAAAATGGCTGTATATATTTTAATTTTCAAAATAATTAATTACAGGTTAAAGTTAGCATTTTATAGACAAATTATATCCTATTAAACAGTTGGATTATATATCTTAACTTTGCACTTAATATTTTTTTTAGATGAATACCTTCAAAAACCTTAACCTTTCAAAACCATTACTTCGTGCAGTCGATGATTTGGGTTTTAAAACACCAACTCCTGTTCAGCAAGAAGTATTTTCTGTTATTCTTTCCGGTAAAGATGTGGTAGGTATTTCTCAAACTGGAACAGGTAAAACATTGGCTTTTATGCTTCCTTTGTTGCAAGAATTAAAATTCTCGAAACAAATCCCTCCAAGAATTCTAATTCTTGTGCCAACTATTGAATTAGTAACCCAAATGGTGGAACAAATTGAAAGTTACGCTAAGTATTTGAATGTTAGAGTGCTTGGAATACATGGTGGAACAAACATCAATAACCAAAAAATACAGGCAGCAGAGGGTACTGATATTGTTGTTGCAACTCCTGGAAGGTTGTACGATTTGTCCTTAAACAGTTCACTTCAATTAAAATCGATAAAAAAATTGGTAATTGATGAAGTGGATGTGATGTTGGATTTAGGATTTCGTTTTCAACTGACTAATATTTTTGAACTTTTGCCTGAACGTCGTCAGAATATTATGTTTTCGGCTACTATGACTGAAGAAGTAGATATATTAATTGATGATTTTTTTGTTTCTCCCACAAAAATCTCCATTGCTGTAAGCGGTACTCGATTGGAGAATATTGAACAACAATGTTACTCGGTTAAAAATTTTTATACTAAACTCAATTTATTAGCCCATTTAATTAAAGACGAAGAAACATTTAGCAAAGTGTTGGTGTTTGTTGCCAGTAAAAAAAATGCCGACAAATTATATGAAAGTTTAGAAGAAGAATTAGGGACTGGAATTAGTGTAATTCATTCCAATAAAACTCAAAATTATCGAGCAAAATCTATTGAACGATTTGAATCCGGAACAAGTAGAATATTGGTTGCAACCGATGTAATGGCAAGAGGGTTAGATTTAGACAATGTAACACATGTTATTAATATTGATACGCCCATTTATCCTGAAAACTACATGCACCGGATTGGACGAACGGGTAGGGCAGAAAAATTAGGTCATTCTATATTGTTTTATACTGAAATGGAAGAGAAAGGTAAGGAAGCGATAGAAACATTGATGTCGTACAAAATTCCACAAATAGAATTTCCTACCGAAGTTGAAATTTCGAAACAACTATTGGCTGAAGAAGAAACTAAGGTTGGAGAAAACCACAACCGTAACTTAAAATTAGAAGGACATGGTGAGGGCTTTCATGAAAAGAGCGAAAAGAACAAAAAAGTAAATTTAGGTGGTTCTTACCACAGAACTTTGGCTAAAAAGTATAAAAAACCAAAAACCAAAGGAGATAAAAATTACAACAAAAAATACAAAAGAAATTAACATGTCAAATCACGTTCTTTTGTTTACTGATGGAAGTGTGAATACAAAAACGAAGGTAGGTTTTGGAGCATATTTAATAGTTGATTCAAGTGAAATACAAAGTGCGGTACCAAAAGTTAAGTTGAAACGATTTGAAAATACTTCGTCAACCAAACTAGAGCTGGAAACCTTGCTTTGGGCTTTAAACGAAATTCAAGATAAAAATCAAAAAATTAAAATTTATACCGATTCGCAAAATATAATGGGTTTGCCGAACAGAAAATTTAAGTTGGAACAAAACAATTTTTATTCGGGGAACGGAAAACAACTCAATAATCATGAACTGTACAGAGTATTTTATAAAATTACATCAACATTAAACTGCGAATTCATTAAATTAGAAGGGCATTCTGTTTCATCAGAAAAAAATGACTTGGATAAATTGTTTATGTTGGTCGATAGAGCTTCAAGAAAAGCGACAAGAGAAGAAGTATGAGTAAAAAAGACTTAAAAATATATTTAGCATCGCTTAAAAAAAAGCAATTAGAAGAACAAGTGCTTGATTTGTACGACCGATTTAATGAGGTGAAAACCTTTTACAATTTTGTGTTTAAACCCAAAGAAGACCAATTGTTGGAAGATGCAAAATTTAAAATATCAAAAGAGTATTTTCCTGTAAATTCACGAAAGCCGAAAACAAGACGTTCAGTTGCCCAAAATATTATTAAACACTTTATACAATTAGGAGTTGACAATTATTTAGTTGCAGATATCATGCTTTTTAATATTGAG
>JACPDX010000075.1 GCA_016183805.1 Bacteroidota bacterium
ATAAGTAAGTTTTAAGTTTAATTGAGAGCCGTTATTCGAAAGTTTAACGGCTTTCTTTTTTGTGTACATTTTGTTGAATCTAAAGAAAACTTACAGCATCTTCTATGTCATTTCGAGCAAAGTTTTTCATTCTCGTCCTCCATGTCATATTGAGCAAAATTTTTCATTCTGAAGAATGAGGGATAGAAAAATACAGTCGAAATATCTTCTTATTTTTGAGCCTATGCAGCATAATTATTATATTTATATTACAACCAACCCGAGTAAAACTACATTATACATTGGTGTAACCAATGATTTAAAAAGAAGATTGTTTGAACATCAAGAAAATAAAGGAAAACCTCAAACTTTTGCTGGAAAATATTATTGCTACAATTTAATTTATTTTGAAAGATTTGATTCCATTCTTCATGCAATCGACAGAGAAAAACAATTAAAAAATTGGAGCAGAAAGAAAAAAGAATGGCTGATTGAACAAATAAATCCTAATTGGGATTTTTATAATGATGAAATTTTTAGATCATAATCAAAAAGATGTCTCAACTTCATTTTACTAAGCTTCGTTCCTCAACTTGTAAAATATCGTTCGACATGACAACGAATTGAAATCCTCGCCCTTTATGTCATTTCGAGCAAAGTTTTTCATTCCAACTTGTTGGGATAGAAAAACGTAGACGAGAAATCTTCTTTTTCACAACTCCAATTTACATCCCGAACCTAACCAAAAAGATGTCTCAACTTCATTTTACTAAGCTTCGTTCCTCAACTTGTAAAATATTTTTCGACATGACAACAACTTGTAAAATATTGTTCGACATGACAACAAACAGCGTAATGTAGTAAGTTTTAAGTTTAATTGAGAGCCGTTATTCGAAAGTTTAACGGCTTTCTTTTTTGTGTATATTTGGGTGAAAATATGGCAGATATGATACATATGCATAATATCTGCTTGTTATGGGTCATTATATATAACATGACAGATCAAACGATACAAAATTGGTTTTGCCAATTAAATCCATTTGAAATAGTTTTAGGATTTGCAATTGGAATCGCGACAAGTTTTGCGTATGCATACATGTCGAATGAAATTGAAAGGCGAAAATTAAATAACGAGTTTAAACCTCTTGAAGGAAAATATATTCGATATTGGCTAGAGGGTAAAATAATAAGCAATGGTAAAATATTCGTGACATGTGAGCTTTTTCATCTTAATGAAAAACGATTCGATATCAAAGTAACAACACTTCTCGAATATGGCGATAAACCGTCTGCTGGAACCCCTTATCTTCCCGAAAGTATAGAAGTATGGACAGGTGAAGTTACAATGGATTCTAAAAGAAACGGAATGATTGTTTGGGAACAATTACAACCGGTTAACGGCAACAATGGATTTAAAAGAATTATTTTTTCACCTAATCTGCAGGAAATAACTATAGTTGGCGAAAAAGACTTTGGATTCAAAACAGAAAGGTTCACTGAGAAAGTATAACTCCCCCACATCTATCGCAAGCGCCCGCTTGTGATTTCAAAATTAAGAATGTTCCAAGCGGACGCTTGAAACAGGGTTATCGGATAAGCAATTTTACCGCCCACGCTAACACATTCGAGCATATAGTATTGGTAGAAATTATATACAAGAAGCTATTCAAGTTCCGCCAACTGGCGAGGCGAAATATTAGTAGTGTGCAATTTGTCATACACTCCTTTTTTTAACATTTAATATGTTAATTTTGCGAAGATGAAAATCCCCGAGTTAAAATCAATATTTACCGACTCAAATCAAGTAAAAGCTATTGTTAAGAGTTTAGAAAACAATACGCTATCACAGTTGTATTTAAAAGGGCTAGTTGGTTCTTCGGTAGCATTTATTGCTAACTCCGTTTTTCAAAAATTTCCTTTGCCTCAACTCTTTATTTTAAATGATAAAGAAGAAGCAGCCTACCTGTTAAACGATTTAGAAAGCATTGTTGGCGAAGAACAAGTTTGTTTTTTTCCTGCCTCGTACAAAAGGGCTTACCAGACTGATGAAACAGACAATGCCAATGTATTGTTACGATCGGAGGTTTTAAATTTATTTTCAAACCCATCCTCACCCAAAATTATTGTCACTTATGCCGATGCACTTGCCGAAAAAGTGGTAACAAAAAAAAACTTAGAAAAAAACACCTTAAAAATTGGTGTTGGAGAAGAGTTGACCATCGAATTTATGAATGAAGTTTTTTACGAATATGGTTTTGAACGTGAAGATTTCGTTATAGAACCTGGACAGTTTTCGGTAAGAGGTGGTATTGTTGATGTTTTTTCTTTTTCAAATGATTATCCTTACCGAATTGAGTTTTTTGGTAACGAAATAGAGTCCATCCGAACGTTTAATCCTGTTTCGCAACTAAGCATAAAAAATTTCGATAAAATCAGCATTATTCCTAACCTTCAAACAACTTTAACCACAGAAAGCCGGGAGTCTTTTTTAGAATTTCTTCCAAAAAGCACTTTGATATTTTGCAGTGATATTGATTTAACGTCGAACCAATTAGAGCAAACTTTCGAAAAAAGTGTTGAAGCCTATAAAAAAGTGGAGAACTCACCTTTAAAACACCTCAATCCTGAACAGCTTTTTTTGGATAAAAAAACATTTTTAAGCGATATAGCAACCAAAAATTGTTTGGAGTTTGGAATCAGAAACTATTTTACGAGTACTTCGTCAATAGTTTTTAATCAAAAACCGCAACCGGAGTTTAATAAAAATTTTACGTTGCTGCACCAAAATTTAGAAGCCAATAAAAAGAATGGTTTTGCCAATATTTTATTAGCCGACAGTATAAAACAAGTAGAACGTTTACATGCTATTTTTGAAGATATTGGTAAAGAATTTCAGGTAAGTTCCATGTTGTTGCCCATACATCATGGATTTATTGATGAAGACCTGAAAATATGTTGTTACACCGACCATCAAATTTTTAACCGTTACCAACGCTTTAAACTAAAAGATACTGCGGGCAAAAAAGGAGAATCGTTAACACTAAAAGAAATTCACGGACTACAACCTGGCGATTTTATTACGCACATTGATTATGGTGTCGGTCGTTTTTCAGGGCTAGAAAAAATTGATGTGAATGGAAAAATGCAAGAAACCATTCGAATTATTTATTCCAACAACGATTTGCTTTATGTAAACATCCATTCGTTGCATAAAATATCCAAATTTGTAGGTAAAGATGGTACTCCACCCAAAATAAATCGTTTAGGTTCTAATCAGTGGCAACTTACCAAACAAAAAACCAAAACCAAAATAAAGGAAATTGCCTTTGATTTAATAAAACTTTATGCTCAGCGTAAAGCAAACAAGGGATTCCAATTTATGCCCGATACGTATCTGCAAACCGAACTGGAAGCTTCTTTTATTTATGAAGATACTCCCGACCAATTGAAAGCTACACAAGATGTAAAAAAAGACATGGAAGCTGAATATCCGATGGATAGACTGGTGTGTGGAGATGTTGGTTTTGGAAAAACCGAAATTGCCATTCGTGCCGCTTTTAAAGCTGTTGCCGATAACAAACAAGTAGCTGTTCTAGTACCAACAACCATTTTGGCATTACAACATTATAAAACGTTTAAAGCCCGATTAAAAGATTTCCCTTGTAACGTGGACTACATCAACCGTTTTAAAAGTGCAAAACAGCAAAAAATAACCTTAGAAAAATTAGCCAAAGGACAAGTGGATATTTTAATTGGAACCCACCGTATTGTGGGTAAAGATGTTCAATTCAAAGATTTAGGTTTGTTGATTATTGATGAAGAACAAAAATTTGGAGTTTCGGTAAAAGACAAATTGAAGACCATTAAAGCCAATGTAGATACACTGACACTTACTGCCACACCAATACCACGAACGTTGCAATTTTCGTTAATGGCTGCCAGAGACTTGTCTAACATTACCACTCCGCCACCCAATCGGCAACCTGTTGAAACCATATTGAGTAATTTTAACGAAGAACAAATCAGGGATGCCGTTAGCTATGAAATTTCGAGAAATGGGCAAGTGTTTTTTGTAAATAACCGGATAGAAAATATTAAAGAAATTGCAGGAATGATTCAACGGTTATGCCCCGATGCAAAAGTGCTTATTGCCCACGGACAAATGCAGGGAGACGAATTAGAACAAAAAATGATGGCTTTTGTAGATGGCGAATATGATGTTTTAGTGGCAACAACCATTATTGAATCAGGGTTGGATATTCCTAATGCCAATACCATTATCATTAATAACGCCAACCATTTCGGATTAAGCGATTTACACCAAATGAGGGGTAGGGTGGGGCGTTCAAACAAAAAAGCATTTTGCTATTTATTAACTCCTCCAATGCACGAACTAACTCCTGAAGCCCGAAAACGATTAACTGCCATTGAGCAATATTCCGATTTGGGTAGTGGTTTTCAAATTTCTATGCGGGATTTAGATATTCGGGGTGCCGGAAATTTATTGGGTGCCGAACAAAGTGGTTTTATTTCTGAAATAGGGTTTGATATGTATCAAAAAATATTGCAAGAAGCCATTGAAGAACTGAAAGAAAGCGACTTTAAGGAATTATATGCCGAAGAATTGAGTAAAAAAGATTTTGTAAAAGATTGTCAACTGGAAACCGATTTGGAATTGCTTATCCCCGATGCTTATATTTCTAATATTGCCGAACGATTAACCATTTATCGTGAGTTGGATGAATTGGAAGACGAACAACAAATAGAACAATACAAACTCAAGCTAAAAGACCGTTTTGGTGATATTCCTGAACCAACCAACGAACTTTTTAATGCCTTGATTTTAAGAAAATCAGCCAAAAAAATGGGGTTTGAAAAATTGGTGTTAAAACAGCAAAAATTGATTGGTTATTTTATTACTAACCAAGATTCTCCGTTTTACCAAACCAATGCTTTTACTAATATTTTACGATACATACAAGCCAATCCCAAAATGTGTAGTATGAAAGAACGTAATAATAAGCTTTCCTTGATTTTTGAAGGTGTAAAAAATATAAAACAAGCCAACGAACTGCTTTTACCCATTGTTCAGCCTGTTATAGCCCACTAGAATCATTTACGTAAGAAAAACTTTAATTATTTAAAAATTCATTATACATTTGAATAAAATGAAAAAGTTTTTATTCATAGCAGTTTGTGTTTTCTTGATGATTGATTTTGCTCAAAGTCAAATCCTGCAAACGTATTTTTTATATTTAGGGGATACCATTAATGCTACTGACATTAATAATCAAAAACAAGGCAGGTGGATTTTTTTGGGCAAAGATCGTAAAGAAGCACAATACAACGAATACAATGAAAATCAAATTATAGAAGAAGGTTTTTATCAAGACAACAACCCTATCGGCACTTGGAAAACTTATCATTCCAACAGCAAAATACAGAGTGAAATTATTTACAAGCCTGATGAACCCACACAATATGCTAAGTTTTACCATTTTGATGGTTATTTAATTGCTGAAGGTAACACCAAAAATCGTGAGTTTGTTGATGATTATTTTATTTATGATTCAAAAGGAAATAAATTTAAAAAATCTGCTTTAAAAGCTAACGAATATGCAAAACTTATTTTAAAAGGAAAAGTTGAATTGTTTGGAAAAAGTTTAGCGAATGTAACCATTTCAGTAGTACGAAATGGGTTTGAAACGAAGGAATTTACTAACAATACAGATGGTAGTTTTCAATTAAATTTAGAGTTGAACTTTGATTACATCGTTTACTTTTCTAAAGAAAATTATAGCACACAATCTATACTTGTAAATACCGATGTTTACAATATTTCAGATACTAATGTTTATCAAATAAATAATTGGGAAGTTAAATTCTACGATAATTTCACGAAATCATTGGGCACTGATATTGCAAAATCATTGGGTAGCGAGTTTATTAGTTTATTAATGAATAAACCGGCAGGTAAAGTATATTTTAAAAAGCAAAATGGCAAATTTACTTCTGATGGGAAGTACCGTACTTTTATTAATAAACAAGTTAAAGGCATCAAAAAATCGTCAAAATTTTTATTGAACCAAGTGGCGGTAGATAACAAACGATTAGAGTTAGAAAATTTAAAGATTGAGTCGGAGAAGAAAATGAACGAGATTGTTATGCTTAGACAAACTCAAGAACTAAAAGAAGCCGAAATTAGAAAGAAAGAAGCAGAAATATTAACTCAAAAACTAGAACAAGAAAAAAACATAAAAGACCTTTCCATCGCCCAGCAAGAAAAAATTATTCGGGATTTAGAATTTGACCAGCAAAAAGTTGTTCTTGAAAAACAAAAGTTGGAAGCAGAAAAAAAGACCAAAGAAATTGAACATTTAGCTATTTTAAAAAAAATACAAGAACTGGAACTTAAAGAAAAACAAAATGCATTAAACAAAACCAATCAAGATCTGGAGCTTTCGGTTGCCGAAAATGTTAAAAGAGGCGAAGAATTAAATTTAGCAAAAAGGGAAAAAGCTATAAAAGAACAGGAACTCCAGCAAAAGATGTTTTACTTTTATATTCTTATTGGTGGTTTGTTTTTAGTGTGTTTATTTGCATTTTTTGTTGTCCGTAGTTTACGCCAAAAAAAGAAAGCCAACATTCTTTTAGAAAAACAATCGAACGAAATTTTGGCACAACAGTCGGAGTTGGAGTATAAAAATAAAGAAATTGAACAAAAAAATATAGAAACAGAACAAAGTATTCAGTACGCCAAACGAATTCAAAATGCAATTTTACCTCCTCATGAAGAGATTAGTGCTTACTTGAACGATTGTTTTATTCTTTACAAATCAAAAGACATTGTAAGTGGCGATTTTTACTTTTTCTCCGACAAACATGCTGAAGATGGTCGAATTCATATAGCATCTGTTGATTGTACTGGGCATGGAGTTCCAGGAGCTTTTATGAGTGTAATTGGTCATGAAAAATTAAAAGCAGCCGTACACGTTTCAAGTGAGCCGGGCAAAATATTGGCGGAATTAAATAGAGGTGTTAAATCGGCATTACGCCAATCATCAGAATCTGCCGAATCGAACAGGGATGGAATGGATTTGAGTATTTGTTCAATTTCGACTCTTGCCACTGACAACAAACACTGTATTTCGTACTCAGGAGCAAACAGACCGCTTTGGATTGTGAGAAAAAATGCTGAAGTTATTGAAGAAATTAAAGCAACCAAAATTGCTATTGGTGGTTTTACTGAGGACAATCAAGAGTTTGAAC
The DNA here is from genome assembly GCA_016183805.1 of Bacteroidota bacterium. Classification (GTDB taxonomy): domain Bacteria; phylum Bacteroidota; class Bacteroidia; order Flavobacteriales_E; family Vicingaceae; genus Vicingus. The sequence continues at coordinate 7,249 of JACPDX010000075.1, forward strand.
AACACGAATTAACTTTAGAAAAAGGCGATACCATTTACATGTTTAGCGATGGATATGTAGACCAATTTGGTGGGCAGAAAAAGAAAAAATTAATGACCGTAAAATTCAAAGATTTAATTTTAGGTATTCAACATCTTTCCATTAAAGAACAAAAAGACTACCTCGATAATTTTATTGTTGAATGGATGGATGGATTGGAGCAAATTGACGATATTTTGGTGATTGGGATCAAGTTGTAGTTCAAAGTTTGAGGTTTTTTGTTGACTGAAAACTGAGAACTGGAGACTGATTACTTCTTTACCCTCGTATAAACCACTACTTTAGTTTCGAAAAACTCTTCTTTAAAATAATTAGACAAAGGGAAAATTTCTACCTTTTTACCACTTTTCTCAATTTCTTCTGCCAAATCACCTCCTTTTAAAAACAAGATGCCATTTTTTAAATCATTAAAACCCTCAGGTTTAAGTTTACCTTTTACCCAAGGAATAAATTTATCAATACGGGCAACGGCACGAGTTACAACAAAATCAAACTGACCTTTAACTTCCTCGGCTCTTGCATTAATGGCTTTTACATTTTGTAATCCTAAAGTAGATACAACCTCATTGACTACCTTTATCTTTTTTCCGATAGAATCGACCAACACAAATTGGCAATTCGGGAATAAAATAGCTAGTGGAATACCCGGAAAACCACCACCAGTGCCAACATCCAAAATTCGAGTATAGTCTTTAAAAGAAATCACCTTTGCTATTCCTAATGAATGTAATACATGCCGAACATAAAGTTCATCTACATCCTTCCGTGAAATCACATTAATTTGCTCGTTCCAAATCCTATACAAATCCTTAAGCTGCTTAAATTGAGCAATTTGTTCTTCAGTTAAATCGGGAAAGTATTTAGAAATTATGTTCAACGTTTGAAGTTATAAAAAAGTTTATAGGTTTAGAAGTTTATGAGTTTAGAGGATGAAGTTTGATCGTTAAATACTAAACTCATAAACATCTAACCTCATGAACTACTTGTTTTAAAAAGTTCCTTTTTTACCATGCATCAAAGCATACAACTGCTCCCTTGCTCTAAACAATTGAGCTTTTACAGTACCAATAGGCAAATCGGTTTCTTCAGCAATTTCTTCGTAAGAATACTCTCTGAAATAACGCAACACCACCAAATTTTTATAACGAGGTTTTAGTTGGTCAACTATTTCCCGCATAATACGGATTTTTTGTTTTCTAATGATTCTTTCCTCCGGGTCAAGCCTATCATCTCTAACATCCATGGTCATTTTGCCATCCTCAGTATCTATGTCTTTATCTAACGAAAAGGTGTTCATTCGTTTTTTACGAATAAAATCAATACAATTGTTGGTGGCTATTCTAAAAAGCCAAGTGCTAAACGCATAATTTGGTGTATATTGATGCAATCTGTTAAAGGCTTTTCCAAATGCTTCAATGGTTAAATCATCGGCATCGTCGGTATTTTTTACCATTTTTAGCATCATGTAAAAAATAGAGTCTCTATATTTATCCATCAACTCGGCATAAGCTCGTTCATCTTTAAATTCACGTGCTTTTAATACCAACTCAAAATCAATTTGAGCTTTGGGCGATAAGTTTGAACCTGAATTTAACTCCATTTGCTGTTCTTTTTTACAAAGTTAGAAATTATTAAAATAGGTTGAAAAAATAGATAAAACAATTCAAAAAATGGAGTTAGTACAAGCAAATCCTTTCCTTCTAATTTATCAATTGAAAATTTAAAGGTAAGCATTTGAATGATATATCGAATCAGTAACAATGCAAGAATTAGATAAAGAGATGTTTGTGTAATGATTAAGACCGCAAAACAACACATAAACATTAAAAGTGTTAAGGGATAAAGTCCTAAAACTACTTTGTGTTTAAATTTATATAACTTTCCGGTAGATAAATGTCGTTTTTTTTGTTTTATCCACGCAGAAAAAGAAGTTTTTGGTAATGAAAGTGTGTGTGATTCTTTACTGAAAACTATAACTGTGTTGGTTTTATTTGCAACTTCATTAACAAATAAATCATCATCGCCCGACAAAATATGTTGATGTTTTGAAAATCCCTTTACCTTAAAAAACAATTCTTTTTTGTAGCCTAAATTTCTACCAACACCCATGTAAGGCATTTTACACAGTGCCAACGAAAAATACTGAATAGCTGTAAATAAGGTCTCGAAACGAATTAATTTATTTAATAAACCTGGTAATTTCTGGTACGCACCAAAGCCCAAAACAATTTCTTTTTCCTCAGTATAGTTGCTCATGGTTTTAATCCAGCTCGATGAAACTGGTTTACAGTCCGCATCAGTCAACAAAATATTTTCGTACTGTGCAGCTTTTATTCCTAAAGTTAAAGCAAATTTTTTACTTCCATAAAATCTATCGTTATCAGGAGTATTAACAATTTTAAGATTTGGATACTGCAACGAATAAGCTTTCAACACATCAATGGTATCATCAACAGAATTATCGTTGACCACAATAACTTCAAACACAGGGTAATCCTGAGCTAAAAATTCGGGAAGAAAATTCAATAAATTGTCTCGTTCGTTTTTTGCACAAATAATTACCGAAACGGGTTTATAATCTTCATTAATATTGTCATTTGTTTTAGTAAATGCAAAACGAGAAAAAACACCTAAATAATAAACCAGTTGAGCAATAAACGCCAACAAAAATGGCACAACAACAAAATCTGACCATTGGTTAAATTCTACAAATAGAAATTGATCAGACAGCACTTTGTTCATTGAGTTTTATTTTTATTAATTACTTAACCAAAAGTACCATCTTACTTGTGCCTAAATAATTATCTTTGACCAAGTTTTAAACACACTGAGTTGATAAAAATTATTGAATGAAATTTACATTAGAAAAGAAAGACGCTAAATCGAAAGCAAGAGCGGGAACGATTATAACAGACCATGGCGTGATAAAAACACCTATCTTTATGCCTGTTGGTACTGCTGGAACAGTTAAAGGTGTGCATCAGCATGAACTGGAGGAAGACATAAAAGCACAAATAATTTTAGGAAATACTTATCATCTTTATTTACGTCCAAAACTAGATGTATTGCAGGAAGTTGGTGGTTTGCACAAATTTATTAGTTGGGATAAACCCATTTTAACCGATAGTGGAGGCTATCAGGTGTATTCCTTATCCGACAGAAGAAAAATTAAAGAAGAGGGGGCTACTTTTTCTTCACACATTGACGGCTCTAAACATTTATTTTCGCCAGAAGGGGTAATGGATATCCAACGGATTATTGGAGCAGATATTATAATGGCTTTTGATGAATGTACACCTTATCCTTGTGAATACAAATATGCCAAAAACTCGATGCACATGACCCATCGTTGGCTAAAGCGTTGTTGTGAACGATTTGATACTACCGAATCATTGTATGGATATTCACAAACGCTTTTTCCTATCGTTCAGGGAAGCACATTTAAAGATTTGCGTGTGCAATCTGCCGAAAAAATAGCTTCTTTTAATCGTGAAGGAAATGCTATTGGAGGTTTATCGGTTGGTGAACCCGATGATGAAATGTACGAAATGTGTGATATTGTAACCAATATTTTACCTGAAGATAAACCCCGCTACTTAATGGGTGTTGGAACTCCTATCAACATTTTGGAAAACATTGCTTTAGGTATTGATATGTTCGATTGTGTAATGCCTACACGAAATGCCCGAAACGGCATGTTGTTTACCAGTCAAGGCATGATAAATATTAAAAATAAAAAATGGGAAAATGATTTTTCGCCTATAGATGCTAATGGTACGAGTTATGTAGATAGACTTTATTCGAAAGCCTATTTACGGCATTTAATTATTTCGAAAGAAATTTTAGGGGCACAAATTGCAACCATACACAATTTAGCTTTTTATTTGTGGTTAGTAAACGAAGCTCGCGAACAAATTTTAGCAGATAATTTTACAACTTGGAAAACAAAAATGGTAAAACAACTTTCGCAGAGACTTTAATAATTTGAAAATGTATTAATTTGAAAACTTGTAGATAAATACTAAAAACAATATACTAAACACTATTTTGTTCAAAAAACTAGACATCTATATCATCAAAAAATTTTTAGGAACGTTTTTCTTCTCGTTGCTATTAATTATCCCTGTCATTGTAGTTTTCGATTTGTCGGAAAAAATGCGTGATTTTATTGAACGTAAAGCCCCCATTCATGGAATTATCTTTGATTACTATGTTAATTTTGTACCATATCTGGTTAATCAATTTAGTCCGCTGTTTGTTTTTATTGCAGTTATCTTTTTTACTTCAAAAATGGCAAGTAATTCCGAAATTGTTGCCATCCTTTCCAGTGGAATTAGTTTTAAACGATTACTTCGCCCCTATTTAATTTCAGCATTCGTACTAGCCATTTTGTCGTTTTATTTGAATAATTTTTTAATTCCAAGTGCCAATAAAGACCGACTGGCTTTTGAAGAAATATATTATCGTAATAAATTTAGAAATGATGCTAACAATATCCATTTGCAAATAGACCCAAATACCTATATTTATATGACCAACTATAATGTGGATTTAAACATGGGAGTAAATTTTTCTATCGAAACGTTTAAAGATGGAGAATTGGTTTACAAATTACTTTCTGACAATGTGCAATGGGATAGCCTCAAAAATTCGTGGGGAATATCCAATTACGTTGAAAGACATATTGACGGCATCAATGAAACTATTACCAAAGGGTTGAGAAAAGATACCCTATTAAATTTTAATCCGGAAGAGTTTAAACGCCGGGATAATTTTATTGAAACCAAAAATTATTTTGAGTTGAATGAATTGATTACTGAAGAAAAGTTTAAAGGCTCCCATTTTGTAATTGATTGTGAAATTAAAAAACAAGAGCGAGCTGCTTATCCTTTTGCCACTTTTGTTTTAACGATAATTGGAGTTTCGCTTTCCAGCAGAAAAGTAAGAGGAGGAATTGGTTTGCACATTGGAATTGGCTTGCTCATTAGCTTTTCCTACATTTTATTTATGCAAATTTCTTCTACTTTCGCAAAAAACTCAGGTGTTCCAGCTATTATAGCAGTTTGGATTCCAAATGTGTTGTACAGTATTTTAGCATTGTATTTGTTAAAAAAAGCACCAAAGTAAGAAGTTCGAAGACGGAAGTTGGCATTGTGCGTTAGCTTCCCCTTTTGAGAGGGGCTGGGGTGTGTTTTTTGAAAGGCCAAAAAAAGTCTCAAATCACAAATCCTACTTTTCAAAAATCCCAAAAACTGCCGAGCCACTTCCTGTCATGGAGGCATAAATTGCACCTTCGTTATAAAATTTCTCTTTTAATACCTTTATTTGAAGATGATTTAAAAAAATAGAAGCTTCAAAATCATTTTTTATCGAATTTTTCCAGTTTTCAATTGGCAATTTTATCAAATCTTTTAGGCTTTTCGACGATGGTTTTGGTTTCACACCAGCATAAGCCTCCGCAGTTCCCACATGAATATTTGGGTATTCAATTTTTATGTTAAATTTTGACAAATCTAAATCAATAGGTTCAAATTCATCACCTTTACCAAAAGCATAAACAGGTGTGTTTTTAATAAAAAATGCACAATCGCTCCCCAATTTTCGAGCATAAACAATCAATTGTTCTTCGGTTAAGTTGAGTTCAAACAGTTGGTTTAATGCTTTTAAAGTAAACGCTGCATCGGCACTACCACCTCCCAAACCTGCTCCAATAGGAATAACCTTGTGTAAATGAATGTGGATCGAGGCTACATCAAAATCAGTTTTTATTAAGCGATATGCTTTCAAACACAAATTATCATCATGATTTCCAGGAATAGCTATGCCTGAAGAGGTAAATTTTAATACAGTCGCTTCAACAATTTCCAACACATCGAAAAGCTCCTTTACAGGATAAAAAATACTCTCAATGTTGTGAAAACCATCTGGTCTTTTCTCCACCACATTTAGCCCTATGTTTATTTTAGCGTTCGGAAAAACTATCATTACCTCAATTAAAAATTGAAAATTAACACTTTCTAATCGTAAATCGTAAATCTCAAATCGTAAATTCTAATTCTCATTTTCAAATTAAATTTTAGTAATTTTACCCCCTCACAAATTTCGAAGAGAATGGCTGTATATTTAGATTTTGAAGAACCGATAAAAGTTTTAGTCGAGCAAATAGAAGAAAATAAAAAACTTCAAGAAAAAGGTGTTGATACTTCTAAAATTGATAAAGAAATTGAAAAGAAAATCCATGATACACGTAAAGAAATCTATAACAAATTAACTGCTTGGCAGCGTGTTCAGGTTTCTCGTCACCCCGACAGACCATACACTATAGCGTATATTAATTCCATTTCTAACGGAACTTTTATTGAATTGCATGGAGATAGAACCGTAAAAGACGATAAAGCCATGATTGGTGGTTTTGGAAGTATTGATGGGCAAACTGTTATGTTTATTGGTCAGCAAAAAGGTATTAATACTAAAATGCGACAATACAGAAATTTTGGAATGCCAAACCCCGAAGGTTATAGAAAAGCCCTTCGGTTAATGAAATTAGCAGAAAAATTTAATAAACCTGTAGTTTGTTTGATTGACACTCCCGGAGCTTTCCCAGGTTTAGAAGCCGAAGAAAGAGGGCAGGGTGAAGCTATTGCCAGAAACTTATTGGAAATGTCGCAACTCGAAGTGCCTATTATAGTCATAATTATTGGAGAAGGAGCTTCGGGCGGTGCTTTAGGAATCGGTATTGGTGACAAGGTGTTGATGTTAGAAAATACTTGGTATTCGGTAATTTCTCCCGAATCTTGTTCATCTATTTTGTGGAGAAGCTGGGACTTTAAAGAAATTGCTGCTGAAGCTCTAAAACTTACTCCAAACGATATGTTACACAACAAGTTAATTGATGGTGTGATTAAAGAACCTTGCGGAGGAGCTCATGTTAACCAAGAAGAAATGTTTGAAATTACCAAAAAAGAAATTCTAAAACATTTGGCTAAACTTACTACTATTAAAAAAGATAAATTGGTTGCTGCTCGAATTAAAAAATTCTGCTCAATGGGGGTTTACGAAGAGGCGTAGAAGTTGGTGGTGTTCAGTTCTCAATCTTCAGTCCTCAGTTCTCAATCTTCCAACTTCCAACCTCGGTCTTCCAACTTCTGCATCACTTATTATACCAAAAATCAAATGCTAAAATAGTGTTGGAATGCGTGTAATTCCCTTTTACATTCTTGGTAGCATAATCATAAACAGTTAAAGAATTTCCATTGCTTACAATTACCTCATTGGTTATTACATCATATTTAACCAGTTGGGCATTTACTCCCGATAAATAAGTTGAGTTTGTAAAATTGTTCATATTTACCAAATTAACAATGCCGTTTTGAGCAATCAAATAAATGCCCGTACTAACTTCGGTACACGAAGATATTTGTCCGGCATTTAATGCAAAAGGCTGCCAAGTTGAATTTGAACTGATGTTGTAAATACTCAGTTTACCATTGCCTGAAACATTGGTAAATAAAACCACCTCATTTGTGGAAAATGAAAACATGGCATTCACATCCTCATTCAGCAAAATATTATCTTTTACAAAACCTGTTAAATAATAAGTAACTAATCGGGTTACTCCGGTAGAAATTTCGGGTTGTTCAGTAATCAATAAATTGTTTTCATGAACTAAAAACAGTGACGAATAGCTGTTTACAAATGCTTGTGCAGAAAATTTAGATACTCCATTTTTAGTATAACTTTTAATGTTCCGATTGTAAAAACCCACATAAACCTCACTTTCGTGAGATGAAATTGCCATAAAATAAGGAAATCCTGATGTGTTATTATTTTCTATCCAACTTTGACTTGATGAGTTTGCATCTAAAGCAACTAGATTTCCAACAGCATTTCCACAACTATAGACTTGTTGATTCAATGAATTAACACCACCATTAAGAAAATCTCCGGCAATATTGGTAAAAGGGGTTGAATTTAATCCATTATCCAACTTGGTAATTTGTGTTGTTGAACCCGAATTGCTAAAAATAAAAAATCCGTTTCTACTTTTTGGAAATTCATTTATTGTTAGAGGAATATACGTGTCGGTTTGATTTACACCATCAAAAGCACTGATTTTTAAATTGTACTCACCCGAAGGTAAATACAAATCGTTTAATAAAAATTGTTCATTTAAATTGTACGAAGTGGTGTTTGGTGAGATAGAAATGATGTTCAATGCGTTAATGTTGTTCGAATTTCTTAGTGAAATAACAATAGATGTTATTTTGTTATTATCGGTTATAATACCTTGAATCGGTATGGTATCGAATGCAGTAAAATTTTGATTGGATAGGGGTTTTAAAATAGAAATTATTGGAGTTTGCTGGTCTGTAATTTCTTTTTTGCAAGAGAAAAACAGAACGAATAAAAACAAATATAAAAGTATTCTAACCATCAAATAAAATTAGCCTTTTTTTTAAAACTTAACCGCAAAGTTGCAATTTTCCAATCTTCAATTTTTCCGTCTTCCGACTTCGGTCTTCCAACTTCCATCTTAAAAACCTGTTAGCAAAAAATAGAAACTATTACAACTTACTAAAAATCAGTAACAAAACACGTTGTAAAAATATTTAGAGAAAGCTTATACTTTTTTAACCAAAATCCATTCACTATTTTGTACCTTTGAAATTATGATGAATTCAAACAAACCCATCGGAAGACAACGTGTAAAGCCGGTAACAACGTCACATTTTTTAGAACATGGTAAATTACCACCACAAGCTATTGATTTAGAAGAAGCTGTTTTAGGAGCATTAATGCTCGAAAAAGAAGCGTTAAATACAGCTATTGATATTCTTCAACCAAAAAGTTTTTATAAAGAATCACATCAAAAAATATTTTCTTGTATCCAAGATTTATTTATTAAATCCGACCCCATTGATATTTTAACTGTTACTCAGGAACTTAAAAAAAGAGGTGAACTGGAAATTGTTGGAGGAGCTTATTTTGTTACACAACTTAC
>JACPDX010000072.1 GCA_016183805.1 Bacteroidota bacterium
AGGTTTTGATACCGCAGGCACGTTTAATATCAATTTGCAAATAACCGATGCCAACGGAGTAGATGACACTACTATTTCAATTACGGTAAATCCATTACCTGTTGTAGTGGCGAATGCTACAGCTACAGTAATATGTGAAGGAGATACAGTAACCCTATCAGGAAGTTGAGCAACAAGTTATAGTTGGGACAATGGAGTAACCGATGGAGTAGCTTTTATACCAACAGCAACAACGACCTATAACGTAACAGGAACAGATGGAAACGGATGTCAGAATACAGATGATGTGGCAATTATAGTAAACAACTGTACCCAACCAACTGCCTCTTTCACTGTTTCTTCAATGAGTATCTGTGCAGGTCAAACCATTACATTTGTTGACAATAGTACCGGAGGAATTACCAACTGGAACTGGACATTTAATGGAGGAACACCAGGATCAGCCAATACACAAGGTTCTCATGTCGTAACCTATTTTACAGCAGGTACTTTTAATGTTACATTGCAAGTTTCTAATTCAAATGGAGCAGATGATACATCAATGACAGTTACAGTAAATCCAAAACCTCAGGTTACTTTCTTAACAACAGATGATAATTGCAAAGAGTCTTCTGGAAATATTACAGGAATTGTTACCTTGGGTTCTTACCCTGTTACATTTAACTGGAACAATGGAAGTACTGACTCTACTTTGTCAAATTTAACATCAGGAACATATAGTGTGTTAATTACTGACAACAATGGTTGTATGAATACAGAACAAGTAATTATTAACGATTTACAAGAAGGTTGTGATTATTTTGTATATGTTCCAAATGTATTTACACCTAATGGAGATGGAAATAATGATATTTTCTATGTAAGAGGAAAAGGAATTAGATCCATGAATTTAGAAATATTTAATCGATGGGGAAATAAAGTTTTCGAAAGTTCAAATATTGAAGTTGGGTGGGATGGTAAATTCGGTGGAGCAGAACAGAATTCAGCGGTATTTGTTTATGTAATAAGTGCTGTTTTAGAAAATGGTAAAAAAGTAGAAGAAAGTGGTAACATTAGCATAATAAAATAAGGTACACTATGAAGAGGATAATTTTTAGAACTCTCCTTTATTAATAACCATCCCGATAATTATCTCGGTTAAACTTTAATAATATGAAAAATATAACAAAAACGATACTGATAGCATTAGTGCTAATCTTAAATATCGAACTTCAAACTTCGAGCCTGCAAGCTCAGGATATACATTTTTCTCAATTTACAATGACATCATTATTGTTAGACCCTTCTCAGGCAGGTAAGTTTGGTGGAGATGATCGTGCAATTTTAAATTATAGGGATCAATGGAGAAGTGTTGCATCACCATATAAAACATATGGATTTTCTTATGATTTGGGATTTAACAGACAACACCAAAGAGATAACTTTTTTGGCTTAGGAATTTCTGCTTTTAGCGATAAAGCAGGAGATATTAATCTTGGTTCGACTTTTTTGAATCTTTCTTTGGCATACCACATTCGTTTAAATAAAGACAGTTATTTGTCGGCTGGAGCAAAAGGTGGTTTTATGCAGAGAAGTGTTGATGATTCGCAATTTCGTTTTGATAATCAATTTGATGGCTCAGGGCATAATGATGCTTATGCGTCGGGTGAGCTGGTATCTAACAACTCATTTTTCGCTCCTGATTTTTCGGCAGGATTATCATATTCTTTTGGAACAATATCCAACAATGTTATTAGTAATAATGGATTTGACAATACTAAGATAAATGTAGGCTTTGCTGTACATAATGTTTCAAACCCAAACTATTCGTTTCTGGATAGGGGTAATGAGAATTTATATTTTAGATATGTTTTTCATACTAATACTTCATTTGGTGTAAGGGGCTCAAATTTGGCTCTGCAACCTTCAGGTTTTATCGCATTTCAACAAAATGCTACAGATATTGTAATCGGGACTTTTTTTCGATACAACCTAAAAGAAAAATCTAAATTTACTAAGTTTTCTAATGGTGCTGCTTTTAGTGTAGGTGCCCATTATAGGGTGTTAGACGCATTTATCCCGTCTTTATTAATAGAAACAGGGGCATTTGCCTTTGGGTTAAGTTATGATTTGAATATTTCAGGATTAACTCCTGTAAGTAATGGAAATGGTGGCTTTGAAGTTTCTGTCAGATACGTGTCTCCAAATCCGTTTGGAAGAAAAAGGTCGGCTGCCAGATTTTTTTAAGAAAGATTATTCGTTATTCAATAGTTGTTCAACTTCAATTTCGTCCTTCACAATAAAACAATTAGGAAATTGAAGTTGAATTTCTTTTTGAAATTTATAAGCTTCCAATTTTGTTCTAAAATCACCTACCCTTATTTTAAAAAAAGGTTGTTGATATACTTCGTGGGCTTTTACAGAAGAATACAAATTTAAAAACTTAGCCTTTTCGTCTCTGGCTGGTTGTTTTTTATTGTCCGAAAAAATCTGAATTCTATAACCTGATAAAGAATAGGACGATTTGTAGGTGTTTAATATTTCATTTATTCTAGTGTCCTTAATAACAGATACGTTCGAAACCGTATTTAAAGAGTCAGATGCTGAATTGTCCTGACTATATATATTGAAGTGAAATAAGATAAGTGTAAAAAATAGGGCAGTTTTTAATAATATCATTTTAATGTAATTTTAAAATACAAATTTAAACTAAATTATTTTCTTGTGATAAAAATTATAATTGAACTCAAAAATTGACCCAAATCATAAAACATTATTTAGAATCGTTCTAAATTACGATTTGCACACACATTTTTTCTCAAATCATAGATAAAAAAACAAGGTTTCTTATAAATTTGTCGGCGTTGAACTAACACATATCATAAAATTATTGTAACTATTTTAGTATGAATAAGATAATAAATAAAGTAAAAAAATCAACACTACTTAAATTATCATTTTTGTATGTTGCTTCACTTTTTGCTCACACAACCGTGTACGCTCAAGGGGGTAAAGATTTGTTTAAAACAAACTGTTCTGCTTGCCACACTGTAGGAGCTAATAAATTGATTGGTCCTGGTTTGGAGGGTATAAACACTAAAAGAAGCAAAGAATGGTTGAATAAATGGATAAAAAATTCTACAGAACTTATTGCTAGTGGAGACAAAGATGCAAAAGCCATTTTTGAAGAATTTAATAAAATTCCAATGCCAGCTCAAGTGTTGACTGACGAACAAATCACCCAAATTCTGGATTATGTTGCAAATCCAAATGCAGAGGCTGCTGTTGCTCAAGCAGAAGCTCCAAAAGCTGAAGGTGCAAGTGAGGAAGTATTATTGGGAGAAAAACTTTTTAAAACAAACTGTGCGGCTTGTCATACAATTGGTGATAATAAATTGGTTGGACCAGGTTTAAAAGGTGTAAATGAAAGAAGAAATGCAGAATGGTTAGTGAAATGGATTACAAATTCTGCAGAACTAATAGCAAGTGGTGATGCTGATGCAAAAGCAATTTTTGAGCAATTCAATAAAGTTCCAATGCCAGCTCAAACAGTAAATGCAGATGAGATTAAAGCAATATTAGCATACATTAAAAATCCCCCGGTTAAACAAGGAGAAGTTGCCCAAACTGATGTTGCGGCTACAGAAACTAAATCTGACTCAAAAGCTACATTGATTATTATCATTATTTTAATTGTTATTCTAGCAGGAATGATACTGTTGCTTAACAAAACAAGAGTTACCATTGCAAAAGCAGCAGCAGATAAAGAAGGTGTTGAATTTACTGGTCCAGTTTCATTGGTTGATGCTTGCAAACACACTATAAGTAAAAATAAAGGCTTGGTAGCTGCTTTGGTTATTGTATTGTTTTTTGCAGGGTTAGTAAAATTGATGGACGGAGCATTTACTATTGGTGTTCATACAGGTTACAAACCGGAACAACCTATTAAATTCTCACACAAAGTTCACGCAGGAGACAATAAAATAGATTGTAATTATTGCCACTCTAGTGCAAGACATAGTAAAACTTCAGGTATTCCTTCACTAAATGTTTGTATGAATTGCCATAAATATGTTGATGGTACAAATGGTAAAACATTCACTTATAATGGAGAAGAGTTCCCAATGCCGGAAGAAATCAAAAAGATTTATAAAGCTTTAGATTACAATCCTGAAACTCAAGTTTACGGTAATAATCCAACTCCTGTAAAATGGATTAAAATTCACAATTTACCAGACCATGCATTTTTTAGTCACTCACAACACGTTTCAGTGGGCAATCAAACCTGTCAAACATGTCATGGTGCTGTTGAAACGATGGATGTTGTAGAACAATTCTCTCAATTAACCATGAAATGGTGTATTGAATGTCATGATAAAACAGGTGTTGCTAACGAAGGTAATGGCTATTACGAAGAAATGCACTCAAGAATGACAGAACAATACAAACAAAAATGGTTGGGTGATGGAAAACTTACGGTTGAAGAAATTGGTGGTTGGGAATGTGCAAAATGTCATTATTAATATATAGAACTTTTAAGCTTTAATAGATTATGGCTAATACAAAAAAATACTGGAAAGGTTTAGAACAATTTAATGAGGATGCTAAATTTTTAGAATCTTCAAAAAATGAATTTCCCGAACATTTACCTGTTGACGAATTTTTAGGTGATGCATCATCTTTAGAAAGTTCTTCAACTTCAAGAAGAGATTTTCTTAAGTTTTTAGGATTTGGTGTTGCTGCAGCTTCATTAGCTGCTTGTGAAACCCCTGTAACTAAAGCTATCCCTTATTTAAATAAACCCGAAGAAATTACTCCAGGAGTTGCAAATTATTATGCATCAACTTATTTTGATGGTAATGATTATGCACCTATTTTAGTAAAAACTAGAGAAGGAAGACCAATTTTTATAAGTGGAAATACATCGTCAACTTTAACTAAAGGAGCTGTTAATGCAAGAGTAAATTCGTCAGTTTTATCTTTATATGATAACAACAGATTAAAAAATCCATTAGCTAATGGAAAAGACTCGGATTGGAATACAGTTGACAGTGCGATTAAAAATGAATTAGCCTCAGCAAAAAATGTACGGATTTTATCTTCTACAATCATTAGTGAAGCCACAAGAAGTATTTTGTTTGATTTTGCAGCCAAAGAAGTAAAGGATGAAAAAGGAGTTGTAAAAGGTCGTCAGTTAGACGGTTGGGTTCAATACAATCCTATTTCTTATTCGGGAATAATAAATGCTAACCAAGAAACTTTTGGAAAAGGAGCAATTCCAACTTATAACTTTAAAAAGGCAAAAACTATCGTTAGTATTGGTGCAGATTTTATGGGCAACTGGTTAGATGCCTTGATGTATATAAATGATTACGCTCAAACTCGTAAACCTGACAATGATTGGATGTCGAAACATTATCAGTTTGAAGCAAACATGTCATTGTCTGGCACAAATGCAGATGTAAGAGTTCCGGTTAAACCTTCTGAATATGGTGCAGTAGTTGCACAAATTTTAAATAAATTAGGTGGTGGTGTTAGTGCTGCAGCTACAAAATACGATACTTACATTGATGCAGTTGTAAAAGCTTTAAAAGCTACAGCAGGAGAATCAATTGTAGTTTGTGGTTCGAACGATAAAAACGTACAAGTTTTAGTTAACGGAATTAACAACTTGCTTGGTAATTATGGTAATACCATTGATTTAGTTCGTCAATCAAACACCAAAAAAGGTGATGACGCTGAATTATTGAAATTAATCAAAGAAATGAATGCTGGTGAAGTGGATGCTTTATTCATTTATGGCGTTGATCCAGTAGCTACTTTAGGAGATGAATTTAAAGCAGCTTTAGCTAAAGTTAAACTTTCAGTATCTTTTGCATCAAAATTAAATGATACCGCAGCAACTTGTAAATATGTTTGCCCTGATAATCATGGGTTGGAATCTTGGAATGATGCTAATCCTGTTGAAGGTCATTATTCGTTAGCACAACCAACCATTTCAAAATTATTTAATACTCGTCAAGCACAAGAAAGCTTCTTAACTTGGAAAGGGAATAATACTTCTTATTACGATTATTTAAAAGCATATTGGGAGGCTAACATTTTTACAAAACAAACCAACCAATTATTTTTTACTGATTTTTGGAACAAAGCTTTACACGATGGAGTTGTTGAAATCTCAACTCAATCTACAGAAGTATTATCATTTAATGCTGATTTAAATGCTGCATATACGGCTGTTAAAACTATTAAAGGTGGTGAGTTAGAGATTGTATTAACTCAAAACATGGGTATTGGTGATGGGGCTGGAGCAGATAACCCTTGGTTACAAGAAATGCCCGACCCATTGACTAAAGTTACTTGGGACAATTATGTTACCATGAATCCAGCAGAAATGCTTGATAGAGGTTACAACATTAATTTAGGTCAAGAACAATTGGCAAATGTTGTTAATGTTACTGTAAATGGCAAAACGGTTGAAAATTTACCTGTTGTTGCTCAACCTGGTCAAGCAAAAGGAACCATTGGTGTTGCTCTTGGTTATGGTAAAAAGGTTGGTAACATGTCAGAACCAACAGGTAAAAATGCTTACCCATTAGTAACATTAACCGAAAATGGGTTGAGTTATTATGGTGTTGCTACTCTTGCTGATGTTTCAATGGAATACCATGTTGCTGCAACTCAAACCCAACAAACTATTATGGGTAGAGATTCTATTATCAGAGAAACGGTTTTAGATGTCTATAAAAAAGGAAACAAAGAAGATTACAATCCAGCTCATACATTGTTGTTTCATGAAAAAGGTGAAGCGATTCAAAAAAGTGTAAAAGAAATCGATTTATGGGGTGCTCAACCGGTTGAAAATATCGGTCACAGATGGGGAATGTCAATTGATTTGAATACGTGTATAGGCTGTAGTGCTTGCGTTACTTCTTGTGTATCAGAAAACAATATTGCTGTAATAGGAAAAGATGAGGTAAGAAGAGGTAGGATAATGCATTGGATGAGAATTGACAGGTATTATTCTAGTGATTATCAAGAAATAGGTAAAATTGGTGATACCCATGAAAAAACCAAAGCTGGGGATAATGTAGGAGGTATTTCTGCTTATGCCAAAATGGAAAGAGCTGCTGATAATCCGATGGTTGTTCATCAACCAATGATGTGTCAGCATTGTAATCATGCAGGTTGCGAAACAGTTTGTCCTGTTGCTGCTACAACTCATAGTAACGAAGGGTTAAACATGATGGCATACAACCGTTGTATTGGAACCAGATATTGTGCAAATAACTGTGCTTATAAAGTAAGAAGATTTAACTGGTACAATTATAAAGCATATAATAAATTTACGGAAGTAAATCCTTCACAAGATGATTTAGGACGTATGGTATTAAATCCGGATGTTGTAGTTCGTTCAAGAGGGGTAATGGAAAAATGTAGTTTATGTGTTCAACGAATTCAAGCTGGTAAATTGGATGCTAAAAAACTAAGTGCTAAAGTTGTTGATGGAGCTATACAAACAGCTTGTTCATCAGCTTGTCCTACTAATGCAATTACTTTTGGTGATTTAAACGATACATCAAGTAAAGTTGCCGAAGGAAAAAACCATAACAGAGCTTATTTAGTAATTGAAGAGGTTGGTCAACAACCAAATGTTTACTATCAAACTAAAGTAAGAAATTTAAAAAATAGCGAAGCTTAACAAGTTGTTTTAAAAAAATTTAAAAGAATGCACAAAGAGTCAGCAATAAGAGAACCGTTAATATTGGGACAAGACGTTACGTATAGTAAAATTACTAACGACGTTTTGCATACTATTGAGAACGAACCTACCAAAATGTGGAAAATACTAATGACCATAGCAACATTAATTGCTTTGTGGGGAGTTGGTTGTATTTTATATTTATTAGGTACTGGAATTGGAACATGGGGTTTAAACAATACAGTAGGTTGGGCTTGGGATATCACTAACTTTGTTTGGTGGGTTGGTATCGGTCACGCAGGAACATTAATTTCAGCAGTATTGTTGTTATTCCGTCAAAAATGGAGAATGGCTATAAATAGACCAGCAGAAGCGATGACCATTTTTGCTGTGTTTATGGCGGGAACATTTCCAATGATTCACATGGGTAGAATTTGGATGGCTTATTGGGTTTTACCTTTACCAAATCAATTTGGTTCTTTGTGGGTAAACTTTAACTCACCATTGTTGTGGGACGTTTTTGCAATCACCACGTATATGTCTGTTTCTTTAGTGTTTTGGTATATCGGTTTGATACCTGATTTTGCTACCATTAGAGATAGAGCTAAAAAACCAGTTCCAAAATTAATGTATGCTTTATTAAGTTTTGGTTGGACAGGAAATGCAAAAGCTTGGCAACGTTTTGAAGAAGTTTCTTTGGTATTAGCAGGTTTAGCAACACCACTGGTATTCTCCGTTCACTCTATTGTATCTATGGATTTTGCTACATCAGTAATACCTGGTTGGCATACCACTATTTTCCCTCCATATTTTGTGGCTGGGGCTGTGTTCTCTGGTTTCGCAATGGTACAAACATTAATGATTATTGTTCGTAAAGCCATGCGATTAGAACAATATGTTACCATCAAACATATTGAATACATGAACATTGTAATTATTGTTACAGGTTCTATTGTTGGAGTTGCGTATTTAACAGAGCTTTTCATGTCGTACTATTCAGGAGTTGAATATGAATCTTACGCATTTATTAATCGTTTTTCTGGACCTTATGCTTGGGCTTATTGGACGATGATGACTTGTAATGTTGTATCACCTCATTTGTTTTGGTTTAAAAAATTAAGAACAAGTTTAGGATTTACCTTCTTCATGTCTATTATTGTTAACATCGGTATGTGGTTCGAACGATTTGTAATTATTGTAACTTCAGTACACAGAGATTATTTGCCATCAAGTTGGTCTATGTTCTATCCAACATGGGTTGATTTAGGTGTTTACATCGGAACAATAGGTATATTCTCAGTATTCTACTTATTATTCTTAAAATATTTTCCTGTATTGGCTTTCAATGAAGTAAAATCTATTTTGAAATCATCTGGAGAGAAATATAAAAACATGTCGGATGAAGAATTTAAAAAGTTACATCCAGTAAAAAAATAACAAAAATCTTAAACTTCAAACTTTGAACATTAAACCTTAAAGTATGTCAGACAAAAAAATATATGCGATTTATGATGATGATTATGTGCTTTTAGAAAGTGCAAAACATTTGGTTGCTAAAGGCATTTATATTAGAGATATATTCTCGCCATTTCCAATTCATGGTCTTGATCCAGTAATTGGATTAAAAAGAACTCGAATTGCTATGGCAGCATTTATTTATGGAATGACTGGAGTATCTCTTGCTTTATTAGGTTTATGGTATTTTATGATTCAAGATTGGCCATTGAATATTGGTGGTAAACCTAATTTTTCTTTGTGGACTAACTTGCCATCTTTTATTCCAGTAACTTTTGAGTTTGGTGTGTTGTGTGCGGCTCATGGAATGGCAATCACTTATTTATTACGTAATTGGACTTTACCAGGATTTAAAGCAAGAAATCCTTATCCAAGAACTACTGATGATAGATTTGTGATGGAAATTCATACTCATGACAATGATATTAGTGAAAATGACATAAAAGCATTGATTAATGAAACTTGTGTTTTAGAAATTGATGTAAAAAATTCATAATAATAGAAAGTAAATTTTATGAAAAAGAATTATAAAAATAGTTGCATAAAACTTAGTTTAGCTTTGGTGGTTGTTTCACTTTTTTCGTGTAAAGAAAAAAATGGATTGGCTCCTGAATATATGCCAGACATGTTTCGTTCTCCATCTATTGAAACTTATGTAGATTATGGTGAAGTAAGAGACAAACAACATCCTGAAATGAAAGATAAAATATCGGCAATGTTACCTGTTAAAGGAACAATTCCTAGAGGTTTTACTCCATATCCATACGAAAACACACCAGAAGGGTATGAATTGGCGGGTGCTAATTTAAAAAATCCTTTGGTTTATAACGAACAAGTTGTTAAAGAAGGAGAGGTGTTATTTGGAATGTTTTGTGTTCATTGTCATGGAACAACTGGACAAGGTGATGGGATTTTAGTACAAAGAGAGAAATTTCCTCCATTACCAGTAAAATTTGCACCAGGATTAGCCATTCCTGAAGGAAAAATGTTTCATTCTATTACTTACGGTAGAAACTTAATGGGGGCACATGCTTCTCAATTAACTAAAGAAGAACGATGGAAACTCGTTTTATTCATTAGAACAAAGTTTATGAATGAAAATCAAACAACAATTGCTATTGATAGTAATGCTGTTGATAGCGTTGTAACTAAAGATGTTTCACAAAAATAATCCGTCGATTGACGGATAAAACACTTATAAAAATGGAATATAAAGTATCAAATAAAGCGAACATTACAACTATACTTTTAATTGTAATTGGTTTATCGGCATTCTTAATTGGGTTATTTACAAGTCATGGACATACAGGACAACGAGTGTGGGCAAATTTATTGGTAAATGGATATTTCTTTTTTACCATTTCTTTAGCTTCGTTGTTTTTTGTTGCTCTTCAGTATATTTCTGAAATGGCTTGGGGCGTAACAACACAAAGAGTTTTCCAAGCAACCATGAGTTTTATGCCTGTTTCAGCATTAGTTTTGTTAGTGGTATTTATTGGTGGTTCAATGCATTGGAATCATCTTTACCACTGGATGGCTGAAGGAATTACCGATCCCAAAAGTGAACATTATGATGCTATAATTACTGCTAAATCAGGATACTTAAATCTTCCTTTTTTCTGGGGTAGAACCATTGCTTATTTTGCAGTTTGGTTGTTTTTTGCTTATTGGTTCGTAAAAAAATCAAAAGAAGAAGATCAATTAACACTTGCTAAGGGTGAAACTTCTCCAGTTTACAAGAAAAAAATATTTATGGGAGTTTTATTTGTAGCGTTCTTTGCCTATACATCTTCATCGTCAGCTTGGGATTGGTTAATGTCAATTGATGTTCATTGGTTCAGCACCATGTTTGGATGGTATGCTTTCTCAGGAATGTGGGTGTCTTCTATTATTGTGGTTTTATTGTTAGTTCTCTATTTAAAATCATTGGGTCATCTTAAAGAAGTTAACGATAGCCATATTCATGATTTAGGTAAATGGATGTTTGCAATTAGTATGTTGTGGTCATATTTATGGTTTTCTCAATTCATGTTAATTTGGTATTCAAATATACCTGAAGAAGTTACCTATTATATGGAAAGATTTAATGATTATAAATTACTATATGTGGGAACTTTCTTTGTTAACTTTTTATTACCATTCTTCGTGTTAATGTCGAGAGATGCAAAAAAGAATGTAGTGTTTTTATTGCCAGTGGCTTTAATCATCTTTTTTACTCATTGGTTAGATGTGTTAACAATGGTGTTGCCTGGAACTATGCACGACTATGGTTCTTTAGGCTCAATTGAAATAGGTATGTTTTTAATGTTTTTAGGATTGTTTATCATGGTAACATTAAGATCATTATCAAAAACACAATTAATGGCAAAAAATCACCCAATGTATGATGAAAGTATTCATTTACACACATAAGAAATAAAAATTTGTAATTTTGAGCCCATAAGTCAAACGACTTATGGGCTTTTTTTAATATAATATGGAAATAAAATGTTTAGGTAACTGTGTAGGGTGTTTAAAAGTTAATCTTTCTTTATTTAGCGATTTAAATGAAAATGAACTTGAGTTAATAAATAGAGGGAGAGATAAATTTTATTACAAAAAGGGTGACGTGATTTTTAAAGAAGGTTCTCAACCTATTGGGTTAAATTGCCTTAGTTTGGGCAAAGTTAAGTTAGTAAAGACTGGAAAAATTGAAGATGAGTTTATTGTAGGATTATTTAAACCGGTAGATTTTATAGGTTTTGATCATTTAATGTCAAATTCACCTTATAGTTATTCAGCCATTGCATTAGAAGATGTAAATATTTGTATCATCAAAAAAGAAAATTTATTTGGTGTTATTTCAAAAAATTTAGGGCTTTCCACGAAAATAATTGACCACCTTTCACAAAAACTTATCAGTCAAAATGAAAGATTATTAATTCTTACTCAAACAAAACTTGAATCAAGATTAGCATACACTCTGCTAGATTTAATTAATTTTTTTGGATTTGAAGCTGATGGAAAAACACTTGCAGTTGAATTAAAACGAAAAGAAATAGCCTCATTATCAAGCATGAATACCGCAAATGTGATAAGAATGATGTCGCATTTTAAGAAATTAAAAATAATTAATACCAAACTTAGAAAAATTCAGATTCTTAGGTTGGATTTACTAAAAAATCTCGTAGATTAGTGGATTGAATTTTTTTTCCAAAAATAGTTGTGATATTTTAAGATAATTTCTACTTTCGGGCTTTTAAAAGGTGTTATACAACATATATTTTAATAATAATTTAAGAATAATCACATTATGATGGTATTATTGGTAAGTGTAACTGTATTATTGGTTATCATTTCGGCAGCACAAATATTAAAGATTGCTGAATTAAGTGCTATTAGTAAAGGCGTTAAAGTTTACGAAATTTCTGAGAAGGACAATAGAGTTCAAGCGGTTTTAATGTTAGTCTTTTTAGTGTTTTATTTTTCCTTTTTTGCATGGCAATATCTTAAATGGAGCCATTTAATGTTACCCGTTTCTGCATCTGAACATGGTGTTGGGGTAGATAGTTTAATGAATGTTACTTGGTTGTTTATTATTCCAGTATTTATTATTACTCATATTTTGTTGTTTTGGTTTGCGTTTAAGTACGCTTTTAAAGCCAATAGAAAAGCAGTTTTCTTTTCTCATAGTAATAAATTAGAACTTGTTTGGACATTAGTTCCTTCATTGGCTTTAACGGTATTAATTCTTTATGGATTAAATAACTGGAATAAAATTATGACACCAGTAAATTCAGAAGAAGACCACGTGTTAATTGAATTATTAGGACAACAATTTTCATGGGGAGCAAGATATGCTGGGGATGATAAAAAATTAGGAAGGGCTAATGTAAATTATATTGAAGGTGCAAATTTTATGGGAATAGATTCCACTGACAATAATTGCAAAGATGATATTGTCGTAAAAGGAGAGTTTCATATTCCAGTTAATGTGCCAGTTCAATTTGTAATGCGTTCTAATGATGTTTTGCACAGTGCATATATGCCTCATTTTAGAGCTCAAATGAACTGTGTGCCAGGGATGAAAACACAATTTAACTTTGTTCCTACCATCACTTCTAAAGAGATGAAAAAAATTACCAATAACGAAAACTTTGAATACCTATTATTGTGTAATAAAATTTGTGGAGCAGCACATTACAATATGCAAATGAATATTGTTGTTGAAAGTAAAGAAGATTATGCAAAATGGCTTTCATCACAAAAAAAGTTTGGAAGTAGCCTCCCCAACCCATCCGAAGGAGGGGCTTTAGTAGAGACACAAAAATAGAAACTGTAAACTGATAACTATTAACTATTAATATGAGTACACATCATCATCACGACCAAGATTTTTTATTTAAATATGTCTTTAGTCAAGACCATAAAATGATTTCAAAACAGTTTTTAATAACTGGTTTCATCATGGGTTTTATTGGGTTGATAATGTCAACGCTTTTTAGGTTACAATTGGGTTGGCCTGGCGAAAGTTTCTGGATTATAGATAAACTACTAGGCTCGTGGGCAGAAAATGGAGTGATGGCTCCTGATAAATACTTGGCTTTGGTTACCATGCATGGAACCATTATGGTGTTCTTTTTATTAACTGCCGGATTGAGTGGAACTTTTAGTAACTTATTAATTCCACTTCAAATTGGTGCTAGAGATATGGCTTCAGGATTCTTAAACATGCTGTCGTTTTGGTTTTTCTTTCTTTCAAGTGTTATTATGTTAATTTCATTAGGTGTTGAAGGTGGTGCTGCATCTGCCGGGTGGACTATCTATCCACCATTAAGTGCATTACCTCAAGCAATACCTGGTTCCGGTTTAGGAATGACATTGTGGTTAGTAGCTATGGCATTGTTTATTGTAGGGTCGTTATTGGGTAGCTTAAACTACATTGTAACCATTTTAAATTTACGTACAAAAGGAATGAGCATGACTCGTTTACCTTTAACCATCTGGGCATTTCTTTTAACAGCAATTATTGGAGTGGTTTCTTTCCCTGTTTTATTATCGGCTGCTTTATTATTAATTTTTGATAGAGGTTTTGGAACAAGTTTCTACTTATCAGATATCTATATTGGTGGACAAGTATTAGAACATAATGGCGGAAGCCCAATTTTATTTGAACATTTATTCTGGTTTTTAGGCCATCCTGAGGTTTACATTGTTTTACTTCCGGCATTGGGTATTACTTCCGAAATTATTTCTACCATGACTCGTAAACCAATTTTTGGTTACAGAGCGATGATTGGTTCAATGGTTGCCATTGCGTTTTTATCTACCATTGTTTGGGGTCATCACATGTTTGTTACAGGTATGAACCCATTTTTAGGGGCAGTATTTACCTTTACCACTTTATTAATTGCAATTCCTTCAGCAGTAAAAGTGTTTAATTATTTAACAACATTATGGAAAGGAAATATTAAATTTTCTCCTGCAACATTATTCAGTATTGGATTAGTTTCTACCTTTATTTCAGGTGGATTAACAGGTTTAATACTTGGTGATTCCGCTCTTGACATTAACGTTCATGATACTTATTTTGTGGTTGGTCACTTCCATATTGTAATGGGGTTATCGGCAATTTTTGGAATGTTCGCCGGAGTTTATCACTGGTTTCCAAAATTGTTTGGTAGAATGATGAACAATAAAATAGGGCAGCTTCATTTTTGGATTACTATTGTTTGTGCTTATGGAATTTTCTTCCCTATGCACTTTTTAGGATTAGCCGGTGTTCCGAGAAGATATTATACGAATTCTGAGTTCCCACTTTTCGATAACTTGTTAGATATTAATGTCTTGATAAGCACATTTGCAATTATTATTGCTTTCGGTCAATTGTTATTCTTGTATAATTTTGTATTTAGTGCCTTAAGAGGTCCAAAAGCTCCACAAAATCCTTGGGATAGTAACTCTTTAGAATGGACTGCTCCTGTTGAACATATTCATGGAAACTGGTATGGCGATATTCCTGAAGTATACAGATGGCCTTATGATTATAGCAAAGTAGATGAAAATGGTGAATACATTGGCGGAAAAGATTTTATTCCTCAAACAACACCTTTATATGATAATGAAACTGACGAAGCACATTAATTAAAAATATGGCCTCAATTACATTACAAGACTTGAATACTAAAGCTGAAATTCGCAAGAAAACAGCGAAGCCATTACTTTGGATTGGCATCGTTAGTATTGTGATGTTTTTTAGTGGCTGGACGAGTGCCGTAATTGTAAGTAAAGGCGGAAATGGAAACTGGTTAAACATTGAGCTCCCTTTTGCTTTTTCATTAAGCACTATAATTATTGTATTGAGTAGTCTTTTGTTTCATTATGGATTAATCTCCATAAAAAAAGATAACAAAAAGATGTTGAAATTAGCAGTTTCGTTAACACTTGTTTTAGGGTTGTTGTTTGTGGTTAGCCAGTTTTATGGTTGGAAGGAACTATACTCTAATGGAATTGTTGCCACAGGTTCGAGTAGTACAAATGCAAGTTCATTTATCTATTTAATAACCGTTTTTCATGTGTTGCATTTGTTGGCGGGTATTATTTCGTTAATTGTTGTTTCGGTAAAATCGTATAAGGAAAAATATAATTCTACCAATTTTTTAGGTGTTGAAGTAAGTATTATTTACTGGCACTTTTTAGGAGCATTATGGATTTATTTGTTTTTATTTTTAAAATATATAGCTTAGTTTAATAATACATTACTATTATGTCAAATACAATTTCAATAGATAAAAAATCTGCATGGGCTGGTGATAATAAGTCGCCATTTAATGTAGGTTATGGTAAGTTAATGATGTGGTTTTTTTTGGTGTCAGATGCATTATCTTTCACCGGATTTTTAGCATCTTACGGTTTTTATCGTCATTATTATGGTTCTGTTTGGCCTAGTGCCGAAAATGTGTTCACACACTTTCCATTTATGCACGGACATCATCCTTTGTTGTATGTAGCATTAATGACCTTTATTCTTATCATGAGTTCTGTTACCATGGTGTTAGCTGTTGAAGCTGGTCATCGTATGGATAAAAAGGGTGTTACTTTATGGATGCTTTTAACCATTGTTGGCGGAGCTATTTTCTTAGGCTCACAAGCTTGGGAATGGGGTCATTTTATTCATGGAACAGAACTAGGTGCTATTGAATTGGGTAAAGGAGTTTTTACATTGCCTGATGGCTCAGTAGAAATGACTAAAGGGTTGATTGCACGTTGGTCAGACGAATCAAAACAAACCTTGTTATTACCTTGGAAAGATGGTGCTGAATACATCAAAGTTACAGGGGCTCAAATGTCAGAAATGGTTGCAAATGGAAAAGAAATTTTTGGAGCAAATTTAACCCACAACGAATACGGACATCCATTATTTGCTGATTTCTTCTTCTTCATTACTGGTTTTCACGGAACTCACGTGTTGAGTGGTGTTATTCTTAATTTCATCATTTTTGTTAATGTGATTATGGGAACGTATCAAAAAAGAGGTCATTACGAAATGATTGAAAAAGTTGGATTATATTGGCATTTTGTTGATTTAGTTTGGGTATTTGTTTTCACATTCTTCTATTTAATTTAATTATAAAAAATATTTATTATGGGACATTCAGAACATTCAGATCACAACGGACACACAGAGGAAGTATATCAATATGCTGTTCATCATTCTGAGGAAGTTGGAAAAAAAATGAGAAAAAGAATCTGGCTCATTTTCTGGGTTTTATTAGGGATAACTTCTGTCGAAGTATTTCTAGGTATTTCCTGGAAAGAAATGGGCTTGCCTTGGTCAGTTATTAAAATGACTTTCATTATTTTAACCATTGCAAAAGCATTTTATATTGTATCAGAATACATGCACTTAAAACATGAAGTAACTTTTTTTAAAAATATTATTATTGTGCCTTACGTATTATTAGCATTGTATCTAGCTTATTTTGTTGTTACAGAAGCAGTTTATTCTGATATGATGGCAAAATGGTTGTATTAAAAATATTAATAAATAGAATTAATAAAAGATCACAAGTAACTTTGTGGTCTTTTTAGTTTAATAATAGTTCAAAATGAATCCAAAAATTAAAAAATCCATATATTTAATAGCAATATTATTATTGCAATCCATTTTCTATTTATTTTTATATACAGGTAAACATAATTTTCATCGATTAGAGTTTATTGGACCAAAAGAAGCCGTTTTAAATGATGAAGGTAAATACGACACTATTTATCATCAAATTCCTTACTTTGAATTTGTTAATCAGGATGGAAATAAAATAACCAGAGATGATTTATTGGGTCATGTTTACATTACCGATTTCTTTTTTGCAACTTGCCCCACTATTTGCCCAAAAATGACAACCAACATGTCGTATCTTCAAGATAAATTTAAGGATAATAAAAACCTAAGATTTTTATCCATTACCGTAAATCCTGAACACGATTCGGTTTCAGTATTAAAAGAATATGCCGAAAAAGTTCATGCCGACACCAAAAATTGGGATTTTGTTACCGGAAATAAAGATTCTATTTATGATATTGCATTTAATGGCTTTTTTGTCAGTACTCAACGAGATTCGATAGCTCCCGGAGGTTTTTTACATTCAGGTATGTTAATTTTGGTGGATAAAAATGCACACATTAGAGGCTATTTTGATGGTACAACCCACAAAGAAATTAAAGAAAAATTGATTGATGCCATCGATATTTTATACAAAGAAGATGTGGTTCCTTTGAAGGGGAAAAAGAAGTCAACTATTGAACAAATAAAATAAGAGTTGTTGCTTAACTTTGTTTTATGAGTATTCGCCTTTTTATTTTAGGATTTTTGATTTGTTTAACTAATGTTAAACTACTAGCACAATGTGCCATGTGTAAAGCTGTTGTTGAGTCTGATGCTGGTTTAGCAAAAGGAGTTAACGATGGTATTTTATATTTAATGGCTATCCCATATATTTTGTTGATTGTTATTGGCTATTTTGTGTACAACCATTATAAGAAGACTAAAACTAATGTTTGAGTACTTAAAAAAAATAGTTACTCTTTTCGTTATATCATTTTTTTTTCAGCTACTTCCCCTCCTTGGAGGGGCAGGCGTGGGTTATGCTCAAAATTCGTCAAACAAAATATTTGAAGATGATTTTAAAAAGTCATTTAAAAGCAAACCACAATTAGACGTTAAATTCGACTCTCGATTTTCATTTATTCGCGGAAACGATCTTAGAACAAGTGGATTTAAAATTGGGGCTAGTTTTAATCGAAAATTTAAAATGGGATTAGGGTATAATCAGTTAATTATTCCCACAAAATCATCAATTATTGATGATAATGGTAAAAAAATTGATGTCGAATTAAAATACATTTATTTTTCACCATATTTTGAATACGTATATTTTAGTTCAAAACGATGGGAATTTAACTTGTCGGCTCAAGTGGGCATTGGTAGTGGGCATTATCAGTATTATAATGAAGACATACAAAAAACAATTCGGACTAGGTACTCAACAATTCTTTCGTACGAACCGGCTATGCTAATTGATTATAAAATTATTCGTTGGGTTGGTATTGGAACTGGCGTAGGTTATCGACTGATTTTTTACAAAAATAACGACATCGAAGAGCATTTAAGTTCACCTGTTTATATTGTAAAGTTAAAAATTTATCTTGGCGAAATTGTTCGAACTTTAACAGGAAAACAAATTCAGGCGGAATGAGTTTGAAAGGATGGTTTTTTCTTAATAACTAAATTCCTTATCTTTGCACCGATGAAACGATTTTTTTTCATACTATTATTAATTGGATTTCTCAGTTCAACCACCGAGTTACACGAATTATTTAAACTACCACATCTGGTATATCATTTTTTTGAGCATCGTTCAGAGCATACGGAAACCTCATTAGCCCAGTTTCTAAAAATTCATTTTTCAAAAGAGAATAAAAATCAAAAAGAAGATAATCACGATCATGGTTGCCTACCTTTTCAAGGGGAACACCACCATCCCATACAATTGTTGCATTTTTACGCTAATAATACTACCGATTTTAGATTAATTCCACAGTGCAATTCGAAAAAAAATCAATATTCTAGCCAGTCCTCGCTCTCTTCAACCTATTTTGCCAAAATCTGGCAACCGCCTAAAATTTAAAAAAAACAATTAGCAAAGTACAAGATGCAATAAGCAATAGACAATGAAAATTTACTCATTGCTTATTGTTAATTCGTTTTTTTTTATAATTCGTAGTATATGATAGATAAAATAATTTCCTTTTCAATAAGGAACAAAATGATAATAGGGTTATTTACCCTTGCCCTCATTGCTTGGGGAGCATATTCCCTCAAACAACTGCCTATTGATGCAGTCCCTGACATCACCAATAATCAAGTGCAGGTCATCACGGTTGCCTCCACACTTTCTGCACAGGAAGTGGAACAATTTATTACTTCGCCAATTGAATACAATCTCACTACAATTCCTGATGTGATTGAATTACGTTCCGTTTCTCGATTCGGATTGTCCGTAATAACAGTTGTATTTAAAGATGAAATTGAAATCTATAAGGCAAGACAGTTAGTGAACGAACGTCTTAAAGAAGCCGAAACAAAAATTCCAGACGGCTTTGGAAGCCCTGAACTTGCTCCTGTAACAACAGGATTAGGAGAAATTTATCAATACGTTTTGCATCCAAAAAAAGGATATGAGAAAAAATATTCTGCAACCGATTTACGAACCATTCAAGATTGGATTGTTAGACGACAGTTATTAGGAACAGTTGGCGTTGCCGATGTTAGCAGTTTTGGAGGTTATCTTAAACAGTATGAAGTAGCAGTGAACCCCGATAAATTGAGAAGTATGAATGTTTCGCTAAACGAAATATTTGAAGCTCTTACAAAAAATAATCAAAATACAGGAGGTTCGTATATTGAAAAAAAACCAAACGCTTACTTCATTCGAGGAATTGGTTTAGTAACCTCTTTAGAAGACATCGAAAAAATTGTTGTGAAAACAAATGCAGCAAATGTTCCCTTGCTTATTCGTGATGTGGCAAATGTACAATACGGTAATGCGGTTCGTTATGGGGCAATGACACGAAACGATGAAGGAGAAGTTGTAGGTGCTATGGTGTTGATGTTAAAAGGAGCCAACTCAGCACAGGTAATTGAGGATGTAAAAAAACGCATTACCCAAATTGAAAAAACATTACCCGAAGGTTTAGAAATTGATCCCTTCTTAGATAGAGCCAAATTGGTTAACAATGCCATCGGTACAGTAGAAAAAAATTTACTAGAAGGAGGATTAATCGTTGTATTTATTCTTGTTTTATTACTTGGAAATTTAAGAGCTGGATTAGTGGTGGCATCCGTTATACCATTGGCAATGCTTTTTGCTATTGCAATGATGAATTTATTTGGAGTATCAGGAAATTTAATGTCGCTTGGAGCAATTGATTTTGGTTTAATTGTGGATGGAGCGGTAATTATTGTTGAAAGTATTATTCACCGAATCAGCATGAGCAAAAACCATCACCTCGGCATAAAAAAACTTTCTTCCGAACAAATGGATAATGAGGTTTATCAAAGTGCGAAACGGATGATGAACTCCGCTTCATTTGGGCAAATAATAATTCTCATTGTATATTTTCCAATCCTCGCATTAATTGGCATTGAAGGGAAAATGTTTATGCCCATGGCTCAAACCGTTTCATTTGCAATCATTGGTGCATTAATTCTTTCACTTACTTATGTACCAATGATGTCAGCACTATTTTTAAGCAAAAAAACAGAACATAAAAGAAATATTTCTGACAGAATAATAGATTTTTTTCAAAAAATATACCAACCAGTACTTGATTTTTCACTCAAAAGAAAAGCAATTGTTATAGCTATATCCGTTTTTCTGTTTATTGTTTCATTGTTTGTGTTCAACAGGATGGGAGGTGAATTTATTCCTACTCTTGAGGAAGGCGATTTTGCAGTGGAAACACGACTCATGTCAGGAACTTCATTATCACAAACCATTGAAACGATGCAGCAAGCAGCAGGAATCATTAAGAAAAATTTTCCAGAAGTAAAAGAGGTTATCGGAAAATTAGGTTCTTCCGAAATTCCCACCGACCCCATGCCCATTGAAAGTGGAGATATGATGATTATTTTAAAAGATAAAGACGAATGGACAAGTGCCGACAACCGTGAAGAACTTGCCGAAAAAATGAGCAAAGCGTTAGCAATAATTCCTGGAGTTGAATTTGGATTCCAACAACCCATACAAATGCGTTTCAATGAAATGATGACAGGAGCAAGACAGGATGTAGCAATAAAAATTTACGGTGAGGATTTGGATTTGCTTGCCGAAAATGCCGAAAAAGTTTCAAAACTGATTCAAAATATTGAAGGTGTACAGGATGTTTTTGTAGAAAAAATTACGGGACTTCCACAAGTGCAAGTAAAATACGATCGTGATAAAATAGCACAATACGGTTTAACGATTACCGATGTGAATCAGGTTTTAGAAACTGCATTTGCTGGTAAAGTGGCAGGAATTGTTTTTGAAGGCGAAAAAAGATTTGATTTAGTGGTGCGTCTTGAAAATAAATTCAGACAAAGTATTGATGATGTGAAAGACCTTTATGTTTCGCTTCCATCGGGTAATCAAATTCCAATCGGACAAGTTGCTGATGTGCAGTTTAAATTAGGACCAACACAAATTTCTCGTGAAGAAGGTAAACGTAGAATTACAGTTGGCTTTAACGTAAGAGAAAGAGATGTGGAATCTGTTGTGCAAGAAATACAACAAACGTTGGATAAAAAATTAAAACTCCCCGCTGGATATTTTCCGACTTATGGTGGACAATTTCAAAACTTGATAGAAGCAAAAGAACGTTTGTCTATTGCCTTACCTGTTGCTTTGTTGCTTATCTTTATTTTATTGTTTTTTACCTTCAAATCACTCAAACAGGGTCTGCTTATTTATACTGCAATACCGCTTTCGGCAATAGGAGGGGTATTTGCGTTATGGTTGCGTGATATGTCTTTCAGCATTTCTGCAGGAGTTGGATTTATCGCTTTGTTCGGTGTGGCAGTACTCAATGGAATTGTCCTCATAGCAGAATTTAACCGACTGAAAGATGAAGGGGTAAAGGATATTTATGAACGTGTCCGTAAAGGAACAAAAACAAGATTGCGACCAGTAATAATGACGGCTGCTGTTGCTGCACTTGGGTTTTTACCGATGGCAATTTCTTCTTCGGCAGGTGCTGAAGTGCAAAAACCATTGGCTACTGTTGTAATTGGAGGTTTGATAACAGCTACTTTACTCACACTTTTAGTTTTGCCAGTGTTGTATATTTTATTTTCAGGTAAGAAAAAAATTAAACCAATGAATACTACAACGACAATTATTATTTTGCTCTTTGCAAGTTTCATCATTTCTCAAAAAACATTCGCACAGGGCAATAAACCTATTACAATTGAAGAAGCAATAAGCACAGCTCTACAAAACAATCCACAAATAAAATCCTCAACCCTTGAAGTGGAACAGCAGCATGTGTTGAAGAAAACCGCCTTTGATTTGCCAAAAACAAATGTTTCAATTATAAACGGACAATCAAACAGCGAAATAAATGACACTTATATTGGCGTAACACAGGATATTTATTTTCCGACTGTTTATATTCAGCAAAGTAAAGTTCAAAAACAAAATATTTTATTGAGTGAAAAAAAACTTGCTGTATCTAAAAACGAATTAATTCGCAACGTAAAATCAGCTTATTATCAACTTTCGTTTGGAAAGGAAAAGTTAAAACTGCTGACCTATCAAGACAGCATTTATAAAAAGTTTTCTGATGTTGCCGAGCTCAAATACAAAACAGGCGAAACATCCTATCTTGAAAAGTTAGCTGCACAAAGTAAGTATCAGGAAATTCAGATTTACAGAAAGCAAGCTGAGGCTGATATAAAAATTTGGCAGCAGGAGTTGGAAAAACTTTTAAATGCGAAACAAGCTATATCAATTGCAGATAATAAATTAGAAAAGCAAGTTCTTTCCATAAGTACTGATTCATCAGCAATGGAACAGAATCCATTACTTGCCTTTTACAATCAAAAAATTTCACTTGCCAGTTCTCAATTGTCATTGGAGAAAAACAAATTTCTTCCCGATTTTTCCCTAGGATATTTCAATCAATCGATTGATAATGTAAAAGGGTTTCAGGGTCTTCAATTCGGAATAGGTATTCCGATATTCTTTTGGGGACAACAAGGAAGAGTTCAATCAGCAAAAATTCAAACACAAATTGCTCAAAATGAATATGAAAATGAACAGAACAATTTAAAAACTCTTTTTAATCAACAATTACAAAATTACCAGAAATTTCAGGATTTATTCAATTACTATGAAAGTATAGGTATGGAACAAGCTGATGAGATGTTGAAAGTTTCACATCTTGCTTACGCTAAAGGGGAAATTGGCTATGTGGAATACATTCAGCATCTAACTCAAGCCATTTTAATTAAATCGGAATATTTGAATTCACTCAATCAATTCAATCAAACAGTCATTAACATTAACTATTTAACAGGAAAATAATATGAAAAACTTATTAAAACAAATAAGCAATATGCAATATGCAACATACAAAAATAAAAAATTACCCGTTGCCTATTGCCTACTGCCCATTGCCTACTGCCTATTGGTATTAACAGCTTGCGACAGCAAAACAGAAAAAACTGATACTTCTCCCACTTCAGGAGAGGTCAGTAGGGAACTAACTATTGAACTAACTACCGAACAATTCAAAGCAGTCGGGATAGGGTTAGGAGCAATTGAGCAGAAAAATTTAAGAACCGTTGTAAAAGCAAGTGGTTACTTAGAAGTGCCACCACAAAACAAAGCCAGTGTTTCAACTTACATCGGTGCAGTTGTAAAATCAATTTCCGTTTTGGAGGGTAGTTTTGTAAAACAAGGTCAACCCCTAGCCCTTTTAGAACATCCTGATTTTATTAAGTTGCAAGAAAATTACATCACATCAAAAAATGAATTGGGACTAAGTGAAAAAGAATATTTTCGACAAAAAGAATTGTTTGAACAGAATGCAGGAACAGGAAAAGTTTTTCAGAAAGCTGAATCGGATTATCATTCAGCAAAAGCAAAAGTAAGTTCACTTGAAAATCAATTGAAATTACTTTCGGTTAACACCAATGAACTTTCTCAGGGAAAAATCATTTCTTCTTTTGCTCTAATTGCACCCATCGAGGGGTATGTAGGACACATCAATGCCAATACTGGAGCGTATGCCGAACCCAATAAAACTCTTTTTGAAATCATTGATAACACAAAAATTCATTGCGATTTACTCGTGTATGAAAAGGATTTGTTTAAAGTAAAAATTGGGCAGAAAGTAAATTTCATTCTAGCAAACAATCCCGAACATCAGGATGAACATAATAGAGAAACCATTGAGGGAGAAATTTTTGGCATCAATAAATCATTTGAAAATGATACAAAAGCCCTTACCGTTCATGCATCAATAAAAAATGAGAAACATGAATTAATTCCAGGCATGTACGTAAATGCTTTGATTGACGTTGACGAACAAACTACAATGGTTGTGCCTATTGATGCTGTTGTAAAATCAGACGGTAAAGAATGGATTTTTGTAGTAGTTGATTCCGTCCCCTTTGACAAAGGTAAGAGTACAGCTGCTTTTAAAATGACAGAAGTAATTACAGGAATTTCAGATTTGGGTTATATTGAAATCAAACCTCTGGAATTGGTTTCGGCGAATGCAAGAATTGTAATTAAAAATGCTTTCTTCATTCTATCAAAATCAAAAGAAGGGGAGGAAGATTGAAAAAATAATATTATGGTCACTTCATACATTTAAACTAATACTTACTTTTGAAGTATGAACCTCAATCTAAACCCCGATAATGAAAATCTAAATTCGACTGAAAGAGAATTTGAAAAAGTGTTGCGCCCACTTTCTTTCGATGATTTTACTGGGCAGGTTCAGGTGTTAGAAAACTTAAAGGTTTTTGTTAAAGCCGCTGAACAAAGGGGGGAAGCTCTCGACCATGTTTTATTGCACGGACCTCCGGGATTAGGAAAAACTACCTTAGCCAATATTATTGCCAACGAATTAAAAGTTGGTTTTAGAGTTACTTCTGGTCCGGTTTTGGAAAAACCAGGAGATTTAGCCGGGTTATTGACTAATTTGGAACAAGGTGATGTGTTGTTTATTGACGAAATCCATCGATTATCGCCTGTTGTAGAAGAGTATTTGTATTCTGCCATGGAAGATTACAAAATCGATATTATGATTGATTCAGGTCCAAATGCCAGAAGTGTACAAATAGAATTAAATCCGTTTACGTTGGTTGGAGCAACCACTCGAACAGGTTTATTGACCTCTCCTTTGAGAGCACGTTTTGGAATTACCTCTCGTTTAGAATATTACGATGTTGAATTGCTAACTACCATTATTCAGCGTTCTGCAAGTATCATTAAAGTGGAGATTGACGAAGAGGCTGCCATAGAAATTGCAGGTAGAAGTAGAGGTACACCTCGTATTACCAATGCTTTACTTCGCAGAGTAAGAGATTTTGCACAAGTAAAAGGAAACGGAAAAATTTCGAAAGAAATTGCTTTGTATGGCTTAAATGCATTAAATGTAGATAAGCATGGATTAGACGAAATGGACAACCGAATATTGGTAACCATTATTGATAAATTTAAAGGTGGTCCGGTAGGGTTAACAACTATTGCCACAGCTGTTAGCGAAGAAGCAGGAACTATTGAAGAAGTTTATGAACCATTTTTAATAAAAGAAGGATTTTTAATGCGAACGCCCCGTGGTAGGGAAGCTACCGAAAAAGCCTTTAAACATTTAGGAAGAATAAAACATCCCAACCAAGGGAATTTGTTTTAAATAAAAAAACCGATAGTAGCAACTATCGGTTTTTTATTCTCATCACTCATCACTCACCACCCATCACCCAATAGCCTTAATCATATCTTGTTTGGTAATGATATGATATTTGTTGGTATCATAATTTACGATAACTGCTTTTTCGCCTTGTTGAAATACTTTTGAAACCTGTTCAAAAGTAGTTTTTTCATTAACTACAGGGAAAGGCTCTTGCATTAAATTCCGAACAGGCATTTCTTTTAATTCAGCATTTTCCAACAATTTTCCAAACAAGTGGTTATCACTTAACGAACCCACAAACTTATTATTATCAAGTACCGGAATTTGAGAAATGTTGTATTGATTCATCAATAAAATGGCTTGAGTTACAGGCGTATCAGAACTTACCGTAACCAAATGTTTACCAATATGGTCTTTAATTAAATCCAATGCTGTTTTCTTTTCTTCGTTCAAAAAGCCTCTGTCACGCATCCAGTCATCGTTAAACATTTTGCCTAAATAACGAGTTCCGTGGTCGTGGAAAATTACCACCACAACATCGCCTCTTTTAAACATGTCTTTCATTTGAACAATCCCTGCCATTGCACTACCAGCACTATTTCCAACAAAAATACCTTCTTCACGAGGAATTCTTCTAGTCATAATTGCAGCATCTTTATCGGTAACTTTTTCAAAATGGTCGATTAAACTAAAATCAACATTTTTTGGTAAAAAATCTTCACCAATACCTTCTGTAATGTATGGATAAATCTCATTATCATCAAAAACACCGGTTTCCTTGTATTTTTTAAATACCGAACCGTAGGTATCAATTCCTAAAATTTTAATGTTTGGATTTTTTTCTTTCAAAAATTTTGCAGTTCCACTAATGGTTCCACCAGTGCCAACTCCAACTACTAAATGAGTTATTTTTCCATCGGTTTGTTCCCAAATTTCAGGACCAGTAGATTCGTAGTGAGCAACAGCATTGCTTGGGTTATCGTATTGATTTGGTTTCCATGAGTTTGGGATTTCATTTACCAAACGGCTGGAAACTGAATAATAAGATGCTGGATCTTCGGGTGCTACGTTGGTTGGACAAACAAAAACTTCTGCACCAAAAGCACGTAAAGCATCAAATTTTTCTTTCGATTGTTTATCGGTAGAGGTAAAAATACATTTATAACCTTTAATTACGGCAGCTATTGCTAATCCCATACCTGTATTTCCGCTTGTGCCTTCAATAATAGTTCCGCCTGGTTTTAAACGACCGTCTTTTTCGGCATCTTCAATCATTTTCAACGCCATACGGTCTTTAATGCTGTTTCCGGGATTGGTAGTTTCAACTTTTGCCAATACCAAGGCAGGAATGTCTTTTGTAATACTGTTTATTTTTATTAGCGGAGTATTTCCAATGGTTTCTAAAACGTTGTTGTAATATTTCATTCTTGAGTTATATTTTATTTTGTACAAAAGTAATAAATAGCTTTTATTTAATCGAATCTTATCGCTTTTACAGGAGAAATTTTTGTAATAACATACGATGGCAGAATCAACATCAAAAAACAAACGATTAGAGTACCAATGTTTAAGACAATGATGGAATACAAATTCAATTGTATTGGTACTTCCGATACGTAGTAAGATTCTTCGGGTAATTTTAAAAATCCAAATTGTAGTTGCAGCAAACAAAGCCCTATTCCAACGATATTTCCAATTACTAATCCCTTAATGATTAAGTTTAATGCATTGTATAAAAAAACTTTTCTCACATTCCAATTGGGCATTCCTAATGCTTTTAAAATTCCTATCATGTTGGTTCGTTCCAAAATTAAAATCAGTAAAGCTGAAATAATGTTGATTACTGCTACTAAAACCATCAAAATAATAATAATCATCACATTAATATCTTGAAGTTCCAACCAATTAAAAATATCTGGATTTTTATCCAAAATGGTTGAAGAATATAAATCATAACCAATGTGGTCATACACAAACTCATCTATCTTGGTTAAATCTTCATATTTATCAATAATTACTTCAAAACCACCAATTAAATTACTGCTCCAATTGTTCCTCTTCTGAATGTGAGCAATATCGGTAATCACATAAATATTATCAAATTGCTCTAATCCCGATTGATAAATTCCTTTTACGATAAAATCTTTTGGTCGCAATTGTCCATCGGTTTGAATAAAATAAAGAAACATTTTATCGTGTAACTTGATGTTCATTTTGTTGGCAATGGTTTGCGAAATAATAATATCGTTGTTCGGATTTGCGGTATCAATAACTATTGGAGTTCCTTCTTTTAATTTGTCGTTAAAAAAACTCCAATCGAAATCGCTTCCAATACCTTTAACAATAACGCCGTAAATATCTTCGTTGGTTTTTATGATACCTGCTTTTGTGGCAAAAATTTGGATGTGTTTAATTCCTTCAACGGTATCTAAACTTGGGTAAAAAGCTTGGTTTTTATCAATTGGGGTGGCTTCGTAGGTATTTTGAGAATCGTATTTGGTAATTTGTATGTGTCCCCCAAAACCAATCACTTTGTTTCTGATTTCTCGTTGAAAACCCGAAACAATGCTCAAGGCAATAATCATAACTGTTATTCCTAACGCAATGGCTGCAATAGAAATTTTAATGATGGGCTGCGTAAACTTTTTAGAGTTACGGTCGCCTTTCATTATATTTTTTGATATGAAATATTCGAGATTCAAAATACTTACTTTTGTAATGGAGTTTTTTCAAACTTTAACAAAAATAACAATTTGTAACAAGATGCTTTTTAAAGAACTTACTATTATTCTTATTGTTTCAATATTTGTTTCAAGTTGTTCCGGACAAGGCGATTTTTCATCTTCCGAAAAAGTGATGAGTTCAAGTCCGATTAAACATCCTGCACAAGAAAAATGTAGCGTGGTAGTAGGTGCCGAACAAACCAATCTTTATTTGCCTTTGTTACTAAACAAAAAAGTGGGAATTGTAGCCAATCATACCTCAATGATTAATGCTGTTCATTTGGTTGATTCATTACTAAAATTGAAAGTGAACATAAAAAAAGTGTATAGCCCAGAGCATGGTTTCAGAGGAAATGCTGATGCCGGAGAAAAAGTTAAATCGAACGTTGATGCTAAAACCAAATTGCCGATAATTTCGCTTTATGGAAAAAACAAAAAACCAACCCCCGAACAACTAAAAGGATTGGAGGTAATTATTTTTGATATTCAGGATGTTGGTGCACGATTTTACACCTATATTTCTACCATGCATTATGTAATGGAAGCTTGTGCCGAAAACAATATCAAATTTGTGGTGTTGGACAGACCAAATCCTAATGGAGATTATGTTGATGGTCCCATTTTAGAAAATGAATTTAAATCGTTTGTGGGTATGCATCAGGTACCAATTGTACATGGCATGACTGTTGGCGAGTATGCTCAAATGATAAATGGCGAAGGTTGGTTGGCAAAAGGTGTTAAATGCAATTTAGAAATCATTAAACTAAAAAATTACACCCACAAAACTATTTATGAGTTACCGATTAAACCATCGCCAAACTTGGCAAACATGCAAGCCATTTATTTGTATCCTTCGTTGTGTTTGTTTGAAGGAACTCCAATAAGTGTGGGAAGGGGAACGGATAGACCTTTCCAGGTAATTGGGCATCCGCAACTAAAAACTGATTTTTCTTTTGTGCCAAAACCAACTCAAGGAGCTAAAGAACCTTTACTCAAAGGAGAAACTTGTTATGGATTAGATTTGTCGGGTGTAGAGGTAAAAAAGGAATTGGATTTGTCTTATCTTATCCGGTTTTACAACGATTATCCCGACAAGGAACATTTTTTCAACAACTTCTTTAATACGTTGGCTGGAAATGCCACTTTGCAAGAGCAAATAAAACAAGGAAAAACAGCTCAAGAAATAAACGCAACGTGGCAAAAAGGATTGCTGGAATTTAAAGCCAAACGTAAAAAATACTTGTTGTATGATGATTTTGAGTGATTTATGATGTTTTTGAAACCACAAAACTTCTATCTCCTGAATCATTAAAAGGACCATCAATCAGGTTCCCGTTTTTATCAATCAACTGAATACGTATGGTGTTTTCTGCTTTTGTTAAGCCTTTAATAGTGTAAGCAGCCCATTTGTCAATAATAAATTCGATAGAATTAATAGTAACTTTTACTTTGTTTCCGTTTTCAGCAATGGAAGTGTTTACCAAATAAAAATCTAAAATGGGTTGGGCAGATGTTGGTTGTGGTAAGTAAAAAAACAAATGCGGAACACCCATATTAAACAAAACATCCATATCACCAATAACTACATTTTTAAGCAAATGAGCGTTGTTTTTTTTAATACTGATGTTGTTTTCGTCGGTTAAAAATGCTAGAAACACATTGTTTCCGTACAAAAATTCTTTTTTAATGTTGGGTTGATTAAAGTAAGTTAACGTGTAGTTGTTTTCCAAAATAGCGATGTTGTAATTAGAAATGCCTTCTACCAAAAAACTTAAGCTATTTGTTCCTTCTTTAAACTGTTTGGTTGATATACTCAACAAGGTGTTTGAAAACTCTTTGGCTTTAATTTCT
The DNA here is from genome assembly GCA_016183805.1 of Bacteroidota bacterium. Lineage (GTDB taxonomy): Bacteria > Bacteroidota > Bacteroidia > Flavobacteriales_E > Vicingaceae > Vicingus. The sequence goes on from JACPDX010000072.1 coordinate 30,715, forward strand.
ACCAATGAAATTCCATCTTTAGTGTAGGTCTTTATTTCATTGTCGATTGCAGGTTCAATAATTACGGCTTCTTCGTTACTTACTTTTGGTGCAATAACTTTTGCTGCTGTTGAATCTTTTTTTACTGAGTTATCGTTGTTCGAGTTAGAACCTGAGCAAGCTACTAAGAAAAAGAAATATGCAAAAAAAATATTCCTGCTGGAGTTTATCCTGAGGAATCGAAGGGCAGGAATAACGAAAAAAAATAATTTAATAAATCTGTGAATCTGTGGCATTTTTAAAAATTCAATAAAACTTGATTTTTTTCAACTGCATCACCTTTTTTTACCAAAATGTTTTTGATTATGCCGTCGGTTGGCGATTTTATCACGTTTTCCATTTTCATGGCTTCTAAAATCAACAGAGCATCACCTTTTTGAACAGTTTGACCCACTTCAACAGAGATGTTAATAACCAATCCGGGCATGGGAGCTTTTAAGTTAGCCACTTTTGTGCTAATCAAATTGTCCATTCCAAGGCTTTTCAATAATTCATCGTATTTGTCTTTTACCACAAATTTGAATTTTTTACCATTCACTTTTATAAAAAAGTTTTTTTCTTCAGGATGTGCTTTTAAAAGCTCAATAGTATAAGATTTATGGTTTTTAATTACATGAAAAGTTCTGTCGTTAATTTTAGAAACATCCCAATTGAACGTAGTATTATCAATGGTTCCACTTTTTAATCCTTTGTCAAAAGCAATTTGATATGCTTTATAAACATATTTTTACCGCAGAGCACACAGCATTTTTACGCAGAGAATCGCTGAGAATATCCGATTTCATTTTTCTCTGTGGCTCTCTGCGTGTTCTTTTCTTTGTGTTCTCTGCGGTTAATTACTTTTCTTCGTAACATCAGTTAAAAATAAGAACTTTGACCAAGATAAATAACTATTGACATGCAATTAAATTTTAAAAAAATTGGCGAAGGCACTCCATTAATTATTTTGCACGGCTTGTTTGGCTCGCTAGACAATTGGATGACCATTGCTAAAGAATTAGGTAAAGATTTTGAAGTTTATATTTTAGATGCTCGTAATCATGGGCAATCGCCTCACGATGACGTGTTTAATTATCAGGTTATGGTTGAAGATTTGAAAGAGTTTATTGAAGAGCACCGGATGATTAACCCTATTATTTTAGGACATTCCATGGGTGGAAAAACAGCCATGCAATTTGCAGTTGACTATCCACATTTAATTTCAAAATTGATTGTTGTTGATATTGCTCCAAAAGCCTATCCAATTCATCACGATTTAATCATCAACAGCTTAAAATCGTTAAATTTTAACGAAATTAAAACCCGAAAAGAAGCCGAAGATAAATTAGCCCAATATATTTTTGATTTATCTACCCGTCAGTTTTTATTAAAAAATTTGTATTGGGTGGCACAAGATCAACTGGCATTTCGTTTTAATTTAGGGGCAATTTCAAAAAATATTGACGAGGTTGGAGCAGAAATAGAATTCACTTCACCGTTTTATCAACACACCCTGTTTATAAGAGGGGACCATTCAAATTATATTTTGGATAGTGATTTTGAACAAATCTTTACCATTTTTCCAAATGCACAAATAAAGACTATTGAAAACAGTGGGCATTGGGTTCATGCTGAACAACCGTTTACATTTTTGAGCCTAGTAAAAGCATTTCTACTAAGACAATAATGCAACCTATGTAAGCTAAAAAACGTCCTACCAAAACGACAATATTTGTAATATAATGTAGAATTTAGTAACATATTTAGTATTATTGTCGTAAGTATCCATATTTTGAATTAAAAAAGCATTAATGAATTTCAAAAATTACTTTTTTACACTAACAATTATATTTATTTTAGCTGTTAGTCAGGCTTTTGCTGGTGATTTATACTGGGTTGGAAATAGTGGCAACTGGAACGATGCTTCTCATTGGGCTGCTGTTTCCGGTGGTAAAGGAGGGGTGGGTGTGCCAACTTTAAACGATAATGTGTTTGTTGACGATAAATCCTTTTCTCAAAAAAACGCTGTTCTTAATATCAACTCAAGCATTTCGGTAAACAACTTAAACATTATTTCTCAAAAAGATTTTGCTATAACTTCATCTAAAAATACCGAAATAAACATTTTTGGTTCCATACAAGTTACGGCAAACTTTAACAATCAAATAAAATCGGACATTCGTTTTAAAAGTGCCAAAGATGAGACTGTACATTTAGGCTGGTTTGTTTGGCAAGCCAATATCTATTTTGATGGAACCGGAATTTACAAATTAACCAGTCCAATTCAAAATCACGAATATTCCATTTACCATAATAGTGGAACTTTAGATTTAAACCGTTTCGATGTATTGTGCGGTTCGTTTATTTCAAATTCTAACACCAAAAGAACCTTAATCTCAGAAAAATCAACCATTTTAACTTACCATCAATTTGATGTTCAAGATAAAAAAAATGGGTATGATTTTTCTCAAACTTTTTTATTCAATTTGAAGAATGAAGATGGAAACAATGGCTCAACTGATAAAACGGTTAATGTAGTCTCAATAATTACAGATACGTCATCATGTGGGGACGTGTGTGATGGAAGAATAATAGTAAACTTTACAACTACTTGCCCTTTTGCAAATGTTAATTGGACACCTGGAACTCCACAAGGAGATGATGATGGGGCTAATCCAATAACTACTGGAAGCGATACCATTTTTAATCTTTGTCCAGGTATAGAATATTCTGCTATAATAACCAATAGCTGTGATGGTAGCACAAAGATTGCAAAGGCAACTGTATTAGGGCATGCTTATATTACCGAATTTCTTCCTGCAACTATTGATAGTACTTCTTGTAACGGAGTTTGTGATGGGCAAATTGATGCCTTTATTGATGCGGCTTCTTTTGCTAATTTATCATATCAATGGACTCCAGGTGGTATTGGAGATACGTTAACCTCAATCTCCGGTTTATGTGATGGGAATTATTCATTAAGAGTTCGAGACGGGTTTGGGTGCGATACCACCTTTTTTTATACTGTTGATGAGCCTGATAGTGTTAGAGCAAATATTACTGTTACTGATGTAACATGTTTTGGAACATGTACAGGCAGTATAACATCTAATCCAACAGGAGGTACTGGGCCTAGTACATATACCTTTCAATGGTTTCCTACTGGAGATATTACTCCTACAATAAGTAATTTATGTGACGGTTCTATTGATACTGTTATTGTTACAGATGCAAACGGATGTGTCGGAGATACTGTCGGAATTGTTAGTACTGTTCCTCAAATGCAATTAGATTCCTCCCAAATCAACGTAAGTTGCGGTGGATATTGTAATGGTATAGCAAATGTTACGGTAAATTCTGGTGGAGTACCACCTTTTAACCATAATTGGAGTAATG
>JACPDX010000010.1:0-68846 GCA_016183805.1 Bacteroidota bacterium
AACCGTTGAAAACTAAAGTTTAATGGATTGGTACTTTGCTGCTTCAATGGAGTTGTTTTATCTTTAAGATTAGAAAAGGATATTTTTTTGTGTATTCCAAAAATGCTCATTTCAGGATGTCCAAAAAGTTTGTCGGAAACCCACCACAGCCTGAATATTGGCACCACACGAAACTGATAGGTATAATTATGGCTGTCTATTTCAACCAACAATGGAGCGAACAACACATACACCATGATGCATAAAAAAACAACAGTAATAATAAGTAAAATGGAAAGTAACATCACCTTGTAATTAAGTACACAAAGGTTAATGAACTTACCAACTTTGTCGATGACCTTTGTTATAGTTTTTGAATGATTTTGGTTAAAATAAAATCCATCATCTATTTCATAAGCAGTGATATAAATCACTTGTAAGGGCTAATCCATATCATCGTGTAGTTGTTTAAAAAGCAATCTCTTTGTATCAATATTTATTCATTAAAAAAACACTCATGAGCTCACAAAACAACGCATTTAAAACCTCCGAAGATTTTCTAAAAACTTCTTCTAAATGGTTTTCCGAATCGGCAATTGCTATGGCAGACATTTATAGCAAACAACTAAAACTTGGCTACGATATGTACACCGATTTGCTTAACTCCGGCTCAACTATCGAAAAAAACAAATCAGCCTTTTCATCCGATTTGTTTTATCCAAATGTTGAAACGATGAAAAAAAGTATTGAAAATATTTCAAAAATCTCTGAAAAAGCTATTTCAAACATTATACACTCCTACTCAGGAAATGGTGGAAAATCTGAAGAAACCACAAAAATAATTGATGACTTGATGGAAGGTTATCATTTGCAAGCAGAACAAATTGCCGAAATCAACAATCGTTTTTTCGAGGCATTTGGTAAAACTTTTAAAGAAACCAACGAAAACATGGAAAAATCATATTCCACTTTTCGAAAAAATACCGATGAAAATTTTCATAAAGTAGAAGAAGCTATAAATACTGCCATAAAAACATATTCTTCCTCTTTAAATAAATCGGATAAAACCCGACAAGAATTGTTTGACACCATAAACAGTCAAATGAAACTGCTTATCAAAAACAGTTTACAACAATGGTCGGATTTAACGCAAACCACACAAAAAGAAAATAAAAAACCCGAAGAAAAAGCTAAAGAAGTTAAAGTAAAATAATTAACACTATAATAATTAAAACTCACTACTTATGAAAACATCAGTAATTGACCACGCTGAAAAGCTAAAACAAAACATCTCCATTGTTTCTGATAATTCAAAAAAAAACATCCGAACCATGATTGGTTCTGCTTCTAAAGAATTTGAAGCAGCATTGAACCTAAACAAAAAATTAATTGAATCGCTCGAAAAACAAATCTATAATGGCGATTTTGCCAACATCTCATTAATCAGCGAAGTAAAAAAAACGTTCGGAAATTCTGTTGAATTATCAGAAGAAGCCATTGATTACATCATCGACATTTACAACGACCAGTTGCAATCGAACATCGATATCAACATGGAATTAATGAAAACCATTAAAAATCAATATTTTGAAGACAAAGAGGCTGAAGAAGAATTAATGCAGGTAATTGAAAAAAATTTCGAAAAAATTACCAACCAGCTCAACGAAAACACCAAAAAAGTAACCGATATCTACAACAAACACATCAACCTATCCATCAATTTTAACAAAAAATTTTCCGAAAATATTAATAGCCAGTTAAAAATGTTAAACGGTTTTCAAAACAGAAATCAGGACTCGTTTACCGAATGGTGGAAATCTGCTAAAGAAGAAGTGGAGGCTTTTTAACAACCTTTTTTTCAAAGCACTATTACTTAAAGGCAACTTCGTGGTTGCCTTATAAATATCATATTTTTTACAAAATAAATTTAGCTTTTTATGCAAGAATCTATCCCCGAAATCGAAAATACCTTTGAAAGAGTTCTTCATGCCAACGAACGAATATTTCAAAATTATCTTGAAAATTTTTCCGGTTATCATCACGATTTACGAGATATGGCATCAACTTACAGTCATTTTAACACCAAAGTGTTGATTGACCCAAAAGAAATGGCAAAATTTCAAATCAACTATCTTCAATTTTTAGATAAACAACAAAAATTATTTGCAGAAACCATTACCCGACAAGATGGAAAACCATCTACTCCGATAATAAAACCAAATGCAGATGACAAACGTTTTAGAGCTCCTGAATGGAATAATGACCCATTTTTTGATTACATTAAACAAAGTTATTTATTGGTTTCGGAATTGATGAGAAACGTAATTGATGACTCGGAAATAGATGATAAGAAAAAACGAAAACTGCTTTTTTATACCAATCATTATATTGATGCGTTTTCGCCCACCAATTTTGCTGCAACAAACCCCGAGGTAATTAAAAAAGCAAAGGAAACCAACGGCGAAAGTTTAAAAGAGGGTTTTTTAAATTTATTAACAGATATTGAAAAAGGTAGAATTACCCAAACCGACGAAACAGCCTTTGAGGTTGGAAAAAACATTGCCATTACTCCCGGTGCGGTTATTTATCAAAACAATCTTATCCAATTAATACAATATTCGCCGGTCGGAAATGAAGTGTCGGAAATTCCTTTGCTTATTATTCCTCCGTGGATAAACAAATATTATATTCTCGACCTTCAACCCGAAAATTCGTTTGCCCGTTATGCAGTAGAAAAAGGATTTACCGTTTTTATGATTTCGTGGAAAAATCCGAGTAAAAAAATGAAAAATTATTCTTTCGACCATTATGTGGAAATGGGTGTAATGGATGCTATTAAAGCCATACAAAATATTACTGGGCAAGAAAAAATAAACACACTGGGTTATTGTTTAGGCGGAACATTGCAAGGAATAGCTTTAGCCATTATGCATGCAAAAAAAGAGGTTCCGGTTAACTCCGCAACATTTTTAGCAAGTATGCTCGATTTTACCGATGTGGGCCCTATGGGCGATGTTATAGATCAAGCATTGGTTAGAAAACTGGAAAGGGGTGAATTGCAACAAGAAGGCGTAATGCACGGTCATGATATGGAAAAAGCGTTTAATCTTATCCGTTCAAACGACCTGATTTGGAATTACGTAGTAAACAATTACCTGAAAGGAAATAAACCCACCGCCTTTGATGTTTTGTTCTGGACCAACGACAACACCAATCTACCGGCAAACATGTATATGTATTATTTACGACACATGATTCTTGAAAATAAACTGAGCCGAAAAAATGCACTACGAATTTGCGATACGCCTATAAATTTAGGAAAAATTGATACTCCTTCTCTTGTTATTGCGTTAAACGAAGACCATATTTCGCCGGCAGAAACAGCTTTTACCACCACCGAATTACTAAATGGTCCGGTTCAATTTATTTTGGGCGACTCGGGACATGTTATGGGTGTTGCCAACCCTCCATCAAAGAAAAAATACGGGTATTGTACATCCAACCATTTGGGTTATGGTTTTAAAGCTTGGAAAGAAAGTGCTAAACACATCGAAGGAAGTTGGTGGCAACCTTGGAGCGAATGGTTAGAGACTCAATCAGGAAAAAAAATTAAATCGACTCCACAACTCGGAAATAAAAAATATAAAGTAATTGAAAATGCTCCGGGTACTTACGTGAAAGAAAAATGTAAAAAATGCCCGGAAGAGTTCTTTTAATTTATTTTATCGATTAAAAAAATGAGAATACCAAACAACAAAGTAGCACTGGTTACCGGAGGAACAGGCGGAATTGGTACTGCTATTTGCGAAAGTCTTTACAAAGACGGTTTTATGGTAGTTGCCAACTACCGCGATTTTACTAAAGCCATGAAATGGCGTGAAGAAGCTAAAAAATGGAGAGACGACCAGCTAAAAATGGGTATTGATGTAAAAGTGGTGGAAGGAAATGTATCCAATTATGCTTCGTGCGAAAGAATGATAAAAGAAATTGCCGAAAAAGTAGGTACTGTAGATGTATTGGTAAACAATGCAGGTATTACCCGCGATGCTCCGTTACATAAAATGACACCTCAGCAATGGTACGAAGTAATAGAGGCAAACATAAACAGCGTTTTTAACTGCTCTCGTTTGGTAATTGAACCTATGATAGAAAAAAAATGGGGGCGAATGATAAACATCTCATCCGTAAACGGACAAAAAGGACAATACGGACAAACCAACTATGCCACAGCCAAATCGGGCATGTATGGGTTTAGTAAATCACTGGCATTGGAAGTAGCCAAAAAAGGCATTACGGTAAATTGTATTTCGCCGGGCTACATAGCTACATCAATGGTAATGGCAATAAAGGAAGAAATTAGGGAGAAAATTGTTGCTCAAATACCTATGGGCAGATTAGGAACTCCTGAAGAAATTGGTAAACTGGTTTCCTACCTTTCATCAAATGAAGCTGCATATATTACTGGAGCTAACATGGCAATTAACGGAGGTTTACACATGTATTAACACCATGAAAACCAAAAGCAACATATCATCTACTTACAAAATTTACGACTTATCAAATCCGCATTTACAAAATGCCGAAATAATTACCCATGAAAACGTAAAAATAAAAGGACAATTTGTAAAATTTAAGGTGGTTGAAAACATTATCGGTTTTAAAATTTATCCTTCCGAAAAATTCTGCTTTCTTCCTACAGAACACCAAAAAGAATTTTGGAATACTTTTAAAATGAATCGCGGAGTATTTAACGAATTACCCGAATACATTAAACTATTTGGGCTTAATGAGCTTAAAAAAATAATTATTCACCCTTCGGTAATCGGTTAATACAAGTGTATGAAAAACTTATACAAACTCCACCCGTGGCACGGCATAGAATCGGGAGTAAAAGCTCCCGAACAGGTTACTGCTTTTATTGAAATTGTACCTACCGACACGGTAAAATACGAAATTGATAAAACCAGCGGGTACCTTACCATTGACCGACCACAAAAATTTTCGAACGTTGTTCCTTCGTTGTATGGATTTATTCCACAAACTTTTTGTGGCAACTTGGTAGCAGAATACGACGAAAAACAAACAGGAAAACGAATGGGCAAAGGAGATGGTGATCCTCTCGACATTTGTGTGTTGTGCGAACGAGCTATTTCTCATGGCGATATTTTACTACAAGCCATACCCATTGGCGGAATACGTATGATTGACAAAGGTGAATCCGATGATAAGATTATTGCCGTGCTTAAAGGCGATGAGGTATATGCCTCCTGGGTTGATATTAACCATGTACCAAAAAGCGTGATTAACCGCTTAAAACATTATTTTTTAACCTACAAAAACATTCCGGGCGTAGAAATTAGCCCCATTGAAATTGTGAGTATTTTTAATAAAAAAGAAGCCCACAAAGTGATTAAAAAAAGTATAAAAGATTATCGTCGAAAATTTGGAGAATAGGCTTCTTATTGTCTTTAATTGGACTATTTTTTAGGGAAGCTTACAAAATATACAAAACTATATTACGGCAGCAAAATAAATATACTGCCAATAATTAGATTTTTTGGAATAGGGAAAGGAAACAGCTCTTTTGAAATTTTTGGTCTGTGCGTGGCTGGTGCAAATTGCAAGTTTGCTTATGCCTATGGGATGAACTATTCAAATGGAACACCATCAGGCTCTCCAATATTACTTTCAAAAAACTCTTTATTCATTGTATTTGTCATAAAATCTTTTGCCGTACTGTCAATATAAATAATTTGATTTTCACTTTTCAAATTCAATTTGTTTTTGATATATGATATTTCTGTTTCCTTATCGTTTTCAAATAGCGGAGCAACATTAATTATTCTAAGTTCACTTCTTGAATTTAGTGCTTGAGATAATATTATATTAACATAGTCATCAGCATATGAATAACCAATTATTGTGATAATTTTAGCTTCATTAAAACAAGAATTTCTTAATATGGAAGAATAGTAAAAATATGGGTCAACCGAAGTCATTTTGTGTTGAATTCCAAATATTAACTCAGGTTCGGATTCTATTTTTTGACTTTTGAAAAGTCTATTTTCAGATAGATACCAATCAACTGAACCGTGAAGTTTGTACAAATTATAATGTTTCCCATCAATATTTTCAAAATTAGATTGATGCCATTCATTTGTCTCTTTAGTAAATCCTATTTCAATATTTTTTTCTTTCCCAATAATATTTTCGAAACACAAATCATAATTGAGTGTAAAGACCTTCATTAAATTAGCTACATCAGCAGAAAGCGAAACAAAAGATTGATAATAGTTTGCATTATCATAACTTCTTAGTCCGACCCATTCGTTTAATTGTTTCCTTATTAGCTTATGAAACTTCTTAATATTTTCAAAATTATTTCCAGCCAAATCAAGTAGCCTGATATTCCAAGTGCCAATGAATGGATACATTATATTACTTTCTCTTTTTTCAATTTCAGTAATAACAATAAGTAACCGTTCTACATTAAAAGGCACATTAAATCTTCCAAGAATTCCATCCGAATAATTTATACTACTTTTTAAGTAAAAATATAAATCCTTGTATGCTTTCCAGTCATTATGTTCGACTATTTTTTTTTCTATATCGTTAACCATTTCATTTGAATGAGGTATTCCCGCATCAACGCTTGCACCTGCACCAAAAAGAAATAGTAAATGCTCCCCTTTTATTTCCATTTTATTATTTTTTTATAAAAACCATGGTTTATCATTCGAAATAGAATTTTCTTCATAGCCATCTATTTTTTCAAATGCTTCTGAATATTTAGCAATAATTTGAGAATAATAGATTGAAATAGGTATAGATTTAGCATTAAATCCTCTCCAATTTGCACCTGATAAGTTTAAAACATCTTGTAAATACTTTCTTTCATCAAAACCTTTCTGATTCCCTAAATTCAAAAATTGTATATGAACAGGATTTGCCAATCTTTTGTCAACGACTTCTTTTCCATAAAGTAACCCTTCAAACCAAACTAAATATTCATTGCGGGATAATTTCACAAAACTACTTTCGTATGGTACAAATGTGTTGTGGAAACTATAACCAAAATATTTATTATCAAGATTTACTTTAATAGCTACAAATTCAATGTCATCAATTTGTTTTATTGCTTCTGATATTGCAGAAATTTCATTCTGTTTAATTTTAAAAGGCAAATGAAGAACGCAGGTCTTATAATCACTCATTCTACTATCCTTTAAAAGCTTAATTAAGTTAGACTTTAGCTTTTGCAAATAATTAGTTTCGGAGGTTTCATCTGCTAAAACTTCTAATGTCTTGTACAGACCACTTGAATCTAAACAAACCGTGTAAGCAAAGTATTTAGTAATCTCACCAGTTTCTTCATTTCTTTTATGAGAACTTCCAACCCCAAGTATCAAACAATTGTTATTACTTGGTTTAACTACCCAAGGAATGCCTCCCATTTTAGCAAACATTGCTAATGCAACATTAGAAGTTGACCATTTTAAAGAGTTTTTTTCGCTTAGTTTACGATAATTAACTACTTGTAAAGGGAGATTATTTTTTATGAAATTGTATTTCATAAAATAATAGTGGTTCGAAGCAACAATATCTTCTGTGTCAGTAGCATAATCTTCGATGTAAATCCCAATAACTTTCTTATTTGGTTCAGTTTCTTGATATGTTTTTACCTTATCTACAATTGAAAGTAGTTGTTCATTAGAAAAACCTTCAATTTTAATTTGTTTTACATTGCTTGTATTTAATACAACGCCAAACATTTGCTCAAAGCCGGGAAAAGTTATTCCTTGAAATTGTGAATTTGCTGTACTTTTATTACTAAAAATGTACTCCTTTTTATTAAGTTGAAAAACAGGTGTTTCTATAAGTTCTCTTTCAATATGTAATAAATTATTTTCCCCTTCTCTTATTATTTGAATATTACTATAGACTTTATCTAAAAAAGATTGAATCAATCTAAATTTATCTGAATAATAATTTTTGTTGCTCCGTCCTTGGCTATCAAGACTTAAACTCAAAATTTGAACTTCCTTATCAAATTGTAATTCTTTATTTCTCGAAAATCTAAAGTCAATAATAAAGCCGAATCTTTTTTGCTCTTCAAAGTAAAAAGGTGATAAGTATATTATTTGTTTGCCTTTTACAAATTCGTGGATTGTAAACTCAATTTTTTCTTCTGTGAAACGTCTATAAACATTGTAGGGAAATGGACAACCTTTTATTGTTAATGTATTTAATAATTGTTCTGTTAAAAAACGTTTTGTGAGACCAATGGCATAAAAAGAATGGTTTTCAAATTCTTCAAAACCTTCTCTTGGTAAAAAAGATACCCAATAACCTTTTCTTTTTGTTAAATCGGAATTTTCTGGAAGATGATAGAAATAAATATCATCCTCCTTAGTATCTTCTTCTTGCTTTAGTTTTCTGAACACTTTAAAAGAAAAATCACTTTCAGAAATGGGTAATATATTTAATCTAATGTTTGCCATTTATTATCAATTTTTATTTTTTAATCATTTTCTGTTTTAATCGTAATCAATTTGCAATCCATTAAATGAACAGGGTTATTGGGGTTTTTAATTTTAACGGCTTGAATGCTTAATTTATCATTAACCGATTTTTCTATTTTATTTCTGCTTTCGATAGGAAACGAATTGTATTTGTCGTTGGGTACAATTGCCACCAATTGAAACTTTAATTTAGTATTATAGGTGTAAACATAGTTGAACACTTTTACTGGTGGTTGCAATAACCACATCCCTCTAATTCTCATGTTGGTAATTTTTAAAGGGTCAACATAATTAACCCGTCCCAGCTCTTTTGTTTCGGAGAAATTTATCTCCGGTGTATTTTCAAGGCTTTCTGCAACAGTGGCTTTTAAATTGGTATAAACATCATCGTCTGCTGCATAAATATTGCCATAAACTAACCAAAGTGACGAAAGTATTTTACTGCTTTTTGGAACGTGTCCAATGGCATAAATAATATCTTTTTCTTCCCATTTTTCGCAAGTTCTACAATGGTTATTAATTAGGTGGCTATTGGCAAAAAGTTTCGCTTTTGGATGCGAACTATTCAATTGTAATTCCGATAAAATGGATTCGGTCTTTTTAACTTCGATAGCATCTCCACCTTTAATCATCAAGTCTGGTGGTCTTGTTTGGCTTCCTTCATAAGAAAATACTTCGGCATACTTGGTTATTTTTGTCGATTCGTCAGTAGTGTTAAAATTGTTTGAAAAAGCGTTTTTTACAAAAATTTCTAATCCATCACCAACACTTGTTATTCTATTATTACCAAACGTTATTTGATCAACATTTAAAATCGGGAGTTCAGCAATATGTAATATTGCTTCTAAAATATTTGTCATACTGCCAAGGCTTCTTTTCTAGTTTCTGTAATTTGTTTAATTAATGCATTTTCATTAATCTGCTGCTTAATGCTTTCGGCTAAAAATTTTGCAAGATTAACCGGAACAGCATTTCCTATCATTTTATAACCCGCCGGAACGCTAGTATAATGGAAAATAAAATTGTCGGGAAATGTTTGTATTCTCGCACATTCTCTTACACTTAATCTTCTGTACAATTGTTCTTTGCCTGGCACAAAAACTCTAATGTTTTGTTCAATAAATTTCATTTTTGGTGCTTGTGGATGGATGGGAGCATGCCTACCTCCTGCTTGTATGGTAAATGATTGTTCGTTCCAGCAACGTACACGATTTCTAGACATAAAAATGGTAGAAAAATCGCCAATCATATATTCGTGATTTGGTACAGCACAAGTATTTCCGTTTGTTTTATTGTAGGGCAATGCAGGAACAACATTATCCTTTAAATCATAAATGGTTTCTTCTAAAGTTATTTTTGGAAAATTTGGTTTTGGAAATTGAAACGTAAAATTCAAATCTTTTCTAATTCCAATAAAAAAAATACGTTTTCTGTCTTGAGGTACATTGTAATCAGATGCGTTAAGCATATCAAACGATAATTCATAACCAACCCCTGCATTTCTGAACAATTCTTTAATGTTGTTTAATGCTTCCGAATGCCTACCCAATAACATTCCACTAACATTTTCAGCTAAAAAGAATTTAGGTTGTTTTGCTTCAAGAATACGGATAAAATCATAAAATAATTGACCTCTTTTGTCATTAATTCCTTTCATAGCACCTGCTTCACTCCAACTTTGACAAGGAGGTCCTCCAATTATTCCGTCACATTCAGGCACTTCATTTGTTGGTATGTTTACAATACTCCTTCTGTCTAAAATTGAATGTGGATGGTTCTTTTCGTAGGTTTCCCAAATTTCTTTGTCGTATTCGTTAGCCCAAATAACATTAAATCCTGCTTTTTGAAAACCTAGGTCGAGACCACCTGCACCGGCAAAAAAGGAGACTATATTCATATTATTGTTAATTTTTTTGATTTTAAATATTCTACTTTTTGTTCTGCAAGAATTAACGTTTCATTATTGCAGTTGTTTTCATAAATTTTTTTGGCAATGATGTCGCTAAAAAATTCTGTTCTTAGACTTGCAATATCAAGATTAAAAACCTCCGCCAAAAGATGAAGTCGTTTTTCGTCAAATTCTCTTTTGTTGTTTTCAATTTTACTCAAATTAGCAGAGTCCAAATCAAGCTTTGCTGCAAGTTGAGTAAGTGTCAACTCGTTTTCTTTCCTAAGCCGTTTAATGTATTCTCCAAATATTTCTTTCATTTGACTTGTCATTTTTTGACAAATTTACAATAATTTTATTTTTTCGCAAGTGTTATTTTTGATTTTTTTATCTATAAAACTTAATCGTTTTTTTTTGACCGATTTGTTAAGTTCGAACCCAACAAAACCAACAATTAAATATCATGCATTCCAAATGTAGTTATTCCATTCCACTTGGTTTTGTTTTTTAAGTTAATATTTAATACCAATAAAAAATAGTGGTTACACTAACCACAATCATCGTTAACCAACAACAGGAGTTATCTAAAAATTGGTAAAAGTGTTGGTACTTTGTTTAAACTAAAATTATAAAACGATGGCTTTAAATTTTGACAAAATAGCAATAAAAGGAAATGAATTTTTAAAAGACCTCGCTAAAGAATTGGGCTACCCCGAAGACACCAACAAAGCAGGCAGGGTACTAAAAGCCATTTTACATGCGTTGCGAAACCAATTAACTGTTGAAGAATCTGTTCAGCTCATGGCACAGTTTCCGTTGTTTTTAAAAGCAGTTTATGTTGAGAACTGGAGTTTACGCAAACAAGATAACAAACCCCGAAACATGACCGAATTTATTCATGAAATTAAAAAAATAAACAAACAAACCGCCCAACACGATTTTAAAACCGACGACGACGTTGATCATGCCATTGCAGTGGTATTTATGTCGTTACGAAAATATGTTTCGTTGGGCGAACTCGAAGATATAAAAGCAGTTTTACCAAAAGATTTAAAATTGATTGTAAACAATGTTTTAATGATTTAAAAAAATGAAAACGCTACTGGTTCCTACCGATTTTTCGCCCATCAGCAGAAATGCGTTGGCGTATGCTGTAGGTTTAGCCGAAAAACTTGGTGCAAAAATTGTGTTGCTCCACGCCTATCATACTTTCCCTATTGACATCGACCCTGGATTACTTGTGAAAGAATACCGTGAAGAGGTTGAGTTGTTTAAAAAAGTATCAGACATACAATTAAAAGCACTGTGCGAAGAAATTGAAAATACATCGACCTGTAAATGTGATGCCATTAGTTTACAAGGTTTGGCAAAGGATGTAATTGTTGAATATGCCAACGATACCAACCCCGATTTACTGGTAATTGGAACTGAAAACCTGTTGCCTATGGAACGTATTATTTACGGAACAATTACCGGAAGAGTAATAAAAGATGTTGATTGTACTTTATTGGTAATTCCCGAAAGGGCTAAATATACTACTCCAAAAAAAATAGCCTTTGCCATAGATTATCACGACAGCGATTTGGATGAAATACAATTTGTAGAACAACTTGCAAAAAAATTTAAATCGGAAACTCACATTGTACATGTTATTTCGGATGAAGAAGATGAGGATTTTGAAGATTATTACTTTACAAAAACGAAAACCGAAATCAAAAAATTTGTTTCGAAAAACCACACCATTTTTAAGTTGATTAAGGGTAAAAATATTACTTCAGAACTTAAAAAATACATCACTGACGAACACATCGACATTTTTTCGGTGGCAAAAACTAAAAAAACATTTTTAGAACGCTTATTCTCCGGCAGTGTATCACAAAAACTGTTTTACCGCACCAACATACCCTTACTGATTTTTGAAGCTAAAGATACTCCCAAAGATTTGATATAATTAGGATATATTATGGATTACGCCAACATTGAATCGCCCAAGGTTAAAGAAATAACCGAAAATTTAGATGAACTTTTAGCAAGCTATCAAGTATATTGTCAAAAATTAAAAGCCTTTCATTGGAACATCAAGGGGAAAAGTTTTTTTGAATTTCACTTAAAATTTGAAGAACTCTATCAGGATGCTCTTGTAAAAATAGACGAAATAGCCGAACGTATTTTAATATTGGGATATACCCCATCCTATACATTTAAAGCATATCTAGATAAATCAGCTTTAATTGAAGTACATGAAATACCATCCGAACGTAAAATGATTGACGAACTGTTGTTAGACATGAATCAATTGCTAAAAATAGAGAAAACTTGTGTAAAAATTGCTGCTGAGCATTGCGATTGCGGAACAGTAGAAATGCTGAATCGTTTTATTGCCTATAAAGAAAAAATAAGCTGGATGTTTTTTACCTGGTTAAAAGTTGATTTAACTAAAAAATAACCCATGAAATTTGAAATAAATTCATACCAAGATTACCAAAAAGAATATCAAAAAAGCGTGATTAATCCCGAAGGATTTTGGGCAGAAAAAGCAAATGAATTTATCTGGAGAAAAAAATGGAACAATGTACTTTCGTGGAATTTTACCGAACCAACCATAAAATGGTTTGAAGGAGGTAAATTAAACATTACCGAAAATTGTTTGGACAGACACTTGCAAGAACGCGGAAATAAAATCGCATACATTTGGGAGCCTAACAACCCCAACGAAAAAAACATAAAAATTACCTACTTCGAGCTTTATACCAAGGTTTGCAGGTTTGCCAATGTGTTAAAAAATAATGGTATAAAAAAAGGCGACAGAGTTTGTATGTACATGCCCATGATACCTGAATTGGTGGTATCAATGTTGGCTTGTGCCAGAATTGGAGCTATACATTCGGTGGTATATGCGGGGTTTTCTTCCGATGCACTAGCTAACCGCATACAAGATACACAATCGAAACTTTTAATTACCTCAAACGGAGCGTACCGAGGAACAAAACAAATTAAAATTAAAACTATTGTTGATGAGGCTTTAAAAAAATGCGAATCGATAAAAAAAGTAATTGTTGTAAAACGAACGGATGAAAATATTAGCATGCTTACCGGTCGTGATGTTTTGTGGAAAGATGAAGAAGCCAACGTTGGTGATACCTGCAATGCCGTAGAAATGGATGCCGAGGATATATTGTTTGTTTTATACACTTCGGGGTCAACGGGCAAACCCAAAGGAATTGTTCATACCTGTGCAGGTTATATGGTGTATGTTGATTACACGTTTCGAAATATTTTTCATTGCAGCCAACAGGATGTTTATTGGTGTTCGGCTGATATTGGCTGGATTACCGGTCATTCTTACCTTGTTTATGGTCCATTACTCTCGGGTGTAACTTCAGTAATGTTTGAAGGTATTCCTACCTACCCCGATGCCGGAAGATATTGGGAAGTTATTGATAAACACAACGTAAATATTTTTTACACCTCTCCCACAGCCATTCGAGCATTAATGACTTACGATATTGATTTTGTCGATAAACACCAATTAACCTCACTTAAATTACTGGGTACTGTTGGCGAACCCATCAATGAATCGGCTTGGAAGTGGTATTATAAACACATTGGAAAAGAAAAATGTTTTATTGTAGATACCTGGTGGCAAACCGAAACCGGAGGAATTGCCATTTCACCACTGCTAAACGTATCGTATCCAAAGCCGGGATATGCCATGCATCCTCTGCCCGGAATTCAGCCGACAATTGTAGATGGTACAGGCAAAAAATTAATCGGTAATGAAGTACAAGGGCAGTTGTGTATTAAATTTCCTTGGCCGGGAATGTTGCGAACCATTTACAACAACCCTGAACGATATAAACAAACCTATTTTACCGATTTTCCGGGATTCTATTTTACCGGCGACGGTTGTAAAAGAGATAAAAATGGCGACTATAGAATAACGGGACGGGTAGATGATTTGATAAAAATATCGGGGCATTTGTTAGGAACTGCCGAAATAGAAAATGCCATTAACAGCCATCACAAGGTAGTTGAATCGGCAGTAATAGGTTATCCGCACCCCATTAAAGGCAATGCAATTTGTGCATTTGTGGTACCTTTTAAAACATCAGAAAATCCGGAACAACTTAAATTGGAAATTATAGAACAGGTAAGCCATTTAATAGGACCTATAGCTAAACCCGACAAAGTGCAGTTAATAACAGAACTCCCAAAAACCAGATCGGGAAAAATTATGCGGAGAATTTTACAAAAAATATTAGGCGGAGAAACTACCCATTTTGGAGACACCAGTACACTGATTAATCCAAAAGTAATTGAAACATTAGTTAAAGAAAACATCAAAGAATTTCAGTTAAACAATAATCAGCATTAATATTAAGACCATAAAATAAGGAGCAGTGAGTACATTTATTTTTTACTCACCTCATTTTTTTTAGTTAACACCCAAAACAACCCCTTAACATTAGCTTTCCATTTTGGAAAAATGAGGATTAAAATAATTTCTTCAATGGTTTCGATAATGCTAAAAAAAGTTGCGATATAAAACAACCACAGGTGTACTCCAAAAAAGAGCAGATACAACATAAACCCGGCTTGGAGTATCGCTGATAATTTCGCTAAATATGTATGAAAACTACTGGGCATTCCATAACGCCAATATGCCATGAACAATTGAAAAAGATACAATCCGAACGCCAAACTAATAATTACAATATATTCTAAAATAAAACTATATTCAAACTTTAAAATACCACCCAATCCCACACAAAACGTAATGGCATCCCCAATACTATCAAGCTGTGCACCACGCTGTGTTACAATGTTCATTTTTCTTGCCAAATAACCATCAACAGCATCTGATAAAAAACTGATGAGCAACAATACCGCAAAAATGAATCGTTCATCTAAAAAGATAAAAACAATTAACACTGGAGCTGCCAAAATACGATAAACCGATAACCAATCGGGAATACTTAGTTTTCGGTTTGCAGATTTAATCCACCACATTATACGTTTAAATTATAAAGTGAATTTACGCATTTATTTGATTAATTCCATGATAAAAAACATCAGAAATCGGTAACATAAGTCATCCGTTACTAGTTAAAGTTGAAAGACATTTGTAGTGTTCTTTTACATCTTGGATTGATTTTAATAATGATTATTCTAATGTTCTTTAAAATAACGTACCATAAATTTTCAAAAAATTAATTGGTAATTAAACCAATTTCAAAAAGTGATAATTATTGTAGGTTGTTAAGAACAGGGTTTATTTACCCTTATTTGACAAGCAAATACGGAGTAAATATGTCAGCTATTAAAGAGCTGGGTAAAAGTAAACTCAAGAAGTTAACATTATTAATCTAGTGAAGGAATAAATGTTGGGACGGTTAGGTTGGTTGATTTATTCAATTAAATTAAACCATAAATTTCAACATTAGAAGGCAGGAGAACATCCTGCCTTCTTAAATTTTACGCTAAAAAAAATAACCGATGAGTAAAGTAGAGGGCAAATACAACGAGTTTACTACTTTACCTCTGTGGAACGAAACCAAAAAATTTTTAACCGAAACCGCAGATATCACCCTTTTTGGAGTCCGGTTTTTTAAAGAAGGATTAAAACTACCGCTTGAAATTAGTGAAACCATTAATCAATGTTATAAAATTGGTTACAAATCGCTGCCGTTAGTTGGTATTACTGCTTTTATCATGGGGTTGGTATTTACCATCCAATCCCGACCAACGTTACAGGAATTTGGTGCAGAATCGTGGCTTCCGGCAATGGTTTCTGTTTCCATTGTTCGTGAAATTGGGCCTGTAATTACTGCTTTAATTTGTGCCGGTAAAATTGGTTCGAGCATTGGTGCAGAACTGGGCTCTATGAAGGTAACCGAACAAATTGATGCCATGGAGGTTTCCGGAACAAATCCCTTTAAATATTTGGTAGTTACCCGAATTGCCGCAACCACCTTAATGGTTCCGATATTATCGATATTGGCAAATGCCATCGGAATTTACGGTTCCTACCTTGGCGTAAACATTAAAGGAGTAGTTAGCTTTCAACTTTTTTACAGTCAGGTGTTTGAAAAACTTATGTTTAGCGACGTTATTCCTTCCATCACAAAAACATTTTTTTTTGGTTTTGCCATTGGCTTAATTGGTTGCTATAAAGGATATCATTCCGATAAAGGTACAGAAGGTGTTGGAAGATCGGCTAATTCAGCCGTAGTAATAGCCTCTTTGCTGGTATTTATTTTAGATTTAATTGCTGTTCAAATTACCGACCTTTTTTATGGATTATAAGGAGCAAATACAAGATACTGTTCAAAGCAATTTACACAAAAGTAAAGGTGTGCCGGTTATTGAAATTGTTAACCTCAAAAAATCGTTTGGAAATAATCATGTGTTGAATGGGTTTAACCTTACACTTTATGAAGGAGAAAATGTTGCTGTGCTTGGTAAATCTGGAAGCGGCAAATCGGTTTTGATAAAATGTATTGTGGGTTTGTTAAAGCAAGATTCAGGAGAAATACGTGCCTTTGGAAAAGATATTTTAAGCCTCAATCAGGCAGAATTAGATCAAATTAGAACCAAAATCGGCTTTTTGTTTCAAAGCAATGCATTGTACGATTCGATGACTGTGAGAGAAAACCTTGAATTTCCTTTACGAAGACTCAGTATTATTAAAACAAAAGATGAAGTAGATGACATGATTCAGGAAGCTTTGGAAAATGTAGGTTTACCTGATACTGCCAACCTAATGCCTTCCGAACTTTCAGGAGGTATGCGAAAACGTATAGGTGTTGCACGTACTTTAATTCTTAAACCAAGAGTTATTTTATACGACGAACCCACTACGGGATTAGACCCCATCACCGCTAAAGAAATAAGTACTTTAATGAATACCGTACATAAAAAATACAACACTTCTTCCATCATTATTTCGCACGACATGTCGTGTTTAAAAATTGTAGCCCAACGAATTGTGCTTTTAATGCAGGGAATAAACTATGCCGAAGGCACATATGACGAACTCAAAAATTCGGACGATGAAAAAGTGAAGGAATTTTTTGAATAATAGAGCCATGGAAAAAGCCGGAAAAATAAAATTAGGATTGTTTGTCATTTTAGGCACATTGTTTTTTGTTGCCTCTATGTATTTTATTGGCGACAAACAAAATCTTTTTGGTTCAACATTTAAAATTAAAGCCATTTTTAGCAATGTAAACGGGTTACAAAAAGGAAACAATATCCGGTTTTTAGGGATAGATGTAGGCACCGTGAATGAAATTGAAATACTAAACGACACCTCCATTTTGGTTACCATGGTTATTAAAGAAGAAAGTAGAGCATTTATTAAAAAAAATTCGATTAGCACCATTGGAACTGACGGTTTAATGGGAAACAAGTTAGTGAATATTACTCCTAAAAATTTTTCTTCTCAAATAGTTAATGAAGGCGATACGTTGGCTACACTTTCTGAAATTATGACAGAAGACATGTTGCGTAGACTGGAACAAACCAACACAAACATTGCCATGATATCGAGCAATTTGGTTGATATTACTGATGAAATTCAGCATGGAAGAGGAACCATCGGTAAATTAATTAAAGACTCCGCATTTGCTCTAAATATAGATATTACTATTGAAAACCTGAGAGATGCCAGCAAAAAATCTACTAATATTTTAGCAAGCATTGAAGACAAATTAAAAGACATTAATCTTAAAAACGGTTCGGTTGGCTCCTTGCTGATGGATACTGTTTTTGCAGGAAATATTGAACAAATGGTAAAAGAAATGAAGGCAGCAAGTGAAAACACCAAAGAATGAACACAAGAATTAAAGGAAATGATTATTCAACTACGGGCAGGGCAAGGTGTTGCAGGGAGCATGGTTAACGATACCACATTGGTAAACAATTTGGAAAAAAGTATGGATAATATTCAAAAAGGAACTGCGGCTTTTAATGAAAACATGGAAGCACTAAAACACAATTTTTTAGTTAGAGGATATTTTAAAAAACAAGAAAAATTGAAGAAAAAGAACAAAAATTAAATAGATAAAATGAACCGACTAAAATTAACCAACCTTATTTTTATTGTAATACTCATTGTAATACTCATTGAAAACAACCTTAATGTCATGAATAAATTAAATCATAAAAAAGAATTAAATCAACAACCGGAAGAACCCACTTTTCCACCTAACGAAGAGCCAACAAACCCTCCACCCAAAGAAAAACCGATAACCATCCCTCCCGATGTACCCTATTCACCCACACCGGAAGATCCTGAAATAATTCCTCCGGAAATTCCTGTAGGACCAAAATTAAATAAGAAAGTGTACAACAATAAGTGAGAATAAATTTTAAACAGTTGGTAACAATTATCATTAAAAATCAATAACGGCTGTTTTTACTTGCCGTTATTCCATCCAATACATTTGTAACATGTCTTTATCCGGGTAGTCATTCCAGCATAGAGATGCAAATCGCCAGAATATTTAAACAGATCTCTGGCCGATTTGAAGGCGAGGTCGGCTCGCCTTCTTTTTTTTGTCATGGATTGATGATAAAAGTCACTGCTAACCAACAACTATAATCAGCCTTTCTATTGTGTTGTTGCAGTAATTTTATTAAAAATTTACTACCCTATAACATCATTTGTAAAACGTTTTTAATTATAGAATTATGTTTAGAAATAAAATCACCTCTCTTTTAATGATTTTAACTACACTTGTTTTAGGAGGGGTTCAGCTAAAAACCGAATTGTCAAATGGTATTTTACAAGGTTTGTCAGAAGATGAACACAAGGCTGTCGAAGCCATTGCTTTATATCCTGAAAAAGAACGAAATATCATTCTCGAAGCAGCTTTATACCCTGAAGTGCTGGTACGCATGCAAAACATTAGAAAAAATACAGAAGAAAAGTTTAAATTATTACTCGAAAATCTACCCGACGAAGATCAAAAAAAACTATTCAACCTCTCCAGATACCCCGATTTAATCGAAAAAATAGAAGGGAAAAAAAAGTCTAAAGATGAACTTAAGAACCTGATTATAGGTTACCCAAAAGAAATACAAGAACAAGCTGTTTTTGCTAACCAACAATACTATACACTGTTAACCAATATGAATACACTTTACAGCAACTCGGAGCTGGCATTTGAAACCATTTTAAAAAATTATGCTTTATCCACACAACAAGCTTACAAAGAACTGGTAAAATTACCCGAAGTAGTAACCATTTTAGCAGAAAACATGAGTGCAACAGTTCTTTTAGGCGATTTGTATAAAAAAAATCCTGTTGAACTAAAAAAAGAGTTAAACTCACTTCATATAGCTGCTGCAGAACAAAAAACCAAAGAGTTGAACGAATGGAAACAAAATCTGGAAGATAACCCCGAAGCCATGGCAGAATATGAACAAGCTGCAAAAGAATTTGCCACAGGGCAAGGAGTTAATGAATCGGATTACACCACATACGTACCTGAAGAAAAGAAGTCAGAAGTAGAAATCCGTTATATTTACCAACCTTACCCTTATTGGTTTGGCTGGCCATGGTGGTATCATTACGAGTATTGGTATCCTTACCCCTATTGGTATCATTGGGGATATTATTACAGTTCGCCAAATGTAATTGTGTTTATTGGTTTACCTTCTAATTACTATATGAATTGGCATTTCCATCATCACGACCATTTTTATCATTATCCACACTTTACTAATCATGTGATAAATTATTACTACGGGCATCGAAAATCGAGAAGCAGCATTACCACCGTTGTAAGCAACTGGGAAAAAGAAATTAGACCCGAAGTGCCAAAAAACTTTTTTGAGAATGATAATAGTCGGGTTGATCGAATTAAAGAGTATGGGAAATTTAAAATGGATTATCAATCCACTGTTCAAAAAGCCAATGGAAAGGTACCTAATCAAATGGACTATCTTAAAAACAATGCCAATAAATACCCTACGCTCAAACCTGTTTTAAATGAAAAATCGATAATTAAACCTCAACCCACAGTAAAAGAAAAAAAAACAAAAATAGAAGAGTACTATAGTCCAAAATATGAACCCAAAGAAAAAACAATAATCAAGAAACCCTCAACTTATCAGGAAATTGACCAGGCAAAAAACTACCATCAAAATACTTGGGAAAAACCAATACCAAGATACCAAACAGCACCAACACCAACCCCACCAAAGCAAGTTATACCAAAACAAATTGTACCACGGCAACCAACTCCTGCACAAAAAAAACCACAACCAATAACACCTCAACGTAAAAAAAAATAACGTCATGAAAATAATTGTAACCGGTAATTATAAAGAAGAAGAAATAAAAATTCCGATAGGAAAAACCAATCTCGTCGGCGAATTAATTATACCTGAAATGGCAACGGGCTTGGTACTTTTCTCACACGGCAGCGGAAGCAGTCGTTTTAGTCCACGCAACAACATGGTAGCCGAAGAGCTTCGCCAAAATGGAATTGGTACATTGATGTTCGATTTGTTAACTCCTGAGGAAGACGCTATTTTTGCCAATCGTTTTGACATTAATCTTTTAACAAAAAGGCTAAAAGCAGCAACAGGGTGGATAATGGAACACGACCATATTGAAAAACTAAGTATCGGTTATTTCGGTGCCAGTACAGGTGCTGCTTCTGCACTTAATGCCGCAGGCGAACTCAGTAATTTGGTTAAAGCAGTAGTTTCAAGAGGTGGAAGACCTGATTTATCTACAAATCTGGGCAAAGTAAAATCACCCACTTTATTTATTGTTGGAGAACTGGATACCGAAGTGATTGAAATGAACAAAAAAGCTTTGAAAAAACTAACCTGTAAAAAAGAAATGGTGATTGTTCCTGGAGCTTCTCATCTTTTTGAAGAGCCCGGAAGGTTAGAAGAAGTAGCCCGACTTTCATCAAATTGGTTTATGCAGTATTTGTAAAAATATTATTAAAAAAAAATAACTTAACGCTATATTATTATCATTAAAAACAAATAAAATGAAAAAAATACTGATTTATGGAATTGCCATTACTGCATTAATGAGTTGTGGCGAAAATGAAAATAATACTACAGAAAATATCGTAGTTGAAGAAAAAACTGACCAATATGCTGAATTGAATACTCAAGCAAGAAATTTGTTTGGGGTATTGCCCACAATTGCTGAAAACCCTGACAATCCAATAACAGACGAAAAAGTTGAATTGGGAAGAATGTTGTATTTCGACAACAGACTTTCGAAAGATAACACTCAGAGCTGCAATACCTGCCATAACTTAAACACCTTTGGAGTAGATAACAAATCTTTTTCGGAAGGTAATGATGGGAAATTGGGTGGAAGAAACTCCCCCACTACTTTAAATGCTGCATTTCACTTTGCCCAATTTTGGGATGGCAGAGAACCGAATGTTGAAGCTCAGGCAGGTGGGCCAATTTTAAATCCTATTGAAATGGCAATGCCCAGCGAAAAAGCGGTTATTCAAAAATTATCTAAAATTGAAAAATATGTTGATGCTTTTACAAAAACGTTTCCGAACGATAAACCTGCTATGACTTACGAGAACCTAAAAAAAGCCATTGGAGCATTTGAACGAAAATTGGTTACTCCATCAAAATTTGATACCTATATTGCCGGAAACAACGATGCACTAAATAATGAGGAAAAAGATGGCTTACAAGCCTTCATTAATTCAGGTTGTATTGCCTGCCATTCGGGTAGCATGTTAGGTGGAAACATGTATCAAAAATTTGGTTTATTTGGCGATTATTGGACATTAACCAAAAGTACAAAAATTGACAACGGAAGATTTGATGTAACAAAAAATGAAGCCGATAAATATGTATTTAAAGTGCCTTCATTACGGAATGTCGAAAAAACAGCACCTTATTTTCACGACGGAAGTGTGCAGGATTTGAAGGAAAGTATCATTATTATGGGAAAAACAGCCTTAAATAAAGACATTACTGAAGAAGATGCCAATAAAATGATAGTATTTTTAAAAACCCTTACCGGAAATTTACCTAATGAATTGAAGCAGTAAAAACAGCTTGTAAAAAGAAAGACAAGACAAATGTTTAATTTTTGAAAAAAACGTTAGTTGAAAAACGAATTTACGAATTAATAATATTTTCCTTAAAAGCATAAATTACTATGCCGGCGGTATTTTTAAGCCCTAATTTCGCCATAATATTTTTTCGGTGAGTATTTACCGTATGTGTACTTAAAAACAACGCATCAGCAATTTCTTTGTTGGTTAATCCATCACTAATCAATCGGATAACTTCAAGTTCTCTTTCAGAGAGTGAAATACCCGAACAATCTGAAGTATCATTTGCTTTTTCGGCTAAAATATCAATGACATGACCACAATAAAACTGCTTGCCTTGGTAAGTATCTTCAATGGCTTCGAGTATCTCAGGTTTTTGGCAATCATCCAGCAAATAACTATCGACGCCCAGCTTTAATGCCCTATGAATAGTTTGTTTTGGAAGCACATCCGTTATTGCTAATATTTTTGAAGATTTATACATTTTTTTTATCTCAGCAATAAAATCAACACCAAACGATTGATTCGAATAATCAATAACAACAATATCTGGAAAATACTTTTTTGATGATGAAACAAAATTTTCTTTACAATCGACAACACCCAAAACCCTATTACCCAATTTACTTTGCAGAATAGTTTTTAACCCTTCTCCTGAAATTAAATTATGGTTGGCTATTAAAATATCTATCATCTTATTCTTATTTAGACTAATTCTAAATAGTGCTCAAAAGTAAACAGTTTTATGTTTTCAACCAAACAAAATACATTCAATTTTTTAATAATTAAATTTCAAACCAATTTATCATTAAATTTACTTAATCATTTAACTATATGATAATACGATTAATATATATCCTATCATTCTCTTTATTAAATGTTTTAAGCTTAACTGCTCAAAATAAAAATTTGAGTTATATAGAAAATAAAGGTCAATGGGATAATAATGTTATTTTTAAAGTTGATTTAAAAGGAGGATTTCTATTTCTAGAAAACAATAGACTCATTTATAATTTATTTGATACTAAAGTAGTTAATAATCACGGTCATCAATCATCTGATAATTTTGAAAAAATTCCTGAAAAATTAAACTGGCACTCCTATTCAGTAAATTTTTTGGATTGTAATCCACAACCAAGTATCTCAAAAAAAGATTCAACTATAGCATATTTCAACTATTTTATAGGTAACGATAAAAGTAAATGGGCATCAAATGCTAGGGGATTTAAACAGGTAACTTATAATACTATTTATAATGGAATTGATATAGTTTTTTATTCTGATAATGAGTTAAAATACGATTTTGTTATCAGACCAAAAAGCAATCCATCTCAGATTAAACTTGAGTATATTGGAGCTGATAAGTTATTTATAAAAAATGAAAGGTTATTTATAAAAACATCAGTCAATACAATTATTGAAGAAAAACCTTATGCTTATCAGATTATAAATGGTAATAAAATTGAAGTTCCCTGTAAATATCTCTTAAAAAAAAATGTGTTAGGTTTTGAATTTCCTGATGGATATGACAATAACCATGAATTAGTTATTGATCCTACTTTAATCTTCTCTGCTTACTCCGGATCTACATCAAACAATTTTGGATATACTGCTACATTCGATTCTAAAGGATTTTTATATGCAGGGAGTTCAGCCTTTGGTGGTGGCTACCCTTATACTACTGGTGCATACGATACCTTATATAATGGTGGAGGGGTTGATATTGCTATATCCAAATTTGATACTTCTGGAACCTTTCTTATATACTCAACTTTTATTGGGGGAAATAATGTGGAACTTCCTCATAGCTTAATAGTAAATAGTTATGATGAATTATTTATTCTTGGTACAACGAGTTCTACTAATTACCCTACCACAACCAATGCTATTGATTCTACTTTTAATGGAGGTACTTTGAATGATTTATCAAATGGTCTTGGTGTAACCTATAGTAATGGTTCTGATATAGTTGTGTCTCGATTAAGCACTAATGGAGATGTTTTGTTGGCTTCAACTTATTTGGGTGGTTCGAAAAATGATGGGTTAAACTCAACCGCAGCAGCCAATTCGCCTCTTAATGTGTTAAAATATAATTATGCTGACGAAATTAGAGGTGAAATTGATATTGACAAAAACAACAATGTTTATGTTGTTAGTTGTACCAGAAGTGATGATTTTCCAATAATTGGTAATGTATTTCAACCCAATTTCGGTGGAGGAGATCTTGATGCTTGTATCATTAAAATGGATAACAATTTGCAAAATATTATTTGGAGTAGCTTTCTAGGAGGTGAAAACCATGATGCTGCATTTTCCCTAACTATTGATAGCAATGAAGATTTGTACGTAGCCGGCGGAACAAACTCTAGCTCTTTTCCAGTTACTAGTAATAGTTTACAAACTAGTTTTAATGGTGGTAGAGCAGATGGTTTTATTACTAAATTTTCCAAAAATGGTTCTCAAATTTTAAATTCTTCCTATTATGGTTCAGCAGTTTATGATCAAAATTATTTTGTTGAATTAGACAAACAAGATAATGTTTATTTACTTGGACAAACTGAAATTATAGATAGTACGTTTATTAAAAATGTACTATGGGGTGTACCTGGAAGTGGACAGTATATAAGCAAATTAAATGCTGATTTAGACACCTTAATTTACTCAACTGTTTTTGGTTCCGGTAACGGAATAAACATTTCACCCACAACATTTTTAGTTGACTTATGTAATAAAATTTATTTAGCAGGTTGGGGTGGTTCTGTAAATCAGTATAATGTATATAATAACACAGGAAGCACAAATGGAATGACTACTACAGCAAATGCTTATCAGAGCACCACAGATGGAAGTGATTTTTATGTGATGGTTATGGAGGACGATGCCTCAAACATCAGTTACGGGTCTTTTTTTGGTGGAGGTATTAGTTCAGAACATGTTGATGGAGGAACAAGTAGGTTTGATAGAAAAGGTAAAATCTACCAGTCTATCTGTGCAGGTTGTGGTGGTTATTCTGACCTACCAATTGAGCCACCAAACAACCCATTAAACACCAATAATCACAGTTGTAATTTAGGTGTTTTTAAAATGGATTTTGACTTACCCGTTGTAGTGGCAGATTTTGATGTTCCTCCAATAGGCTGTTCTCCTTTTACAATTACTTTAAATAATACAAGTTTAGTTCAAAGCAATACTACATTTAGCTGGAATTTTGGAGATGGAGATACTAGTAGCCTCTTTTCTCCCACTCACACATATAATCAACCAGGAACTTATATCATTACTCTTTCCTTAAATGACACCAGTACTTGTAATTTATCCGACTCCATTCAAAAAACTGTTCTTATTTTGGGTGATACCTCATTTTACATAAATAATGTGGCTATATGCCCTGGTGAAAATGAACAAATTGGTATATTACCTAATAATAATCCATTAATTACTTATTCATGGATTCCTTCCATAGGTTTGAGTGATAGTACCATCTCTAATCCATTTGCTTCACCAATTGTTACAACAAACTATACCTTGCTTATTTCTAATGGAATCTGTACAGATACAGTTTATCAAACAGTAATTGTAAATACACCTCTGTTATCAGTAACTAACGACACCATTCTTTGTAATAATCAAACTTCTAATTTGATAGCAAATTCATTTGGAACAAGCAACACATATATATGGTCTTCGATGAATAATTTTTCTGACACATTAAACAATAATAATTTTTCTGACACATTAAACAATCCTATTACATTAAACAGTATTACTCCACTCCCAAATGTTTCCGCAACCTATTATGTATTAATTAACAATAATGGTTGCTTATTAAATGATAGTGTCACAATTAAATTTATTGGGTCTGGTTCTGTTAGTAGCCCTCCGCCAATCTGTTATGGTGATACCGTTGTTTTAACCTATACCAATACAGCTCCAGGAAATAATACACAGTACAGTTGGTCATCTTCGTCACAAATTTTAAACGGAAATGGCACCCCTACTATTACGGTATCACCTGCAAACACTACAACTTATACCATTATTGCCACCAATGATATCTGTATCGATACAATTACTCAAAACATTATCGATACAATTACTCAAAACATTATTGTAACTACTCCTCAGTTAACAGTTAGTAATGATACTGTTTTATGTGATTCATTTCAATCTATTGAAATTTTCGCTAACTCGACTAATCCTTCAAGTACAATTATTTGGTCTTCAAATTTGAATTTTTCTGATACATTAAACTTAAATTTTTCTGATACTATTTCAATTTTGCCCTCTGTGCCAACCACTTATTATGTAATGTCAATGAATAATGGGTGTTATGTTGTTGATAGTGTATTTATTGGGTTATCAAGTTTGCAAACATCCATTCAAAATCAATCAATATGTATTGGGGACACTATATCATTAATTATTCAGAACCTCAATCCGTTTAGTGCACTTACTCATTACTGGCAACCAGCAAGCGAAATAATTTCTGGCGACAGTACCAATACCATTCTAATTTCTCCTACTACAACAACCAGTTATTTTATTGAATCTGAAAACAGTTCTGGTTGTATTATTTTTGATACGGTTACCGTTTTTGTCGATACTCTAAACATTTTACCAGTATCTGCTTATGCTGTTAGCCCAGATATTTATATTGGAGAAAGTGTTCAATTATACTCATCTCCTAATGGTTATAATTATTTGTGGACACCATCAATAGGTTTAAACAATTCTATTATTCAGAATCCAATTGCAACACCAACTCAAACTACTACTTATACCCTTAACATTACAGGTAACAGCTGTTCGAGAACAGCCTCTTTAACTATTATAGTGCATGAAATTTTATGTAACGAACCAGACGTGTATCTACCCAATGCCTTTACCCCAAATGGAGATAAGGAAAACGACGTTTTGTATTTGAGAGGAAGAAATGTGGAAAGTATGCACCTAAAAATATACGACCGTTGGGGAGAATTGGTTTTCGAAACCGATAAACAAAGTGTTGGGTGGGATGGAACTTACAAAGGTAAACCCGTTGACCCAGCCGTTTTTGTGTATCACCTTTCGGTAATTTGTATAGATGATCAAGAATACTTTAAAAAAGGAAATGTTACGGTAATAAGATAATTAAACAATTGGTTAATGTGAAAATGTAACAATGCAAAGAATTATACAATTATCATCTTTTTGCTTCTTGATTCTTGCTTCTATTCTATTGAAAGCTCAAGACATTCACTTTTCGCAATTTTACAACTCGCCATTAAATTTAAGTCCGGGTTTAACAGGCAATTTTGTAGGCGATATTAGGGTTGTTGGAAACCAGCGTTCGCAATGGAGCTCGGTAACTACTCCCTACTCTACTTTTGGCTTAGCCATTGATGCCAATACTATTTACAACACTCCTGTTAGTGTAGGTTTAGGTTTTTACAACGATAAAGCTGGCGACTCGGAATACAGCACCTTGCAAATTGCACCAAGTGTTGGTTATACTTATTTTATTGGCGATTCTACCCACACCTTAACAGCAGGAATACAACCTACTTTTACCCAAAAAAGTATTAATTACGATAAATTAAAATTTGACAATCAATACAACGGCATTAGCTACGACGAAAGTTTAAGTAACGGTGAAACTTTTAGCAACGATGGCAGAAGTTACCTCAACGTACATGGAGGTTTGAGTTGGAATTACAACATCGGGCAACGAAAATCGGTTACTGCCGGAGTGGCTTTGCACAATATTTTTAATCCCAAACAAAGCTTTTTTAACAATAATGCCATTGAATTACATCGTCGATTTACATTTCATGCCAATGGGTTGTTTAAAATTTCTGACCGAATTGATGGTTTACCAGGCTTATCCATAATGACACAAGACCAATTTAAAGAAATTATTTTTGGAGGTTCAGGAAAATATCACCTCAACAACGGCAATTATAAAGCAGCATATTTGGGTTTTTGGTATCGTAATAGTGATGCTACCTACATTACTGCCGAAATGGATTACGGCAGCTTCCATTTTGGTGTAAGCTACGACATTAATCTGTCGTCGTTAAAAGTGGCAAGTAAAAACCGTGGTGGTTTTGAGTTTGCTATTATTTATATTTTTGAAAAATATCGTCCAACTATTAAGCGGTACAAAGCTTGTCCTAATTATATTTGAGTTCTTGATATGGTTTAATTCTGCTATCACTTCATTAAACCTACTTCTTTTGGATTGTTTTGAAAAAGTAAAAGATTGATTTTTAGAACCAAAAAAAAATCCGACACTAAAAGTATCGGACTTAATCTATGTGACCTCGACAGGATTCAAACCTGTAATCTCTTGAGCCGTAATCAAGTGCATTGTTCAGTTGTGCTACGAGGCCAAAATGTTTTACAAATATACTAATCGAATTTTATTTTTAACCGATTCAAGCTATTTTAATGTCGTTTCCACATTTAAAATGTTCTTCGGGACACTCTTTTTTGCCGTGTAATCCACAAGGGCGACATTTTAAATCGTAATTAATTTGAACAATTTTTGAAGACGCAGATAATGGTCCAAATCCAAATTCTGGTTGAGTGGAGCAAAAATAGGCAGTAACTGGAGCATCCATTGCTGATGCCAAATGTAACGGAGCTGAGTCGTTTACATGATTCATTTCGGCATGTTGCATTAGTGCAGCAGATTGTAACAGTGTTAATTTTCCGGAAAGATTAACACATTTTTTGTTTTTTGATAGTTCAATAATAGCATCACACGAGCTTATATCTGACTCAGAACCCAATAAATAAATTACATAATTATCGTTGATTTTATGAATAATATCTACCCATTTAGCCTGAGGTAATTGTTTGGTAAACCACACCGAACTTGGTGCTAAACAAATGTATTTTTGATTTTTAAATTCTTGAACAAACTCATAATCATGATTTGTAGGATATAAACGAGGTTTTTCGGGATCCAAATCGGTAAAAGCTTCAATTAGTTTTTGATTTCGTTCAATCTCGTGTAAACCATTACCAATTTTATGTTCAAATGAATTGGTAAAAAGAAAAGACAATGGATTTTTCTTAAATCCTACTTTAATTTTTGCCCCCGAAAAAGCGGTTAAAACTCCGCTTGAAGCAAATCGTTGGAGGTTTATTACTAAATCGTAATTATTGGCATGAATACTTTTTGAAAGTACTTTTAAATTGCTGTATTTATCCTTTTTTTTATTCCAGATCAACACTTCATTAAGCTTGGGATGATTCTCCAGCAAAGCTTCATTTCCCTTTCTCAATAAAAAATCAATTTTAGCTTCAGGATAAAAAATAACCAGCTTTTCTATTAAAGATGTTGCTAAAATAACATCTCCAATAAAGGCTGTTTGAATGATTAATATTTTTTCTAATTTTTTTTTCAATTTTTCTAGTTTCTTGTTTAGAGTTTAGAGTTTAGGGTTACTACGAACTTGAAACTCTAAACTCTAAACTTATTTAAACCGCCACACTGTAATCTCTTAATACATCATTTAAAGAAGTTTTTAAATCGGTACTTGCTTTTCGTTTTCCAATAATTAAAGCACAAGGTACTTGATAATTACCGGCTTTAAACTTTTTGGTATATGAACCTGGAATCACTACACTTCTTTCAGGCACATCACCAATGTATTCTATTGGGCTATCGCCACTTACATCAATAATTTTTGTTGATTTAGTTAACACCACATTTGCTCCTAAAACTGCTTCTTTTCTTACCCGAACACCTTCCACAACTATACATCTTGAACCAATAAAACAACCATCTTCAATAATTACCGGTGCAGCCTGTAATGGTTCTAAAACACCACCAATACCTACCCCACCGCTCAAATGTACATTTTTGCCAATTTGAGCACACGAACCAACTGTTGCCCAAGTATCTACCATTGTACCCGAATCAACGTAAGCACCAATATTCACATAAGAAGGCATTAAAATTACTCCACTTGCTAAATACGCACCATATCGAGCAACAGCATGAGGAACTACCCGAACTCCCAGTTGTGCATAATTCCTTTTCAACTTCATTTTATCATGGAACTCAAACGGACCTACCTCAATGGTTTCCATTTTTTGGATAGGAAAATACAATACCACCGCTTTTTTTACCCATTCGTTCACTTGCCACTCTCCACTTATTGGTTCTGCAACCCTTAATGTGCCTTTGTCAATCAGCTCAATTACATCTCTAATGGCTTTTTGATTTTCCGGTTGATGGAGTAATTCTCTATTCTCCCAAATATTTTCAATTATTCTTTTTAACTCTTGCATATCAATTGGTTGTAATCAGTTTTTCTAAAATTTTGGTAGTTCCTTCCCATGTGTAATTTTCCTTCACAAAAATATAACCTTGTTCCGAAATTAAGCTATAAAGTTCTTCATTATCTAACAAACTAGCAATATGTTGTGCATATTCGCTAGGAGTTTCTCCTATCAAAGCACTCTTGTTATGTTCTGCACCTAAAGCGTTGTTTGCTAAACGAGAGGTAACACAAGGTAATTTCATTGCCATTGCTTCTAACAATTTGTTTTGTAAACCAGTTCCTATTTGCATGGGTGCAATAAATACTTTTGATTTTGCATAATAATCCGACATGTTTTCTACCCAACCAGTAACGATTACTTTTTCTGATTTTAATGCCAATACTTTTGAATCGGGATTTGCACCAACAATGGCTACTTTTATGGCTGGATTAATTGCCCAAACCAGCGGCATAATTTCTTTTACTAAATATACTGCACCAATTACATTTGGAGGATAACCCATGTTTCCTGTAAAAATGATGTCAAACTCTTTTTGAGCTGTTCTATGCTGAAACATGGAGTAATCTACGCCATTTTGAACCACAACTATTGAATCGTTTTTAATGTTTACAATCAATTCTTTATCCTGATTTGAAATAATAGTCAAATGGTTAAAATCGTTAAAAATAAAATGTTCGTATCGCTTCAATCGTTCGGTTTCTATTTTTAAGAATGGTTTTAAGTAAAATGGCGACTCTTCAATTCTTCGTTCCATTCCTCTCGAAAGGGCATCCATATAATCTAAGGTTTTTGGAAGTTTTGAATGGCGAACATACTCAGTAACTCTTATTAATTGGCAATAGATATGGTCTGGTTTGGTTTCTTCAATCAGTTTATTTATTTTTTTTTGAGCAGATTTATTGTAAAAATAGCTTACCTGAAGCGATTCTTTAGAAAAAAGAAGCTTGATTAAAAGGTTGAAAAATATCTGAATTTTATGCAATCGTATGACTTCAATTTTGCTACAATACTGTTTTAAAACTTCATAACTATTCTTCGAAACTGGCTCGTCGGAAAGGGCACACAAAACAATTTCATAATTTTTTGATAACTCTTTGATTTGATGAAATACACGTAATTTATCCCCTTTTTCGAGTGGATATGGAAACCGTGATAATAGCACAAAAATCTTCATGAATTCAATAAATTCTTATAAAAATCAGATAACTTATTACAAATAACTTGATTGTCGTATTTTGTTTCGGCTAAAGTTCTTGCATTTTTTCCAATGGTATCACAAAATTTTTGGTCATTTAAACATTTTAAAATGGCATCTTCAAATTCCTGTTCGGTATTTGCAATTAAAATGTTTTTTCCATTTTCGTAGTCAATCCCCTCAGCACCAACAGAAGTAGAAATAATTGTTTTTCCAAACGCCATTCCTTCAATAATTTTAACACGCATTCCGCCACCAGAAGTTAACGGCACTATCATAATTGATTTAGAATTAATAAACTCATGAGAATCACCAACTTCACCTAAAACAACTACATTGTTCATTTTAAATTGCAACAACCATTCTGGCATATTCCGACCTGCTAAATATAGTTTTATAGAAGAATTTTTCGACTGTACTTTTAACCAAATATTTTTCAAAAACCACTCAATTCCATCAGCATTTGGTCGCCAATCCATTGCTCCTATATGGAATACAGAAGGTTTTTCCAAATTAGAAACATCTATTTTATACTTTTCTAAATCAATTCCAAAAGGTACGTGAACAATTGGCAAAGTGCATCCCATTTTTTTATAAACTGCCGTATCAAGTTCTGTAATAGTTGCAATGGCGTCAAATTTATTTAAAACATTATATTCATAAGTTTTCAGTCGTTTTGCCAGCAACTTCAAATACATTTTTTTTATAGGATTTTGGGTGTCTTGTGCTAAACGTTCCCAAATCATAAATTCAATATTTTGCGACCTTAACACAATTTTGGCTTTGGAATATTTTCGAATCACATCCACATAGGGGGTTACCCACAATGTTTCCAGATGTACAATGTCGTATTCTTTTGATTGTAGTAGTTCAATTAATGCTTTTTCAAAATCACGCGAATAAAACCGACTAATATTATAAGATTTGTTCGAAAACAAATTAAAAAAGGCATCTAAAGGTTTTATAGAAGTATCAATAAAAACCACACGATAATTTGTTTTGCTGCGGTAATTTAAATCTACGTCATCTATGTTAATAAAATGTTTTGAAGTATTTACTGATAGGACATCTACTGTGTTACCAGCATTAATTAATCCATGAGTCAATATATCCATTGCAATACTTCCGCCATCTTTTGGTGGAAAAGGAATTTTACTACATACTTGTAAAATCTTCATTAAAAAATCAATCTATTTTGGGTCAAAAATCTATAGTAATTTGTGCTTGGCTACAAATATAGCAAATAGATTTAGCGAATATTAGCTATTTTTCTAATTTCAATTCAAAAAAACAGATTAACCTTTTTAATGATATTTTTATTTTAGAACGAATGCTTATTTTTGTCGCAGAAACAAAATACATGAGCATTAAGGATAAGTTTTTAATTACCGGTTTTTCTGGGTTTGTAAGTAAACATTTTATTGATTTTTTAGAGAACAATAAAATAAGTGCTGAAGTTTTGGGCGTAGATGTTAACGATGAAATTCCGTTTGATTATTCCAATTATAAGTCTGTAACTTGTAATTTCAAAAAAATTGATTTATTAAACAAGGTTTCGGTAGAAAATGTAATTCAAAAATTTCAACCTAATTATGTGCTTCACTTGGCGTCTTATAGTAGTGTTGCTATGAGCTGGAAAATGCCAGTTGAAAGCTTTACTAATAACACCAATATCTTTTTAAATTTAATTGAAACCATACGTTTGTCGGGCATTAACTGTAGAATTTTATCTATTGGTTCTTCTGAAGAATATGGAAATGTTTTAGATGGTAACGTTCACTTAACAGAAGAACATGTGTTAAATCCGATAAGCCCTTATGCAGTTGCACGTGTTTCACAAGAAATGTTATCAAAAGTTTATACCGATAGTTACGGTATGGATATTATTATGACACGCTCTTTTAATCATATTGGAACGCATCAAAAAGATATTTTCGTTATTCCTTCGTTTGTAAAAAAGATGATTGCTTTAAAATCAACTGCTGACAAGGTTAAAGAATTAACTACCGGTGATACTTCAATAATTAGGGATTTTGTTGATGTAAGAGCTGTTGTTGAGGCATATTATCTTTTATTTAAGAAAGGAAAAAAAGGTGAAATTTATAACATCTGTAACGAAAAAGGAACTTCATTAAACGAAGTGATACAAATCATTTCTTCTATTTTAAATATTAAAGTGGTTCAAAAAATTGACCCAAAATTAGTTCGTCCAAACGACAATAAAATAATTATTGGTTCTAATCAAAAAATTAAAAAAGATACGGGTTGGGCAAACAAATATTCGCTAGAAGATAGCTTAAAAGATATTGTCGCTTATTATCAAGAAAATTAGAGATTAGTTAGAAGACGGAAGTCCGAAGTCCGAAGACGGAAGCCCGAAGATTTTAATTTCCCTCTCCCTTCTCTTCTTTTCTATTAAATATTTTTTTGAAAAACATAAAATAAGCATCAATGTTAAACATAGCTGAATCAGTTGTAGCTTTATAGGTAAAGAAAAAACCCAGTGGAAATAAAAATGCAGTTGCTAACCACATTCCTTGATAAACCTCTATCACTCTTTCTTTTGCCATTTTTTCACCGGAAATGGATAAAATCCAAAACAATAAAAAGAAAATAACTGAAATGACAACTGGCATTCCTAACCCACCTTTTCTTACTATAGCACCTAACGGAGCACCGATAAAAAACATGATTAAACAAGCTAGCGAAAAGGTAAATTTCCGATGCCATTCCACATTTAAATTCATTAAATTTTCGTCATGAAATTTCATTTCAACCAATGTTGCCGAAGACCTACCTTTATTTGTTCGGGCACTATTTAATGCAATGTTAAAAATCTGTTCTTTTTGATCGTTTGGGATTTTTCTTAGTACTTCTTCTAAAGTTAACTTTTCAGCTATTGAATTTCTAAGGGTTGAATTTTTAAACAGTGTATCATATACGATATACGACATTTGAATAGCATTATGAAATTCATTAATTCGGGTATTCACGTACTTTGTAATGGTATCTGTCTTTTCAGTAAGTTGCCTTAAATTTAACATTCTATAATCTTCCTTAAACAACTCTTCGTCGGTTCTATTTAGTTTGAAACCAGATAAATCTATCCTCATTTCATATTCATCAAATGAAAATCTGGATAAAGGGTAAATTTTATCCATTCTTCCTTCATATTTTTCTTGATAATCTACCCCATGAAATAATTTTACAAGAAAATATGATTTGTCAGCCGATATGTTCATGATTCCGGAATCAGCAATAGTCAGTTGTCTGTTACCATGATCTTCGGTATGATTATAAATCATCACTTTTTTTAACATATCACCTTCTTTCGATGGTACTTTATCTTTTACTCGAATTACATACCCATCAATTTCATTATAAAAAACATCGGGTAAAATATTCACCGAAGGTTTTTGCGAACGAATGTCGTACAATAACGAATAAAACTTAAGATTAGCTATAGGAATGAGATTGTTGGCGAAGAAAA
Source organism: Bacteroidota bacterium (assembly GCA_016183805.1). Lineage (GTDB taxonomy): Bacteria > Bacteroidota > Bacteroidia > Flavobacteriales_E > Vicingaceae > Vicingus. The sequence continues at coordinate 35,414 of JACPDX010000010.1, forward strand.
AAGCACTCACTGTAATAATTGAAACCAGAATAATGAGTGGTCGCATTACTTTTTGTAAAGAAATACCGGCTGCTTTAAACGAAACCAATTCAAAATGTTCGCCTAAATTACCAAAAGTCATTAATGAAGCCAATAATATTGCTAGAGGGAGAGCTAGTGGAACCATATTAGCGGAAGCAAAAACCAACAGTTCTGCAATAACGTACCACTCCAATCCTTTGCCCAACATTTCATCAATATAAAGCCAAATAAATTGCATTAAAAGCACAAATAATGCAATAAAAAAGGTCATGATAAATGGACCTATAAATGATTTTAATATGAAAATGTCAGCTTTTTTCAACTCAATTCTTTGCTTACAAATATAAACAAACAAGTTAGAAGTCGGAAGACCGAAGTCGGAAGTTAATAAGAGTAAAACTTCAATCTTCGGTCTTCCGACTTCCGTCTTATTTAAACTGACTTGATACAACTAAATCTTTCGTGCCATGGTTCCACGAATAAAAACCTTCGCCTGATTTAACACCCATTTTACCGGCAGTAACCATATTTACCAATAAAGGACAAGGAGCATATTTTGGATTTCCAAATCCATCATGCAAAACATTTAAAATGGATAAACAAACATCTAAACCAATAAAATCTGCCAACTGTAAAGGTCCCATAGGGTGAGCCATTCCAAGCTTCATAACAGTATCTATTTCATCCACACCAGCTACACCTTCATAAAGTGTTATAATGGCTTCATTTATCATGGGCATTAAAATTCTGTTGGCAACAAAACCCGGATAATCATTTACCTCAACCGGAACTTTTCCTAATTTTTTTGAAAGTTCCATAATGGTAGTTGTTACCTCATTAGAAGTGGAATATCCTCTAATAATCTCTACCAATTTCATCATCGGAACCGGATTCATAAAATGCATTCCAATAACCTTATCAGGTCTTTTGGTAACCGATGCTATTTTTGTAATAGAAATAGATGATGTATTTGATGCTAAAATTACCGACTCGTCAGTTACTTCATCTAAATTTTTAAAAATTTTAAGTTTTAAGTCAATGTTTTCGGTAGCGGCTTCAACCACCAATTGAACTCCTTTTACACCTTCTTTTAAATCTGTAAATGTTGAAATATTACTTAAAGTGTGTGATTTGTCACCTTCAGAAATCTTCTCTTTGGTAACCATTCTATCTAAATTTTTAGTAATAGTAGATATGGCTTTTTCTAAAGCCGGTTGAGAAACATCAATTAAATTTACTTTAAACCCACTTTGTGCAAAAGTATGAGCAATACCATTACCCATTGTTCCTGCTCCTATTACTGCAATGTTTTTCATGTTTTTTTATTTTTAGTTTTTGAGTTAGTGAATTTGTGAGTTAATAAATTTTCACATCTACACATTTACAAATTAATTAATGTCCTTTTGCTGCCAAATATCTTTCAGCATCTAATGCTGCCATACAACCTGTTCCTGCTGCTGTAATTGCTTGACGATAGTTTTTATCCGCAGCATCACCCGATACAAATACACCTGCAACATTCGTTTTTGAAGTACCTGGTATATTTTTAATGTATCCCACTTCATCTAATTCTAAATAAGGTTTAAAAATTTCGGTATTTGGTTGATGTCCGATTGCTACAAAAAATCCGGTACACGAAATTGTTTTTATTTCGCCAGTTTGGTTATTTTTAACTCTAACTCCTGTAACTAAATCATTTTCGCCTAAAACTTCTTCGGTTTCAGTGTTAAACAATATTTCAATATTTGGTGTATTTTTTACTCGTTCTTTCATTATTTTAGAAGCTCTAAAATCATCTTTACGAACCAACATGGTCACTTTTTTACAAATATTAGAAAGATAATGAGCTTCCTCACATGCTGAGTCTCCAGCTCCAACAATTACTGTTTCTTGATTTCTGTAGAAAAAACCATCGCAAACAGCACAAGCTGAAACGCCTCCTCCTGCTTTTAAGTAATGTTGTTCTGATGGCAAGTTTAAATATTTTGCAGTTGCACCTGTAGAAATAATTACAGTATCAGCATGAATTTCTTTTTTATCTTCAATCCAAACTTTGTGTACAGAACCCGAAAAATCGACTTTTGTAACCCAACCATTTCTAACATCAGTATTAAATCGTTTGGCTTGATTTTCTAATTGTATCATCATTTCTGGTCCCGATACTCCATCTGGATAACCAGGAAAGTTTTCCACTTCATTAGTTGTTGTTAACTGACCTCCGGGTTGCATACCTTGGTATAAAACAGGATTCATATTTGCTCTGGCAGCATATATTGCAGCTGTATATCCGGCCGGACCGGAGCCGATAATTAAACATTTTACTTTTTCTATTTGTTCTGACATACTTTAATTATTTTAATCTATTTATCCCCATTTATATCGGGAACAAATTTACATAAATTGAGTAACAATAATATGATAATTAATACCCATCTATTACTAATTAATAACATTTTTTTATTAGAATTGCAGTCTCTAATATTCGGGGCGTAGCTCAGCTCGGTAGAGTACACGTCTGGGGGGCGTGTGGTCGCAGGTTCAAATCCTGTCGCCCCGACTAAAACAAAAAAAAGCCCCCATCAACTAATGGGGGCTTTTAATTTTTTGAGGTGTAAAATTATTTTACAACATCAGCCAAAGCTTTACCAGCTTTAAATTTAGCAACTTTTTTAGCAGCAATTTTGATTTCTTTTCCAGTTTGTGGATTTCTTCCAGTTCTTGCAGCTCTTTTAGAGATTGAAAAAGTACCAAATCCGATTAACTGTACAGCATCACCTTTTTTTAATGTTTTAGAAACAGCTCCAATAAATGCATTTAAAGCACTTCCTGCATCAGCTTTAGTTAATCCGGCTTCTTTAGCCATTGCATCAATTAATTCACCTTTGTTCATAATTTTTAAAAATTTAAGTTAATAATAATGTTATCAAATCAAATATAGGAGTTTTACAAAGTCAATAAACACAAGGCTCTATTAGTTATGAACAAGCTATTAACATTGATTTCACTACTGTCAGGCAATCTCAAACGTTAAATTTTCTAATCCCAAAACAGTATGCTCAAAAACTAATTTTGCTTCGTTTAAAAGTAAGTTCAAATCTTTATATCTGTTTGAGAAGTGTCCGATAATCAGCAATTTAGCATTAGATTTTTGAGCAATCTCTGCTGCCTGCCTTGCTGTACTGTGATAGGTTGTTACAACCCTTTTAATATCTCTTTCCAGAAATGTAGCTTCGTGATAAAGGACACTAACATCTTTTATTTGTTTGATTATTCTTTCATTAAATTTAGTGTCGGAGCAATAAGCATAGCTGCAAGATGGCTCAGGATTGAATGTTAACACTTCATTTTTAATAATTTTTCCACTTTCAGGAAAACAAAAATCATCGCCATTTTTTAATTTATTTAAAGCATATTTTGGTATTCCAAGTTTATTTACTTCTTCTATATTAACTATTCGAGGTTTTATTTTTTCTTTAAATAAAAACCCGGTGCATGGTATTCGGTGATCTAACGGTATGGAGGAAACTGTTATTTGTTCATTTTCAAGCAAAATAGTCGGTTTTTCTATATTGGTTTCATGAAAAACTAACGAATACTTTAATGTACTATGTGAATATGATAAATTAATATCAATTATTTCTTTGAGTTGTTTAGGTCCGTAAATATTTAAAGATAATGTTCTACCTAACAAATGCATGGTTTGAAGTAAACCTAATAACCCTAAATAGTGATCACCATGTAAATGGCTAATAAAAATATGGTGTAATCGTTGAAATTTTATTTTATGTTCTCTTAATCGGCTTTGTGTTCCCTCTCCACAATCAACTAAATAGTATTGTTCATTAATATTTACAAGCTGAGCACTAGGGTTTCTAGTTAAAGTTGGCGAGGCTGAAGCACTTCCTAATATTAAAACACTAAATTTCGTCATCAAAATCTTCTGAACCTAAATCACGTTCAAGTTCTTCCATAAATAAAAAATCAATAGCTTCGGGTAAAGTTGGTGTAATGTTTAGTATTCCGTCGAGTTGGGATATTTTTAGCAATTTTTCAACCATAGGTTGTACTCCACAAACAATAAACGAACCATTAGATTCGGTGCAAACTCTATTGCCAATTAATAATGCACTTAACCCTGACGAATCGCAATATTTTACATGGCTTAAATCCAACAAAATGTTTTTATCCCCTTTTTTGTTGATAAGTACAAAATCTGCTTTCAACTCTGGCGACAATAATGCGTCTAACTTATCAGTTGTTATAGTAACCAGCGAATAATTATCGTATTTTTTTGTGGTAAAATTCATTTGATAGTAATTTGATTACCAACAAATGTATAAAAAGTATTCTTATTTAACAATTTTCTAGTTTCTAGTTTAGGGTTTACTGAAAACTCTAAACTCTAAACTAGAAACTGTGGACTATTCCTTTTCGTCCTGATACGCTAATATAATTTTTTTAACCAAATCGTGTCGTATTACATCTTTTTCATCAAAACGTACCATTCCAATTCCTTTTACTTTGCCAAGTATTTTTATGGCTTGAGTTAATCCTGATTGTTGATTTCGTGGTAAATCAATTTGAGTTTCATCGCCATTAATGATAAATTTTGCCGTTTTACCCATTCTGGTTAAAAACATTTTAAACTGGCTTTTAGTTGCATTTTGGGCTTCGTCTAAAATTACAAAAGCTTTATCCAACGTTCTTCCACGCATAAAAGCCAAAGGTGCAATTTGTATGGTTCCATCTTCGAGCATCTCTTTTAATTTTTCAGCAGGAATCATATCTCGTAAAGCATCATACAATGGTTGTAAATATGGATCTAATTTTTCTTTTAAATCGCCAGGTAAAAACCCTAAGTGTTCCCCCGCTTCTACTGCAGGTCTGGTTAAGATTATTCGTCTGACTTCTTTATTTTTTAAAGCTCTTACTGCTAAAGCAACTGCAGTATATGATTTTCCAGTTCCGGCAGGACCAACGGCAAAAACCATGTCATTTTTTTCACTTAGCTCCACAAACTTTCGTTGATTGGCTGTTTTAGCCTTAACAATTAATCCTGAATTTCCAAAAACCAACACATCATCATCATGTTTTAATGTCTGACTTTCTCCATTTTCGGTTTCGTCCATGAGTTGTTCAATATTATTTTCGGTAAGTTGCTTGTATTTCAATAAATGGGCTATTAAAAGGGCTATTTTATTTTCAAAAAGTCTTATTTCGTCATTGTCGCCAATTGCTTTTAAAGTACCTCCTCTAGAAACAACTTTTAACTTTGGAAAATATGCTTTTATTTTACTTAATTTGGTTTCGTTAACTCCAAAAAGCTCGACAGGATTTATCCCTGAAATTTCTATGATTTTTTCGTTCAAATGATATAATTTTAATTGATAACTTTGGTTGATGTTTATGATACGTTAAATTTCAAAATTTAGATTCAAAATAATACACTCTTTTCATATTTATTATCAACAATACTAAGATAAATGCCAATTATTACTTTAACAACTGATTTAGGTTCTACTGATTTTTATGTTGGTTCTTTAAAGGGTGCAATATTGAGTCAGTTGGCTGATGTTACTATAGTTGACATATCTCATAACGTACCTTTGTATAATTTTTCAAAAGCTGCATTTATTGTCCGGAATTGTTACCAAGATTTTCCGCAAGGAACTATACATATTATTGGTGTAAATCCAGAAATCGATAATGAAACCGCACACGTAGCTATTTATCACAACGGACATTATTTTATTGGTGCCGATAATGGAATGTTTTCTTTAATCTTCGATACTGCACCCGACAAAATTGTTGAACTAAATATTAATCAGGATACCGATAAAATTACTTTCCCAACAAGAGATGTTTTTAGTAAAGCAGCATGCCATATTGCCCGAGGAGGAACATTGGAAGTGCTTGGAAGAATTAAAAATGAGCTTAACATCAGAACACTTTTTCAGGCTACCACAGTAAACAACCTTATTAAAGGTATGATTACTTATATTGACCGCTATGGAAATGTTCATACCAATGTTTCGGAAGACTTGTTTAAAAACTTTGGGAAAGGAAGGAAATTTACTATTTATCTAAGAAGTTCGTCGTATGAAATAACAGAAATTTCTAAAACTTACAACGAAACTTACGAGGGTGGAATTGTTGCCATTTTTAACACTACAGGGCATATAGAAATTGCTTTAAATAAAGGAAATGCACACAGTTTACTTGGTTTAAAAGAAATGAACCCATTTACTATTGAGTTTTATGATTAGAATTGTTAAAATGACGTTTAGCCCTGAAAATGTGGATGCTTTTTTAGAAAATTTTAACGCCAATAAAGTTCACATCAGAAATTTTGAAGGTGTTGAACATTTGGAATTGCTCCGAGACAAAAATAATCCGAACATCTTTTTTACTTACAGTTATTGGAAATCGGAAGAATATTTAGAAAAATATAGAACATCCGATTTATTTAAAAGTGTTTGGGGGGTAACTAAACCTTTGTTTAGTGCTGATGCCGAAGCTTGGAGTGTAGATAGTTTATACAACGTAAATCCGAATTAATCCATTATGCAAACACAACGCTCCTTATTTCTACAACACGTTGCACAAACCAGTGATTTTCCGCTTTGTTTAGAAATTGAAAAAGCCGAGGGAATGTACATGTATGGTGTGGACGGTAAAAAATACATGGATTTAATTTCAGGCATTTCGGTAAGCAATTTAGGACATCGACATCCTAATGTTATTAATGCGGTAAAAGAGCAACTGGAAAAATACACATATTTAATGGTGTATGGTGAATTTGTACAATCGCCACAGGTAAAATTGGCACAACTTTTAACCCAACAACTTCCCTCCTCTTTAAACTCGTGTTATTTTGTAAATTCGGGCAGCGAAGCCAACGAAGGTGCAATGAAATTAGCCAAGCGATATACCGGAAGAAGGGAAATTATTTCTTTTAAAAATGCTTACCACGGCAGCACGCAAGGTTGTTTGAGTATAATTGGAAGTGATGAATTTAAAAAACCGTTTGAACCTTTGTTGCCCGACATTACCCAACTGGAATTTAACAATGAAAGTGATTTAGCAGCAATTAGTACCAAAACTGCATGTGTAATTGTTGAACCCATTATGGGAGAAGCAGGGGTAATTGCTCCAACAAACCATTTTTTACAAAAACTCAGAAACAGATGTACCGAAACAGGTACGTTATTAATATTTGATGAAATCCAAACAGGTTTCGGACGAACAGGCAAATTGTTTGCTTTCGAACATTTTGGTGTTGTTCCCGACATTATTACCTTAGCAAAAGCCATGGGTGGAGGTTTTCCGATTGGGGCGTTTATTTCTTCTATTGAGATAATGAGCAGCTTAAAAACCAACCCTATTTTAGGACATATCACTACTTTTGGCGGGCACCCAATAAGCTGTGCTGCGGCTTTTTCCAACTTACACACCTTGCTTACCAACAAAGAACTGATAAACACTGTTACCACCAAAGAGCAATTGTTTAAAAAATTATTGGTTCATACAAAAATTAAGGAAGTACGTAGTTTTGGTTTGTTGCTGGCTGTTGAATTCGACAGCTTTGAAACCAACAAAGCCATTATTGACCGCTGCATTGAAAACGGTGTACTTACCGACTGGTTTTTGTTTAACGATAAATCGCTCAGAATAGCACCACCACTAATTATTACGGAAAATGAAATTGAAACGGCTTGTAAAGTGATTTTGGAGGCTATTTAAAAGCAAAGTTTCTTAAAAAAGCTTTGCTTTTATTATTAATTGCTCTCTTTCACGCACCAAGCTATGCCATGTGAGTGGGTAGATTCATTTCATCAATCCGCCACCTTAATAAAATACGATTCGGCATTGGGTAACCATTCGGTAATTCGTGCAATTCGGGTATCGTTACTTGGGTGAGTGCTTAAAAATTCAGGAACACTACTACCTCCACCGGAAGCAGCTTTCATACGTTGCCAGAAAGGGATAGCTTCTTTGGGTTCGTAACCTGCCATCGACATAAACACCATTCCTAATTTATCGGCTTCACTTTCGTGGTTTCGTCCATAAGCCAAAATACCTAAACCAGTTGTAACACCATAAGCACTCAAAAACAAGGCTTGTGTTTCGGCTGGTTTTTCGTTTAAAGCAACAGCCAAACCTGCAGCTCCAACAGCAGCAACTAAACCTTGGCTCATACGTTCGTTTCCGTGTCGGGCAACTGCATGTGCAATTTCGTGTCCCATTACTACAGCCAAACCAGCATCAGATTCTGCAACTGGCATTATGCCTTTATACACCACTACTTTACCACCAGGCATACACCAGGCATTCACTACATTTTGATTGACTAAATTGAATTCCCATTTATAGCCATCCAATCGTTTGGCTAAACCGTTGTCTTTCATGTATTTTTCTACTGCATGAGAAATTCTGCCACCAACTCTTTTTACACGTTTGGTATCTTCAATTTGATCCGACATGGGTGGGTTTTCACCCAAAAAAGCATTGTATTGTGTTAAACTCATGCTCATCAACTGACTTTCGGGCAGTAAATTCATTTGTCTTCGACCTGATATTGGCACTTTAGCACACGATAAAATACCTATAACTAACAGTGTTAAAATACTATTTTTTAAATTTTTCATCTATAGATATTTATTGTTTTTGTAGGTCAGATGGAATACGCCATGTTATCTTCATCACTGTTTGTGTACTTCGGCACGTGGCTATTTCATTAAATAAAACTAAGTATTATTAATTGATTTCTACGGTTAAACCATTTACTGCCAGAATTTCAGCTATAGATGATAAATCCTTGTAGACACCTTTTTTTACACTACATCTTCCTTTAAAATGAACCAATGTTGCACATTGCTCTGCTTGAATAGCATCTTGATTACAATATTTAATCAATAAATCTATTACATGTTCAAAGGTATTTACATCATCGTTAAACAATACTAAATGGTATTGTTGTTGATTTTCATCCTTCTCTTGACTGATGATTTTTTTTAAAGTTTCGGTGTTCATATGTTAATATTTATTGTATTAATTTGTCATATGGAATACGCCAGTTTATCTCCATCAATCCCGATAACTATCGGGAATATGCTTTTGGAAGTGGCTATTTCATTCTTTATAGTTTTTTACTAATTCTAATGCTTCATTTACCTCAATTGGTGTGCCATCTTTAAAAGCAATTACTTTTGGAGATTTAATTCCCTCAACTTTCATTTCAATTTGTAAATCTAAAGCCGATGGATAGTCTGGGTACGACCCAATAGTATAAACCGTTTTACCATTATTTTCCGTAATTTTAATTCCTTTACCGGACAATCTTAAATACACAGATGCATCATCAACAGGAACCTCATCTTCATATTCGCCTAACAATACTTTATATTCTATATTAAGCTCCTTACCCACTTCTACTTGGTTTATTTTTGGTTTAACATCAGTATTCATTTCATTTTCTGTGGGTTGAACAGTATTATTGTTTATTGTACTCGATTCGTCAGGTAGTTTAGTGTTGGTAATATTGTTAGTGGCAGGCCTAACTTCATTATTCACGTTAACATTATCATTTCCTAAAGCAACAATTTTTGGATTTTTAACTCCTTCAGCCTTCATTTTAGCTCTAGAATCGTTAGCAGCATTAAAATCAGAATATGGTCCCATCGAATAAACCGTTTTTCCATTCTTTTCTTCCACCTTTATTCCCATGTTCGATAATTTTAAATAAACCGCTGCCTCTTCAACCGGAACTTCATCTGAATACTCTCCCAAAATTAAGGTGTAAACAATTTTTGATTCATTACTAGGAACAGTATTATTAATGGACTGGTTACTGGTTGCCGGTTGAGAAGTACTGTTGTTTCCAGAAGTAGATGCCATATTATTTTTATCAGCCATAAAATCAATCGCTTCGTTCACTCCTACTCTATTTCCGTTGGCATAAGCGATTACAAATGCGTCAGTAATTCCCAATGTTCTAATTCTGTCTTTTGCAGCATTAGCTTCGTTCAAAGTAGAATATTTTCCCGATGTATATCTGATTAATCCGTTAGCAGTTCGTTCACTATTTAAAGGAGTTACGTTGTTTAATTGCTCAGCAGTAATTGGTTTTGAATACACCCCAACTTGAACAGTAAAGAAAACACCTTTAATTTTATTTACATCGGTAGAAATGCCATCCTCAACCAATTCAACATTGGTTTTTGGAGCTGGAATGGTTTTGTTGGAAGTTGCAGGTTCAAAGTTTGAGGTTTGAGGTTGTTGCTGACTATTGTTTGTGGACTGAGAACTGTTATCTGTAATTGTTCCACCAACCATAGCTCTGGCTTCATTAATATTTATTCTTTTGCCATTAAAAAAAGCAACAACAAATGCATCGGGATAACCAATGGTTCTGATGGCATTTTTGGCTTCGTTAGCCATGTTAAAGGTTTTAAATAAACCGGCAGTATAACGAGTAATTCCGTTTCCTGCATCTTCTGCCATAATTGGTGCAAACCCTCTAAAATGATCTTGAGGAATAGGGTTTCTAAAGGCACCAATCTGTACCTTAAACACTAACCCTTCCGGTAATTTTACAGATGAAGGTATTCTTTTGTTTTCGTTGTAAGCCGCAGATTTATTTGGTGTAAACACAAAAATTTGGTCGGTTAATACTTGTGGAATTTCATCAACAGTAGCCATGTTGGTGGTATTATTTGTAGGTTGTGTTACTGTTGTATTTGATTCATTATTAGAGGTATTAGTTGTATTTTCATTAACAACTTCAGGCGTGGTTGTTTCTATATTTTCTGAAGTTATCACAGGATTTTCAATAACCTCTGGAGTACTATTTTCTTCAATATTATTATTCTCTACAGCTAATTCAGGTTGAGTAGTTTCTGTTGTTGTTTCATTTACATTGTTATTTGAAGCAGTATTTTCTTCAATAGTATTATCATTTTCTACAGCTAATTCAAGTTGATTGTTAACATTAGTAGGTGCTGTTTTGTTTATATTATTCGCAATAGCTTCAGCCAAGAAATTATTATCGAATGTTTCTGCTTTTTCAATAGCTCTTATTGCATTAGCATTATCGGTTGAGGCTAAAATATTTTCAGCTTTTTTAGTTTTTTCAAGAGCTGTCAATTCTTTGTTTGTTGCTGTAGTTCTACGTTCAGAGGCTTTGGTTTCATTATCCAAAATCATCGTGTTTAACTTCTCAATTTGTCCAAGTAATTTTGTTTTAGCAGCTCCTTGAGCTCCTGCAGCCATAGCATTTAAACTTATACCCAATGTTTTTTGATCGTCAGCTTCTTCTTTAAACTTATCTGCTTGAATGTAATCTACTTCTGCTTCTTTAACTAATCTCCTTGATTCTTGTTTTTCATTGACATAAGTTAAATAATCCGTTGAATTTTTAATTTCATTTATCTCTGATGATGAAAGATTATTAATTTGAGTCTGATCTTGTGCTGTAAATTTTTCATTACTTATTTCTAGTCGGTTGTTGTTAATTTCCTCCACAGTACTTTTTTCCTGAAGAGTCAATTCGTCAGCTTTAGCATAACTAATTTCTGCATCTTTTCTTAACTGAACAGCTTTTTCTTTATTGGCATTTGATTCAGTAATCAATGCTTCTTTCTCAAAATCATCACTAGTTCTGGAGGCACTATCTTGTAACACTATAGCCAATTTTTCTAATCTGGTGGCTTCTTGTTCTGCTAATTTCGCTTCAAATTTTTCAACATCAGAAGGCATACTGACATTTGATGGTTGATAAATTTGTGTATTACTTACTGAAGTATTATTATTCGTTTCAATTTCATTGTTGGTATTGGCAGATGAATTATTTACCAAATTAGCGTTAGTTGATGTGTTTGAATTATTATTATCTAAAGATGTAGCATTATTGTTAAGAGTTGTATTTGTTTCAGGTAACGATGCAATAACTTCAGCAGCAGGTTTACTACTATACAACTCAATGGCTTTACGTTGTTTTTCGATAGCCGTTTTTTCTAATTTTTCGGCTTTCTCAAAAGAGGAAGATTGAGCTGCGTAAGTTGATGAGCTTTGAGCTTTTATCCTCTCCTCCTGTGCTTTTTCAAAGTAGGTATTGGCTTCATCTGTATTAAGTTCAGCTAAAATAGCATTATCATTTTCTGAGTTGGCATTTTGTTTAACTTTTGAAATAGCCTCTTGATTATTATAATATTCTGTTTTATTTGTTTTCTCATAAACCCTTGCTAATTCCATCTGTTTTGCATCTTGCTCAGCTTTAAGATTTGAGGCTTCATTAAGCAATTGTTCTTTCTCGGTTTCATTTTTTGAAGCATAAGCTAAAGTTGTTTTTTCTTCAACCTGTTTGTTTAGTTCGATAATGTTTTCTTTTAAACTATTCGCTTCTTCTAATGCTGCAACTGCCGAACCCGAGGAATACTCAAACCCATCTATATTTGTAGTAATAGCATTAACAGCAACTGTTTCCGTTACATTAGTTGTATTGTTTTGGTCTGTTTCAGTACTTGGATTAGTGGTATTGTTGGAACTACTGTTTTTTAATGCCATCAATGATTCTTGTTGACTTGAAGATAATTTGATGTCTGAAAGTTGATCATTTAATGCAGCCTTTTCATTATTCAGGCTATTAATTCTTTCCATTATAGATTCTTTTTCAGTATCATTTGCGATACCTAATTGTTCATTTTTAAGGTTAATTTCTTCATTTATTGAATTAACCCATGCGGTTAATACTTTTTCTTTTTCTTTTTTCGAAGCTAAAGGATCAACAATATTATCTGCACTAGTAATTTGATTGTTGTAATCGGTCGTGTAATCCAGTACTTCACCATTAGCACTTACAACTTTACTATCGTACTTACTATAATCAATTGTATTCGAATTTGTTGGAGATATTTCGTTTGTCGTTTCCGATTCATTAACAGCAATTGGTTGTTCTTCTGTAGTTAGTTTATCATTGTATAATGCAATGTACTCTTTGTTACTCGTCAGTTGATTTTCTATTTCTTCAATCCTGTTTACTAAATTTATTTTATCTTCTCCCTCAGCACTTTTTAACTCTATTTTCTTTAACAACAATTCTTGTTCATTGGCATTTTTCCATTGTTCATAAACAGCAACTTTTTCTTTAATGGTTGAAGGTGTACTTTCTTTCTCGTCTAAAACAGCAAGCTGATTTTCGTAATTAGAGGAATAATCAATAATATCACCTTGAGCATTTGTAATAGTAGCAGGAGATGTTTGTTCAGAAGTATTTAAGGTTTGTGAATTGTTAACTGTGGACTGAGTACTGGCAACTGCCAACTGTTCTTCGGCTTCTTTTTGTTTTTCAGTTTTTAAATTCTTAAGGACTTCTATTCTACTGGTAATTTTCGTTTTATCGTTTAAATTATCAGCAACTTGTAATTGTTTTTCTTTAATGGCAATTTCTTCATTAATATCGGCAATCCAATCTTGGTTAATTTTAGCCATTTCTAACGATTTTTGATACTCATTAGTATTTTGTTGAGCATCAACTAACCTGGAACTGTGTTTTGAGCTGTAATCAATAATTTTACCTTCTTCAGAAATAATACTAAATTCATCTTTGTGTTCTTTTAAATCAAATTTTTCAATATTGTTTGTAGCTATAAGAGGTTCTTCAGAAGGATACAAGCCAACCAATCCTTGTTTTTCGAAAAATAAAATGTCGTTATTTAACGTGGTTTTATCTGTAGTTTTTGTTGGAGTTTGTGCATTTGTTTTTGATACTGCCGCAATAATATCGGTTGAAGTTGCATAATTATTTTTCAAATCTTTCAATTCTTTGGCAATTTTAGTTTCTTTTTCGATAGCAACTCCTAAATCATATTTGGTATCTTCCAAATCGATGTTTAAAGCATTAACTTCTGCTTGTAAGGTTTCTTTTTCTGGTTTTTTTGATGTTTTATTTATCTTGTCTTTTAACCCATCTATTTGCTCTACTAGCTCAGTTTCTCTATTGGTTAATTCAATAGTATTATTTCTTATCTTACTGTATTCTAATTCTTTTTCAGACAATTTATCATCTAAAATTGTTTTTTCGGTTGTTAAAGCCGATTCCTTATTGTATGTTGAGTTGGTTATTTCCTCTAATTTAGAATAATTTGTTTCTGCCTCACTCCTATTTCCTGCATTAATTTTTGATGCAATTGCAGTGCTTAATTCAGCAGATTTTTTTACATCACTTTCTCGCTCTACAGCTTCACTTTCAAGTGTTTTTGCTATATTTAGTGACGCGACAGCTTCGTTAGCCAATTTAGCTGCTTTTAATTTTAGTTGTTCTGCTTCAATAAATGCCGAAGTTTTAACGTTCAAATCCTGAGATTCTTTGGCTATATTAACGTTCTCCTGATATTGATTATAAACGGTTTTTGCTTCTGCACTTTTTTGGGCAGCCAAATCGTAGGCTTGATTAGATTGTACTCTTGATAATTTAGCATTATCAGCTAATTCACCTGAACTTTTTTTAGCATTGTCAACCAATTGCTGATTAGATAAATTTGCCAAATTTGGAGCTTCAGTTAAATCAGTATTGTCGATGTTTGTATTTAACTCCTCTTCAGTTAAATTAACATCCATTTTTGCTTTGTTTTTTAATAAATTCTCAACGATTAATGGATCCGAAATATCAAATTCATCAGATTCGTTAAACAGGTTTTTAACTACTAATTTTTCGCTATCTCCTTGTCCTACTAGTCTCAATTCTTGTTTCAACGCTCTAAAGCCTTCTAATGAAGGTAATTCAATCACTGCAGAGTGTACTGGAGCATCATTTGTAGTTTCAACTAAAATTTTAAATTTTCCACCATTACCCGGGAAAACCAATACATAATTTCCGTTAGCTGCATTAGAAGAAAACACACCATATTTTTTATCTTTTTCAGCATCCATAATGGTAATGGTAGCTGATTTCATGTTAGGGTTAGATTCTGCAATAAAAAATCCTTTAACAATAGTATTTTCAGCAGGTTGTCTATCCACCTGAACTTTATAAACAGTTAATTCGCCTTGTTTACTGGCTCTTGAAGATGCAAAATAAGCCAGTTCATTGTCAATGTCCGAAATAAATAAAATATCATCATCCGGAGTATTTATTGGAAAATCTAAATTTTCAGGAAACGACCATTCACCAGTAGCTTGGTCAAGTGTTGATTTAAAAATATCATACCCCCCCATACTATTATAACCTTTTGAAGAAAAATACAGGGTTTTCCCGTCCGGATGTAAAAAAGGATAATCTTCATCAAATTTTGTATTAATTTTTGGAAATTGAGAAGGATTACTCCATTCTCCATTAGGTAATTTAACTACTTTAAAAATGTCTTTGCCATTTTTACCATCATTACCATACGATGAAAAAACAACCATTGTTGGTTGGTCGCCTAAATGAATTATAGTTGTTTCGTTTTTTTTAAGGTCAATTTTTGTTTTAAACTCATCGGGTTTAACTATAATTTTACCGCCAATTCCACGTAAATCATAACTTCTGAAAAACTCGGTAGCCTTAATTTCTTTTTTTACCAAAACCCCAATATCGGTCATACTTTTTATTAAAGTAACCCCATTTCTACACATTTCTATTTTTCGGTTAACCTGAAACTTTTCGATATCTTGAGCAATACCTTTTTCTCTAAATTTATTATAATTCAATTCTGCTTCAATAAACAAATATTCATGGTGAAGTGCTGATGCTAAAAAATAAAATGCTAAAGGATTTACATTGGGTTTAGAAACGGCAAATCGTAAATATTTTAAAGCATTTTCTTTTTCTCTATTGCCATAAAAATAACTTGCTCCGTACTTATAATTATAATCTGGGTCTTTTGGGTATAAACTTAATAATTGAGAATATAAAGGAAGGGCTTCTAAATAGTTTTCCTCATCAAAAAAAGTTTGTGCAGCTTTTTTTAATTCTTCTTGTGACGAGTATTGAGCATTAACATCGGTTAATACCAATACCATTGCAAAAAGCAATAAAACTATTTTATAAAAAGTTGTTTTTAAAATCATTTCATGATTAAATCAATCGACAAAATTACGAATATAATGAATTGATGCAAAAAACATGCTTTTTACTAAAATTAATCGTCAAATTTTCTGACAAAATCTATTTTCTTTTTTTCTGATGAATACATAAATTGATAAGGTTCTTGCCCTTTTTCAGCTTTTGCTTTTCTCTTATCAGGTTTTGTTTCTTGTATTATTGTATTGAAATCTGCATCCGAAGAAATAGCCTGCATCATACCTCTGGTATAATTAAAGAAATACCAATTGTTTTTATCTATTTCCAAATAAATATTTAAAATATCTCCACTTCTTTTCTTTACAATTTCAATTTTTCCATCCACGTATTTATTCACTTGTTCTTTTCCAATATTGCTAATTCCTATTTTACTGAACGATTTATATCTTTTATTTACGTCGTCCCATTTGAATTTAACATCATTAAATACCAAGGCTTTTTTTAGTTCTTCAGGTAATTTTTTAAATTCACCATAAAGGTTGGCTTGTGCAATTAATTTATCAGCTTCTGTTTTACCTATCACTTCTCTTAACCCTTTTTCAAAGGTTGGTCTGTCTAGTTTTGCAGGATCTAACTCACTTGCTTGTTGTAGTTTTTTGGATATATTTCGAAGAGCATCTTCATTGAAAAAGAAATCAATAAGCATAACCAAATCGAAGACTACATCATTATCGATTAAATTTTGGTTAATCACACCTGCCGAATTAATATCAACTTGCCCTAAATCAGCACTTAAGTTTATTTTACCTTCGGCATACGATTTACAATTTTTAGTATTTAAACTTAAATAGTTTCCTCCAAACGACATTTCTTGAAGCTTGTCTTTGTTGGATATTTTATATTCACTATTTTCTTTATCGTAATGTAAAAAACCAGTAGCTCGTATCACTTCTAAATTGCTGTAATTCTTTTTATTATTCACAAATGAGGTATAAATGCCTAATGAATCAGGGCTTGAATATATACCGGCATAAAGTGGATTTTTAAATACATCCAGGGTGTTGGTATCTATAGGTATATAAATATCATTGGGATTTATTTGAGATTCGAAAGTAAACCAATCTCTATTAATTAAATTACAATCGTGTAAAATCCTACCTCTTCCGTCAAAAGTTAAGAACTCATTGTTTGCAAATAATTTAATTTTTCCTTTATACTCGTAAAACGGGCTTAACTTAAAGTTAGCTGTATCAGAAATTTGTCCTGTTGCATAAGTTTGACCTGTTGTATCTACACCAATGTTTTCTAAGTATATCGTTTGGGTAGTAGAGAGTTCATCAACATAATCTATATTTCCGGTACCTGCATATTTTCGTTTTCCAAAAACATTAACTGTTGCATCATAAATATGATGATTTTGAGTAACATAACTTGCTACAATTTTAGCATTGTGTAAGGTTTTCATTTTTGCTTGTTTCTCAACAATAACATTTCCACTATCGGGATAAACCATAGCATCAGCAACATTCATGAACTTAACACCTTCGGCATTTATAATTTTTTTTCTTAAATCGTATTTGGCTTTTGTAGAGAAAAAGCTTAACGAATCTTGTTCAGGATGAACAGAAATAAACTGAGCACCCTCTAACTTAACATCGGCAGCATCTGCATCTTTTTGTTCTCCGGCACTTAATTCAATTCCATCGGTGTCCATAAACCATTTGAATTCGTCCATGTAACAGATGTATTGATTTTGAGGAAATTCAATAAATGAGCCGCCTCCATTTGACTTAAACTGTCCAAATCGTTCTTTAAAACTTACAAAAGCATTAACATTTGTTGTAGAAAATGTTAACTCTCCCGCAAGTTCAGCATCTTTTAATCTAAAATTTGCGGTATCAGCACTAAATTCACTAAATCTGAAGCTAATTTCGTTTGATTCTAATTCTGCTTTCTCAAACTCAAAAGTTCCTGAACCAAATAGTCCGTCCGGCTGAATTCTGGTTTGTCCGTGCATTACCGATTTCATATCATACATTTTAATAGGCTCTGTAATCTGTTTATGAATCATGTAATCTTTTTTAGGGAACCAAGTGGTTTTTATATTAACTCCTTCCACAGGAGGAAATTCAACTGCAACAGGATTTTCTTTAACGTTGTAGCTTTGTGCCACTGCTATCATTGAATCGGGTAAAAAGATAAATTCGTTGGAAAAAGTTGTGGAAGCAATATATTCTAATTTACCATCGCCTTTTAACCCATTATGGCTCAATTGTATTTCATTGGTAAATTTTCCTTTATTTCCATACATGGGATAACCTTCTGGTGGAGTTTTTCTAATAAAACCAAGTGAATGGTCGGCTTGCAAGGTTAAAGTTTCTTCAAAATCAGGGAATATTCCAGCCGATTGTAAGGTTCCATCAAATCGTAATGAAGCATTGGTAAAATTATCTAAACTATCAATGGTAAAAGGTTTTACCTGAAAGTAAAAATTATCTCTTTTATAGGAACCTCCTTGAATGGAACTTCTATCATAATATACGTAAGATTCTTTAAAACTATTTAAAATAGGATACTCAGCAAAAGGTTTAACTCCTGATTTATTGTTTGGTTTATCAATCAACAAATCGCCATTAATTTTATTAATTACTGTTTTTACGGGCATAATAATAGGTTTTCCTAAGTCGTCGATTTTACCGGTTTCTGCATAAATTCTAAGCGAATCTACATTGGGCATGTTAATTTTAAATTCATCATATTTGAATGAAAAATTACTTCCCATAATATCAAAACGACCTGCTTGAACAACTCCGCTAAAATCAAAATCTCTATTTTTCTTTAAAATCAATTCTTTTTTATCAGGATAAATAGTAACTTGTTGGGAATCACTTAAATGAATACTATTAACTCCTCTTAAAGTTAAATCGTAGTTTAATAAACTCAACGTACCGTTTGAAGCTCCTTGAATATTTGAAGAGAAATTTATTACATCATAATCAAGTTTTCCGGCACTCGATTTTACCCAATCTAGTAATTTTGGTTTAACAATAAAATTCATGTTATCATAATCGAATATGATAAACCCTGCATACGTTAAATTTAATAATAGGGAAACGGATTGTTCTTTTGATAAGTGCATAAAATTGGATACTTGTTCTACCGTTAAAAAAGTGGTATCGAATTTTTGAGCCATACTTTTAATCAAATAAAGTGGGTTTTGATCAGAAAGTCCCGTTATATCATTGTAAATATCTAAACTAAAAAAATTAGAAGACGAAAAGGAAGCGTCGGTTTTTGTTCCTCCAACTAAGTTTCCAAATTGTATCAATGGATCATCTAAATTCCATGTTAACATTTCAAAATCCATATCAACCTGATGGTATGAATTATAATACGGTGCTATTTTAATTCCTTGATTATCACGAATCAACGTAACTCTTCTTTCGTTAATAAAAAACTTAAAAGATAAGCCGGGATGATAAATAGAATCATTTTTTAAATAGATGGTAGCTGAAGAAATTTCCGAAACAATTCTTTCGGGTCTGATACTAAAAGCTCTTGAACCTATTTTAGCAAATGGGTTGCCTTCTCTATAAAAAATTAAATAAGCATCTTGCTCATCATCTCCTCTACCAATTACTTTCCTTCCATTCATTGAAAAACCGCCAGTATAATCAACACCTTTTGCAATATTTTTTATCTGTAATATTTTTTCGTAAGAATCAAATCTTGGGTATGAAGCCTTATCGAAAGTAATTCCTGCTAATACTTTTTCTTCCAATTTTCCTTTTAGTGGTTTTTGAAAATACAAATAATTGTAAAATGTTACGTTATCAATTTCAAAAGCCGGAGTTTTAAAAGAAATTACATAATCGTTAATTTCAGCATAAACGGAGTCTTTACTGTATTCAGCCCTTTCCCAAGTTACTTTTCCTCCAATACCAACCCACTTATTTTCGGTTGGATAGTATATTCCTTTAGTGTTGTATATAGTAGAACTGTCGCCTTTTGAATAACAGATAAGATTTAGCGCAGAAAACTCAATAGTTGGTAAACTATCGTAGCCAAATTTGTAATTGTTATTACTCGATTTCCAGATATTTGCAGCCGATTTATAAAGTGCTCCTTCTTCAAAAAGTGAATTACATGATTCTAAATAATCAGAGAGTCTGTTTTTATCATTATCGTCCAATACTTTAACTAAAATATTTTGCCACTCATCAAAACTCTCGGGTGTTTGATATTTACTGTTTACAAATTTTGAAATGGTAAATAAATAATTCTTAAAATCCGGAAATGCTTTTTTCTTTTTATTCAACATTAAGTTGGCAACCATATAAACTCCCTGACGTTGGTCTTCGGTAAATTTACCACCAAACCAATCCCATGAAAATTCATCCATTACCGCCTTTCCATCTTCTTTTCTGGAAACCATTAAAAACTCTTCCATTTCATGAAAAAATGCCGATGAATCAGATGAAAACTGTTTTATTTTAGTTTGTGAGAAACCAGAAATTGTAGCTATTAATAAAGTGAAAGAAAGAAAATATTTAACCATAAATTAATTTGTTAAATGTAAAAGAGTCCAATCGTTTTTAGTGTTTTTATTTAATAAAGTTAACCCATTTTTAGCAGCTTCTTCAAGTAATAAATCGGTGTCGGAACTAAAAAAACCACTTAATAAAACACGACTGTTTTTATTAAGTGTGTTGCAGTAATTTTTCAAATCTTGTAATAAAATGTTTCTGTTAATATTAGCTATTACAACATCAAACCTTTTGTTTTCGATACATTCTGCCCCTCCTTTTAATACTTTAATTTTAGAGCAACTATTTTTAGTGATGTTGTCTAATGTATTTTCATAAGCCCAATCATCAATATCAACAGCCAAAATATTTTTTGCTTTTTTCTGCTCTGCTAAAATTGCCAAAACTCCCGTTCCACAACCCATGTCTAGTACATTTTTTTCGGTTAAATCCATTTCTAATAGTTCTTGTATCATTAAAAAAGTGGTTTCATGATGACCGGTACCAAACGACATTTTTGGTTCTATGATAATCTCGTACTCAATATTTTCGGCAAACTGATGAAATGGTGCTCTCACCACACATTTGTTATTTACATTTATTGGTTCAAAGCTTTGTTCCCAAACTTCGTTCCAATTTTGGTTTTGGATAACATTTTTGGTGTATTCTATTTTAAAGTAAGCATGATTGAACGAATTAAGGCTTTTCATCAAATCTTCATCAAACATCGACTCTTGAATGTATGCATCAACACCTTCGTTAGATTCAACAAAACTTTCAAAACCTATTTCACCTAATTCAGCTACCACAATATCTCTGGCAATATTTACAGGATCGATAACAACCTTAATTTCTATATAATTCATGTCTGTTTATTAAACAATGATAAAAAAACAAAAAAAAACAATGACTTTCTAATTATAGTAAAACAGTTTTTAACATTTTTTAGCTTGTTACTTACTTCGTTATATTTTAATTTTAACTTATGAACTAAGCGAAGCGAACTCACGAATACCAATGAAAATAATAAACGTTTATGAGTAAAATTAAGATAATTCTTTCATTCATCCTTTTGTTTTTTTACCAACTTATTCAATCACAAGTTAAAGATACTTCAACAAGTTATATTTTAAGTGGAACTGTTGTAAATGGTGAAACCAACGAATTGTTAATTGGAGCACATTTAATTACCCACCAACATATTGGAACAAAAACAGATGAAACAGGTGTTTTTACTATAAATGTTGCAGAAAATGATACCATCACAATATCGTATGTCGGATATAAAACAATGCACTACATTACTCCTTATCAAGAAAAGGGGAAGAAGTATTTGATAAAATTCAAATTATACACCGATTCTATTTCATTAAAAGAAGTAGAGATTTTTCCATGGCCCAGTTATGAAGAATTTAAGAAAGCTTTTGCTGAACTAAAATCTAAAGAGCCGGAAATTAAAATGGAAGGTGTAAAATTGTATCAAGACAGAAATATTAATCCATTGGAGTTTTCTGCTTTAAGTATCCTTACTAATCCAATTTCTTTTATGTATGACAAACTTTTTGATAAAAAAGCAAAACAACGTAGACGAATCATTCGAAGTAGAAAAACAATAAAAGAATCTTCATTTATAGAAGATGACGAATGAAAAATTGTTAAAAAGTTGATTAAAATAAAAAAATTGTTAAAAATATAACTTTACTGCTTTTTTTTTGTAGATTTGAAGTCAACACATAAACTATTTTTATAGAAACTATGAAAGCGACACACATTTTAGTTGAAGAAATTATCAAAAAATCTCCCTTTTTAGAAGAGGCTCTTGCCGAAGGAATTATTAATTTATCTTCGTTATCAAGACAAATAAAACCAGAAATTGATGAAATAACTAAACATGATGTTCAGATTGGTGCTATTGTAATGGCTTTAAAAAGGCTTTCTCCAAAATTCGACCCTAATTTAAAAATTAGGGTAAAAAAAGTAATTAATAAACTGGGAGATATTACTGTTCGTTCAAGAATTACTTACTATACATTTAAAAATTCAGAAACAATAGTTGACAGACAAGCTGATTTACTTAAAAAAATTAAAGGCAAAAAAGATACTTTTTTTGCTTTCTCTCAAGGAGTTTATGAAACTACCATTATTTTAAGTGATTCAGAACATGATGATGTTGATTCTATCTTTAAAAATGAAAGTTTAATTCAAGAAACAAAAGGTTTATCATCATTAACCATAAAATTACCAAGTGAGAATGCCGATGTTTCTGGTATTTATTACTTTATTCTTAAAAAAATAGCGTGGGAAGGAATTAATATTTTAGATATCATTTCAACCATGCACGAATTTACCATTATAGTTGATGATGATAGTATTGACAGAGCTTTTACTATTCTAAAAAATCTAAATAAAGGGATTTAATCCGTTAAAAAATAACTGCCTTTAAATAAAAAAAAATCGAACTATGCATTCGAGATTTTTTTATGAATTTACTTTTTCGTTAACAATGTAAGTAGGTCGTTGTTTTACACTTTCAAAAATCCTACCCACATACAAACCCACCATTCCTAATACAGAAATGATGGCACCCGAAAAAAAGCTTAGCAACAAAGCCAAACTTGCCCAACCATCAGTTCTGTAATCGCCTAAAAAATACATGATTACTAAAAGCACAGCCGAAACAACTGAAAACAAAGAAAGTAAAACACCAAATTTTACAGCCAAACGAAGTGGTTTGTCCGAAAAAGTTAAAATAGTATTAATAGCCAATCGCAAACGTTTATTAAAAGAATAGGACGATTTTCCATCTTCACGCTCGGCATGTTCAATTTCAACTTTAATATAATTAAACCCTATTAATTGCTGCAACATGGGATAATATCGGTTATGGTCTTTAACCAAAGCCATAGCATTTACCGCTTTGCGATGATAACACACAAAATTGGCTACTGTTCTGTCTTGTTTTGTTTCGGTTAAGTAACCTAAAACATTATAAAATATGCGTGAAAGCATTTTTTTTATAAAATCATCCTGACGATTTTTTCTACTGGCAACTACAATTTCAAACCCTTCTTTGGCTTTATTTAATAGTTTATAAATTTCTTCGGGTTGGTCTTGCAAATCACAATCCATGGTTATTACATATTTACCTTTACTGACATCCAGCCCTGCTTGTATAGCATGTTGCTGACCATAATTTCGGCTCAGTTTTACTCCTTTAACTTTTGGATTTTTGTTGCAATTGTCAATAATTTTTTTCCAAGAATGGTCGAATCCGCAATCTTCAACCAAAATAATTTCATAATTATCAGTAATCTGAGAAACCGATGCTACCATTCGTTCAACTAATTTATCCACCAAATTTTCTGCTCGGTAAACTGGGCTTACTATTGATATTTCTATTTCTTCAGTCATTGTTGTTGTGCTAATTTTTAATTACTCTAACATAGTATTGTGCTCCAATCGGCATCCAAGTTAATATTTTTTCGAGAAAAAGAAATGGATTAAACAATTGGTGACGAGGAAAAAACAACGTATAGTTGAGTTGGTTTAGAGTTAGACCACTTTTAATGATGATGGTTTTATGATAAGAAGGTTTTAACAATACAGCTTCTTTGTCGAATTCGCATTCATTCACCACTTTTCGTGTTAATGGGTTGTTCGGATTGTGTTCAAAATTATAAAATCGACCGCCCTTTTTTAAAATACGTTTAATTTCCAATAAAATACCTTCATGTAGGTGGTGTTCAATATGATGGAATACCATTGAAGTAAAAATCAAATCAAATTCCTCAATATTAAATGGAATTTTTAATCCATCGAAAACAGCGAAAGTAGTATCAATAACCTGCTTTTTTTGTGCCTGACGAATACTTTCCTCTGACACATCAATGCCAAAAATGGTAGCATTTGGAAAATGCTTTCGCAAATAAACCGAACTATTACCATCACCACAACCAAAATCGAGTATTCTCAAAGGTTTGGCTGCCTCTTCAAACTTCAACAATTCTAATATTTTGTATTCACTAAAAAAATCACTATCAGTTCCACTCATCGCAATTGCTTTGTTATGTGTATCACGATAATCTTCAGCAAATTCATCAAAATTATCAAAGGCTCTTTTATTAGTATTAGTCATTTATTTTATCTTTTAATTCTTGCAACAACCTGCTTTGGTTTAAAATTTCGGCATATTTTTTATCCCTATCATTTTCAAATATACAGCGTTTAAATTCATTTAGTATATTCACAAAATGATTTTCTGCATTTACCTCATAATTAAACACTTCCCCTTGAATTTCTAAAGTTATGGTTGGTTTAAAATGGGCTGTGGGAGTAAATGCACGTTGAGCTGTAATTTTACCTTTGCTTCCCCAAAGTTCATAATTGCATTGATAAAAATTATCAAAACCAAAAGCTACTTCACTAAAAACTCCTGTTTTACTTTTTAAATATGCACCTCCAAAAATATCAACTTCGTTAGTGTTGTAATTTAAGGTCGATGCTGCTACCTCTAAATCGTTTCCTAAAAACAACTGACTTGCTCTAACTGTATATGCCGCAGCATCTAACAATGCCCCTCCGCCTAATTCTTTATTGTACCTAAAATTGTCATTAGCCAGTGGAGGGAAACCAAACGAGCTTCTAAAACAACGTAATTCTCCTATTTTTCCTTCTTCTATCAATTGTTTTACAAAACGGTGCTGACCATGGTACAAAAACATAAAATTTTCCATAATAAGCAAATCTTTTTCTTTGGCATTTTGAACCATTTTTTTTGCCGAAACATGACTCATAGCCAGCGATTTTTCGACCAAAACATGCTTGTTTGCAACTAAAGCCTTCATTATCCATTCTTCGTGTAATCCGGTAGGTAAAGGCATATAAATTGCATCAATGTCTTTTCTATCCATTAATTTTTGATAGCCTTCGATAGCCTCTCCTCCAAATTCGGCAGTAAACTCGTTAGCCTTTGCTAAGGTTCTGCTAGCAATAGCTACCAACTCAAATTCGGGTATGGATAATATAGCCGGTATTACACTCCGTTTAGCAATATTGGCACAACCTAAAACACCTATTTTCAGCTTCTTCATTTTATATAAACTTAACTGCAGAAAGTAAACTTCTGGATTGAATATTGAGGTAATTGTTAAACTTAATAAACGTTTTCATTTGATTTAAGGTCATCCAAATATATTTTTCGGGCAAATAATTGTTAAACTCCTCTCCTACTTCAATAATCATGTTTTGGTTTTGTTCTTCAAAAAATCGACCTCCTTCTTCTGATTGATGGGCTGAATAACAAATTTTTGCACCATGTTTCTTCGGCTCAAGTACATATTCAAGAAATTCAACTTCATATTCGCTTAAACCTTTACGATAATTACCTGTTAAACATTGAACTGTTGGGGCCAATTCAATAATATCAAAATTACCCGATTCTAATTTTGCTTGTACCAAAAAGTGATAAACGCCATTTATTTTTTTAATGATAAAAGCAATAATACCTTCTTGAGCCGATTTTACCAAAGGTTGTGTCCAACTGTTTACTTCACGGTTTCCTATTTCCGCTTTTACCGCAATAACTGAAAAATATTTATGTTGATTGTGATGAATGGAATATTCATCTTTTTGCCAATCTTTAATACTGTTTAATGGTATTTTTTCAACCTCCAATTCGGCATACGATTTTAAACGAGTAATCCAAGAAATAATGTGTTCGATAGAATACAAGGCGTTATTGGTGTCTAATTCAGATAACAGTAAACTATTTTCGTAAGAATCACTATTGTGATAGTTTTCGATTTGTGCTAAAGTTGTAATATCTCCAAATGGAATTCCGGAAATAACCGTTCTGGTATCCATGTTGATGATGTTATCGTGAGTCAACAATTCTTTTATTTGCCCAAGTGTTAACCAACAAAAATTTTCCTTCAATTCAATTTCGCTTGAAACTTCTATAATAATATTTCTGTTACGTTTTTTTAAAAATCTAGCCCCTTGTTCCGATTGTAATTGGTCTAACAACACCTTTACGTCGTTTCGTTTATCCAAAAAATATTCTAAATACAACGGTGGATTACCTTTGTGTACTTGTGTATAGTTGCTTTTGGTAGCTTGTAATGTTGGTGAAATTTGAACTGCATTAATGTTGCCAGGTTCAATTTTAGCTTGCATTAAAAAACAAAGCACACCGTTTATTTTTTTTGTGATGATGCCTAAAAATCCAATTTCAGGTTGATTAATAATGGGTTGCGACCATTCTGCTACATTACCCCAATTGGTTTTAACATAAATTCCTTCGATAGAAAAAAATTTACCTGACGAATGTTCTAAATTCCCTGTTTGTGGATTAAATCCCCAATGTTCCATTTCCGAAAAAGGAATTGGAGTTATTTTGTGATACGTTTCCTTTTTTTTCTGATTTAACCATTCAAAAAAATCAGCTAACTTCATTAACGGGTTTTCTATCGTTAATGCCGACTTTAAAAAATTGTATTTGATGTCGTCATTCATTAATTAAGCTAAAGTAATCATATATTTTTTTAATCTAATTTTAAAAATACTTATTCTGATGAAAACAGTTGGTATTCCTACAAAAAACACACGTATTTATTTGTAAAACAACAAACTAAGAAAAAATAAATTTGCTTTCTTTACTAAAATAGTTGTAAATTGGTGTTAAATTTTTCCGTAAATGATACAAGAACCTATAAATCTACTTGAAGAACTTGATAGTGCATCGAGTTTACACACCTTAAAAAGAGATGATATTGATGCCTTAATGCTTGTGTTTGCCAAACGGGTTACTCATGTTTTAAAAATTGAGCGAACCAATGTTTGGCTTTTTAATCACGAAAAAGATGCTATGGTATCTATTGGTGAGTACGATGATAGAAATAAACAATTTAGTAAAAACAACATTATTTACCAAAACGATTGTCCTAATTATATTAAAGCAATAAGCAGGAATAAAATAATTGTGATAAAAAATGTACTCGAACACCCCTATACCAATGAATTAAATTCTAGCTATTCTATACCCAACAATGTAATTTCTTTGATGGATATTCCTTTGCGAATTTGTGGGGAATTAATTGGTGTGTTTTGTTTTGAAAAAACAGGTAAAGTTGAAAAGACTTTTACTGAAGAAGAACAAACGTTTGCGATGAGTTTGGCAATTGTTGTTGCTTCTAATTTAGAGGCTCGACACCGAAGGATTGCCCAGCAGCAATTAGAATTTGCATTAAAAGAGAAAGAATTATTGATTAAAGAAATTAACCACCGTGTAAAAAACAATTTATCCATTTTAATTAGTTTGCTTCGATTAGCAAAAAACCAGAGTAAAAATGCCAAAGTCCCGGAAATACTTCAAGAATTTGAACAACGGGTTATGGCAATGCTTAAAATACACGATTTACTACATGAATCGAATAATCATACTTCTGTTAATTTATCGGATTACATCAAAGAAATAACTCATGAATTTCAGCAATCGTTTAATCAAACAAAAATTATTGCTGAAATTAAAAAAGTTGACTTAGAACTAACCTCAAAAGTTGCTCTTCATATTGGATTAGCTGTTACCGAGATTTTTTTAAATGGTATAAAATATGGTAATGAAGATGATGTAAATTATACTATTTATCTAAAACTTAATAAAACCGATGAGAAAACAGTTTTAGTGATTGGAAACACCGGAAAAGGATTTGATTTTGAGAAAAAAATACAACAAAACACTTTAGGGCTTTCTATCATAAAAGACCTTATTGAAGATTTAAACATTACTATTAAATATCCAACGAAAGAAAATTGTTGTTATGAATTGGAATTTTAAATTAATGTTAACCTATATGTTTGATTTTAAAAAATTTGTTATTTAATTAACAAAAATAAGGAAGTAGTATTACTACCTCCTTTTTAAGATTAAACGAACTAAACACTATACTAACTATTCTTGAATTGTTTTATCTTCCTTTTTTTCAATTATTTTATTTGCAAGAAACAATCCTGCCCCAGCAAATAAAAATATCATTGAGAAATAACAAACCTCTTCTTCAATTTGAGTATATGCTTTTAATAAACTTCCCATTAAAAGACCCACTCCAATACCAACAGCCATTAATGCAAATTTAATTGTGCCTCCGGGTTTATACTGACGTTGGTATTTACTTAAGTCTAGACCTTTTTCAATCATTTTAATTTTTTCTAAATGTTCTAACCTTCTTAATATAACAATCATAGCAAAGGCTCCTAATGTTACAAAAATTGGTATTGTTACTGCTATTATTTCAACTTCATACATAATATTAATTTTAATTGGTTTTCATTCCCTTTGACACCAAACAAAAAATAAATGTTACAAATTATCTAAAAAAAATAGTTGTAACATTTTTATTTAAAAGTGTGTCTTATTTATTAGTTTTAAAAATATTGAGAGATACCGATTTAATATCAGGGTTACTGAGCAAACAAATTAGTGCTATTAATTATTTTGTAAATAATTATCAGCAGTTTGTTTATGTACTTTGTGTAAATATTTTAAATGATAAGGAAGTTGCCGAAGAAATAACTCAAGATGTATTAATTAAGTGTATTGAAAGAATCGACCAATTTAAAGGGCAGTCAAAATTAAAAACATGGGTATATACTATAGCCCGTCATGAAACTTTCAACCACATTAGAATTAAAAAACTTGAAACATTAACAATTACCAATAGTATTGAAAACAAATATCAATCAGAGGATATCACAACCCATATAAACCAGAATGATTTAAAACATCTAATTGGACTAAATTTTAATAAATTGCCTTTTGATCAAAAAGAAATATTAACATTATTTTATTTAGAGGAATTGTCACTAAAAGAAATTGCCGAAACAACTCAACTCTCCGAAAGCAATGTAAGAGTACAACTGTATCGAGCTAGAGAAACGTTTAGAGCAGTTTTAAGTGAAAAAGATATAACTTTACTAAATCAATTACGTCATGGATAAACATCTTACAGAAATAGAGTTTTTTGAATATTCAAATAATTTAATTGAAAATGAGACTCAGTTAAATACCATTACACAACATCTTTCTGTTTGCACCAGTTGTAAAGAGAGTGTTGAATTAGAAAAAACAATAAATAATACCTTAAAAAACTCATTAGTAGTTCATCATCAAATTGATTTAAGTAAAAATATTGTTCATCACTTTACTAATGAAAAAATGTCTTTTATTGGAATTGATACCAAAGGCATTATTTTTATTTTATTGATTCTTTCGGGCTTAATGTTATTAAATCAACTGGCTTTAATAAATATTATAGTTTTTAAAACCTTCTATATTAATATCATATTTTCCGCTATAATGGGGTTATTACTTACCGAATTGTTGTTTAATTATAGAAAATTCAAGAAACAGCAGCCTAATACTTAAACCCCGGCATTTTTTTCATCAAAAAAGCAAAAACCAAGGCATTAAACAAGCCCATAAATACTAAACCGAACATGGTCCACATGGCTTGAAAATAAGGAGTTAACATTGTTTTTATTCCAAACAATTGGTTAAAATAGGTTTCAACTAAAGCTTCTTTAGTTTCAGTGCCTGCATTTATCATTTCAGTTATTTTCCCATTTAAAATGGATATTTTTTCGTTTTGCATCATCACAAAAAAATCTGCATCAATTTTTGCATAATATACATAAGTAATCCCGGCAACTAGTAATGCAAAAAATGAAGCAGTTCTAGCTCCGGCTTTAAAATCCTGTAAAAAAGTAGTTTTATTTTTTTCTAAAATTTTATTGCTTCTAATTCCAAAAAAAACTGCTATTAAAAGTACCAGCATATAAATATAGCGAATGTAGTTTTCCATTTCGCCATGCTGCATGTTTAACGAAAAAATGGTTAACTTAATAATTAAAGCTACTACTGCAAAAGTTATTGCTACTTGAAAAGGGTTTTTTAACATAAGTGTTAGTTATCAGTTCATAGTTATCAGTTCATAGTTATCAGTTCATAGTTATCAGTTCATAGTTATCAGTTCATAGTTATCAGGTTTCCATACACATCACCCCTCCAACTCCCCTCAAGGGGAGAGTGTCCTCCGTTGTGGTTTTCTCCACGCCATTAGCGTGGTGAGTGATTTCCGCCTTCGGTCTTCGCTCCTCCACAAAAGCCCCTCCTTCGGAGGGGTTGGGGAGGCTTTTACCCATTCATCGAAGCCAAAAATTCTTCGTTACTGATGGTTTTGTTCATTCTATCTCTTAAAAACTCCATAGCTTCCACCGAATTCATATCAGCAATATAATTTCTTAAAATCCACATACGTTGAGTAATGTTATCACCTAACAATAAATCTTCACGACGTGTGCTTGAAGAAACAATATCAATCGCCGGGTAAATTCTACGGTTTGATATTTTTCTATCCAATTGTAACTCCATGTTACCGGTTCCTTTAAATTCTTCGAAAATAACTTCGTCCATTTTAGAGCCAGTTTCTGTTAATGCAGTTGCAATAATGGTTAATGAACCGCCATTTTCGATTTTACGAGCAGCACCAAAAAATCGTTTTGGTTTGTGTAAAGCATTGGCATCTACACCACCCGAAAGTACTTTACCCGATGATGGAGAAACAGTGTTGTATGCTCTAGCTAAACGAGTTATAGAATCTAACAATATCACTACATCATGCCCACATTCCACCAATCTTTTAGCTTTTTCGAGTACGAGGTTAGCTAATTTTACGTGTTTTTCTGCTGGTTCGTCAAATGTAGAAGCTACTACTTCAGCATCCACATTTCTAGCCATATCGGTAACCTCTTCCGGTCGTTCATCTATTAATAAAATTAATAAGTAAACTTCGGGATGATTTTCTGCAATAGCGTTGGCAATTTCTTTTAACAACGTGGTTTTACCTGTTTTTGGTTGAGCCACAATCATACCTCTTTGTCCTTTACCTATAGGTGTAAATAAATCAATTACTCGGGTGGAGAGTGTTGAATTTTTTTGTCCTGTTAAGTTCAATTTTTGATCAGGAAAAATAGGTGTTAAATAATCAAACGGAACTCTATCTCTAACAACGGCAGGTTCTCTATTGTTAATGGTTTCCACTTTAATTAATGGAAAATATTTTTCTCCTTCTTTAGGTGGACGAATAGTTCCACGAACCGTATCGCCTGTTTTTAATCCAAATAATTTAATTTGTGATTGAGAAACATAAATATCATCGGGTGAGTTTAAATAATTATAGTCAGACGAACGTAGAAAACCATAACCATCAGGCATAATTTCTAAAACTCCTTCGCTACTTACAATGTTATCAAAACTGTAAAAACTTTCTTCTGCTTTTGGTTTTTGTTCGCGTTGTTCACGATTAATGTTTTGCTCACGAGGTTCACGGTTTTCATTTTGTTCCCGTGGTTCGCGATTTTCACTTTGTTCTCTAGGTTCTCGGCTTTCATTTTGTTCTCGTGGTTCACGATGTTCATTTTGCACTCGAGGTTCTCTTTCTCTAGGTTCGTTGGCTTTGTTTACAGGTTGCTGATTGCTACGTGTTGGTCGATTTGGCTCAGATACTGGTTCTTGTTGAGTTAAATGTTGATTAGGAGTGTTAATTTCTTTTTCAACTTTATCTGTTATTGGCTCTACTTCTATTGGTATTTGTATTGATGGTTTAGGTTCTTCCTCTTTCCTTTCATTAACTTGAGACATTGGTTTAAACAAATCGGGCATTTTTTCTGATTCTAACGGCAATCTTTTTCTTTTAGGCTTACCACCTGTTGCTCCATTTGAAGAACCTACCGGTATTCTTTTTCTTGGCTCGTCTGCTTTTTCAAGCTTTGCTGAAGTAATTGTTTTAGTTTTTAAATTTTGTTGGTCGATAATTTGGGCAACCAATTCTTCTTTTTTCAGTTTATCGAATTTTTCAACATCCAACTCTTTTGCAATGTCTCTTAATTCGTTTACTAATTTTTTGTTCAATTCAATAATATCGTACATGTGTTTTTGAAATTTTCTAAATGTTTAGAATAGGATTATGATTTTTTCCCATCCGTCGATTGACGAATATTTATAATAATACTAATAAGGAATGTTAACTTTTTGAATAATAAAAATTGTTGATTCTTTTTTATCTCCCGATAGTTATCGGGACTGATAGTGCAATAGTACGAATTAAATTGAATTAATAATAATTATTGTATTTTTTTTTGAACAAACCTAACAGGTTTTAAAAACCTGTTAGGTTTCTATGGTTTGTAAAACTATTTTCTCAAAAAATACTTCGCATTTACTTCGTTGTAATCTTTTCGCCATTGTAAAGCGGCATCTAAATAGATGTGTTCTAAAATGGGTTTATCATCGGTTAATAAAATGGCATCATCAAAATTAATATCTAATTCATAAATGAGTTTATGTATAATTGGTTGAGTAGCCTTTAACTCATTTTTTCCACACATAAATAAAAAGTTACGTTGGTTTTCTTCTCCTTCGGTGGCAAATAAACGCACATCAAATTGTTGCTCCAACAATGTCTTGTATATTGAACGGGCTGCCCTTCCACGTTTACCGGCTATGAAACCATAAAAATTTACAACCAAAACTCCTTCAGGATTAAGCATGTTTTTTATTTCTGCAAAAGCCTCATTAGTCATTAAATGTACAGGGGGTGTTTCGCTGTGATACAAATCGTAGATAACTACATCGTATTTTTGAGAAGTAGTTTTGATGTAATGGCGAGCATCATCAACCACCACATTCAGTTCTTTTTCAATGTGAAAATATTTCTTGGCTACTTTTTCTATTCGTTCATCAATTTCTACTACATCTATATCAAATCCTTTTTGTTGCAATTGTTTGTATAATGTTCCGCCACCTAAACCCAATAAAAGTGCATTTTTTCCT
>JACPDX010000010.1:68910-69713 GCA_016183805.1 Bacteroidota bacterium
GGTTTGAGAGATGTTGTTTACCATCATTTCACGATACACTTTTCCTCCTCCATACATTCTATCTACCACTTTAAGTTCTCCAAGAATTCCGTCAGATTGGTAGATGATTTCAGCATTATTTTTAGGTTTGAAATTATAACTCAACAAAGCTACAGCCAAAAACAGGAACATGAACTTGTTGTTTCCGTTGCTACTCTTTTTTTTTCCGTCATTGTGGGTCTGACCCGCAATCTGTTTATTGAGATTGCGAGTTAAACCCACTAAGACAATTGAGCTAACAACCACCAACAACCCATAAAAATAAAGTGTTTTTTGTATTCCAAAAGTAGGTAAGGTATAAAAACCCACTAAAAAAGTAGTAATAATACCACCAAATGTAGATACAGAGTAAACCGTACCGCTACTTTTACCCGACTCATCGGCTTGATTGGTTAAAAAATTAATAAGTAATGGCGATGTTGCACCAAATAAAACCAAAGGCAAAAACAAAAAGCTTAACAGAGAAACCACAGTACCCAACAACAAATTAAAATTGATGGTAATGGGCAAAACCACTTTACTTATAAAAGGCGTTAAGGTAAGTAAACACCCTGCAATTAACATCATCCAAAAAATTAGATTTACTTTTTTGTTTTTCGACGATAAAAACCCACCTAAATAATAACCCACCATTAATGCCGTAAGCGTAATACCCAAAACCGCTGCCCATACATAAATAGAAGTCCCAAAATATGGAGATAAAATTTTCGCACTACACAACTCCACACACATTACTGCCCCACCTTCGATAAAGGCGAGAAAAA
>JACPDX010000010.1:69827-71965 GCA_016183805.1 Bacteroidota bacterium
GGTTCCATAATTTTAATATTTTGTTTCAAATATTATTATTTCAATAATTTTTGGAAAGTTTAAAATTTTCCAAAAGTTATTGAGAAGTTTTTTATTTTTTATTCATAATTACATAACAAATGAACAGGATTATCATATTGTTGAAAAAAAAATTATAACAAAATAAGCGAAACATGTTAAATATCATAAACTTAATATGTAATTTTACTTAGTTAAAAGTAGGTTTTTTCACTTAACATTTATTTTTTTTAGTAAAAAACCTACTTAAAAACATTAAAATTAGAGATTATGAAAACTGTTTTTATATTATTTTTTGTTTCAATATTCTGCTTTTCTTCGTTTGTTACTGCTCAAAACATTGTTGATGACAGCAAGAAAAAAACTGCTACTGATAACACCACTACTCAAAAAGGTGCTAATACAGTAGTAAAACCTACTGAAAAAATACAAACCACAGATCACGGAACGGTAATTCATCAGGTTGATTATAAACCTGAATATCCTACACCTTTATTTGAACAAAAACCTGAAACACTTAACCCTGCACAAAACGATTAATTATGAAAAAAAATTTATTTTTAATAGTTTTCCTATTTCTAATTTCAACAACTGATTTGTTGGCTGGAGGTGCATGTTTTAGTTCATATCCTTCTACGGCAAGTGCTTTTTGTACTTCACCTGTTATAACTCAAGATGGAGCTTGTGTTGCAGGAACAAATGTTGGTTTAACAGCTTGTTTATCTGGTGGTTGTTTGGGAGCTTTAAGTCAGGATTTTATGCAGTTCACGGCAACAAGTACTTCGGTGAATATTAATTTTACTTCTACTGGTATTAGTACTGCAGATGTAGCTTTAATTACTAATTCTGCTGATGGTTGTGGTGGAAGTGACGCATCCTCTTGTCCAACAATTGGTAGTTTATGTATAGAATCTTGTAACACAAGTGTTGGAGTTGGATCGTTGTCTATTCCTGCATCAGGTTTAACTATTGGTGTAACTTATTATTTATTGATAGAGTCTTCAGCAGGAAATTCTGGAACTTTTAATATCTGTGTAGTTACCAACCCGTGTGGAAATGGCATACAAGATGGTTCGGAAACAGGAGTGGATTGTGGCGGATCCTGTACTCCTTGCCCTGCAACTAATGACGATTGCTCTGATGCAATTGATATGACCTTAGATGTTACTGAAGCAATTGGTAGTGGTGCAAGTAATACTTGTACACAAACTTTATGTACTGATGCCGATACGGAAGATTGTTACATAGCTACTGGACCTGGTTGTAATCCAGGATGCTGTTTGTATTCTTATATGAGTTGTGGTTCCGTGGAAAATAATACGTGGTACACTTACACTCCTTCTGTTACTGACGTATATAATTTTGCTCTACAAAATCAAATATGTTCTAACGGTGATGGAATGCAGCTATGGATAGGAACCTTACCCAGTGCATGTAATAATGATGCAAGTACTTATAATGAAATTTATTGCCAGAGCACAGCTACTCCTGCTGACATTAATTATGCAACAACTTTAACAGCTGGAGTTACTTATTATATTACTTTAGATGGTTGGGCAGGAGATAACTGTACCTTTGATTTTGGTGTTTATGGTACAAACCCTTTACCTGTAAAACTATCTTATTTTAATGGAAAACATGAAAATGGTAAAGTTGTTTTGGATTGGGTTACCGAAACAGAAATAAACAACGATTATTTTACTATAGAAAGAGCAAAAGATAACCTAAACTATGAAGCTATAGGTACCGTTATTGGTGCTGGAAATAGTAATACCACAAAAAAATATTTAAAAGAAGATAATAATCTTCAATCTGGTATTTATTATTACCGACTAAAACAAACTGATTTTGATGGACAAAGTAAATTTGTTGGGGAAATTGTTGTAAGAATTTCAGATTTAGCAGACTTTGTTTTAGCTCCAAATATTACATCTGCTGATACTAAAATTGATATGTTTTTATCTAAACCTACCTATGTGAATATCAGTATTGTTGATATTAGCGGTAAAGTTGTTTTTGAAGAGAAAAAAGAATTGCCTAAAGGAACAGCTTCTTACGCTATTCCTTCATCTGATTTTGCAGAAGGTACTTATGACGTTAACATTCATACTGGAGATGAA
>JACPDX010000010.1:72049-98395 GCA_016183805.1 Bacteroidota bacterium
AAATTGAACCCTCTTTTTTTATTGAATAAACCTAACAGGTTTTAAAAACCTGTTAAGTTATATGAACTCCAAGTACACCCATTCGGCTTTATAATTTATCTCGATCTTGTCGAAAGACTCAAGGTAAACCTTGCATCATATTCTAACACCCATGACGCAAATATCATCAATCTGGTCTAAATCACCTCTCCAGTTAAGTATAGTTTTATTAAGTATGTTTTTTTGTTCTTCCATAGGTCGTTCTTGTATAGTAATTAACAACTGTTTAAATTGTTTATACATAAATTTTTTCGACTTTGGGCCGCCAAATTGATCGGCATATCCATCAGAAAACAAATAAACAGTATCACCTTTTTGCAATTGCAAAAAATGAGTTCGATATTTTTTTGTATTTTCAACTCCACCTATTGCCATTTTATCGGCTTTAATTTCAATCAAATTATAGTCTTTTTCAGTTAAAGTAATGGGTAAGTTTTCAGCACTATTTGATGTGGGTTTAATTAGGTATAATGGATTATTTGCCCCCGAAAATTCGAGTGTTTCATTTTCTAAATCAATACAACATAATGAAATATCCATTCCGTCTCTAATAGAACTTCCATCTTTGTCTTGTTTTCTTATGGAGTGAAGTACCAATTCATTTAATTTATCTAAAATTAAACCTGTTTCACTCAACTGCAAATCTTCTACTATTCGGTTTAGTGAATTAAAACCAATGATACTCATAAATGCACCAGGAACTCCATGACCTGTACAATCTACTACCGAAAAATAGAATTTATTTCCGATTTCTTTTATCCAATAAAAATCTCCGGAAACAATGTCTTTGGGTTGATAATAGATAAATGACTCATAATGTGCTAGGATTAAATTTTCTTCAGGTAAAATAGCTCCCTGTATCCGTTTAGCATAGTTGATACTATCGGTAATGTCTTTATTTTTTTCTTCAATAATTTGATTTTTGGTATTTAAAAGTTTATTAATTTTTTTCTTCTCATTTAAGCTATAAACAACATAAAATACAATAATTAAAGTCAAGCCTAGTCCTATCAAAAGTATATATTGCTGAGTAGCTTTTTTATCTAAAGCTGCCTTATCTAAGGCTTGTTTTGTTTTTAACAAATTATTTTCCGTTTCTTTTTTTTCTGTATCGTATTTGGTTTGCATTTCTGCAATTTGCTGTGATGATGTTTCGTTAAAAATACTGTCTTTAACTTCAAATGCGGCTTTAATATACTCATAAGCCAATTGATAATCTTTGTTATTGTAGAATACCAATGCTAAGCTTTTATTTGCTTCTAAAATACTCCCTTTATCTTCTGATAACTTTGCATTTTTAAGTGCTTTTTTTCCGTAAATAAGGGCATTGGCAAAATCATTTTGAATAGAATAAACCTCACATAAACCTCCATAAGCAGTTGAAAGTGCAGCTATATCTTCGTTTTTTTCGTGCAGCAAAGCGGCTTTTTTTAAATAGGTTAAAGCCTGTTTATAATCTTGTTTTTCTTTAAGATAAATAAGCCCGATATTTCCATAGAATGAACCATTACTTTCTTCCAATCCATGTTCTATATATAGTTCTACTGCTTTTAAGTAATTCTCCAATCCTTTGTCTATCTCCCCTAAACCAACGTAACACAATCCAATATTTCCTATGATTGCTCCCTGCCTAACATATCCTTCATTAGAAGATTTTTCGGTTTTATTTTCAATTTCCAATGATTGATTAAAATAGTTAAGTGCCAATTTGAAATTATTCATTTTGTAATAAACACCTGCTAATCCTGCTAAACTTGTAGATATTCCGGTAATATCATTTAACTCTTCCTTAACTTTTAATGCTTTTAACATATAAGTTATCGCTTTTTCATTTTCACTAAATCCCTGATAGAGGTACGCCAAATTATCATACGAATTAATAACTGCATCTTGATTGCCTGATTTTTCGGCTAATGGTTGTTGTAATTTAGCATATTCCATTGATTTTGGAGGGTCAGAATTAAAATAAACCCAACACAAAGCATTATAGATTTTACATTTTGACAAATCATCGGTAGTAGTTTCAAGATAATTTGTAAGATGGTTTACCGGTATTTTTCTAAGTTTAGAAACAGCAATAGTATAATCCTCTACATAAGTTAATATGCTGTCAATTTTAGCAGCATCAGTATCTGCAAAAAGTGCTAATACTCCAAAAACAAAAATAAATATGATTAGAAAAAGTTTTTTCATAAATTACTGTAGCAAGATATAAAAATATTTATAAAAATGTGTTGATAATTAAAGGATTTTTTATAGTTTTAGTGAAAATTATTTATTAACCGTTTATTTATAAACATTAAAATTAAAATGATATGGCAAGTAGAGGAACTATAAAAAACATTTTCCCTCCTAGTAATAATGGACAAAGTAGAGGGGCAGGAATGCTTGATGGAGATACTGGAAATAATCTAGTGTTTCAAACACCAGGAGATAACAATGGTCAGATTTTATCGGTTGGGCAAACGATAACTTATGAAGTAGATGAGCATGGTCAAATATCAAGTATATCAACTCTTATACATATTGGCGAAGGTTGATACTATTTTAGACAAAAGAATTATTTTAACTATAAGAAAAACCTAACAGATTTTTAAAGCCTGTTAGGTTTTTTTTTACATATATTAAAAAATGTAAAGGTTACAATCCGTTTCTTTATTTCACATTTATCATTTCACGTTTATCCCATTATCAGTTGCCATCCATTTTTTATTATCTAAACTTCGTGCAACTTTTTTGACAAAATTACTAGAGATGTTGGAGTTGTTTGTATTATAATTTTCCCAAGTATTTGCAGTAAAATTAAATTTTGATACTCCTTGCCCTTCTGTTCCAACCCAAATAGAATTTACATCTTCAACAACGGTAGTTCTAACCAAATCTAAAGGTAATCCTGAGTTGCCGGAGTCATACGTTTGCCAATTTACACCATCAAATTTTGTAAGTCCGCCGTTGCTTCCTATCCACAATACATTACTATAATCAAAAGCCAAGGTATAAACGCTACTGTTTGGTAATGGAGAATTTGAAGGAGAATAGTTGATAAAATCAACACCATCAAATTTAGAAAACCCATTTGCTGTTGCAACCCAAATATCTCCATTATTATCTTTGGTAATATCCGCAATAGAATTATTGGGTAAATTGGAGTTTCCTGGATTATACACATTCCAATTGGCTCCATCAAAATTACACACTCCACCGCCACTAAATGTTCCAATCCAAAGTTTACCGGTATTATCTATTTCCAAACTACGTACTTTATTAATTGGTAAAGGAGAATTAGTGTTTTTATACACCACCATACTTACACCATCGTATTTTACCAATCCACCATCTGTTCCAATCCATGTAATTCCATTATCGTATAATACACAATTGACAAAGTTATTTGGTAAAGAAGAATTTGTCGTTGTTAATGTACTCCATACAGCTCCATCAAAAGTGGTATAACCTGAGTCTGTTGCTATTCTCATTGTGGAAGTTGATGCATCAATATCGTTGATTATATTACTTAGCAATCCAGTGTTTGAAGTGGTATAAATGGTCGGAAAAGTATTATCAGTTGGTGGTGTTGGCACAACTGGTTTTGGATATACAGTTGCTTCTTTCTGGCAAGAAAGTAGTATAAACAATAAACCAACGAAAATAAAATATTTCATTTCTTTAAAATATACTTCGAATTTAGGAAAAATAAGTGAGTAAATTATGACTTACTTAAAAAAAAATGGCAGGTCAAGCCCGCCATGACGTTGTTGATTGCCTTTTCAGTTATTGAGAGTATGTTATTTCTCATTTGAAGACAAACTTAATTACGCTATTACCGCCCTTGTAGGCTTGAACCGCAATCTCCAAACTACTACAAATTAAACAGATGGCGAATCATCCCGATAGCTATCGGGAGCCATGACGTTGTTACGCTATCTACTTAATCACTATCTCCTTCGTTATTCTATTTGGAATTCCATTGGTTAAGAAAGTAACCGTAAAACTTCCTTTGAGGTTTACGTCACTTCTTTTAATTAAAATTGAAGTTGGTTCAAATGGCTGAATGGACTCTGTTGGAAAAATGGCTTCAAAACCTAATGGATTAAATTCAGCAACAAAAATTTTAAGTGGTGCTTCTCCATTGTTGATAATATTAAACTTTTTCTCTAACTCATTGGCTTCAAAAGTTAATACCGTGTCTTTAAAAGTTAATAAAGGTAATTTTTCCAACTCCGAACCATCTAATGCAACTCCAACCGTATCGGTAACAGCTATGGCAATAATTTCTATTTTTCGCTCTACTGCTGCTCCAGGGCTATAAACAGAATTTCGCATATCTTTTAAATCATCACTAATCTCTTTCGATTGGTATTCACCAAAAGGCACTTTGGTAAAAGTTAACAACCCACCATTTGCTGCTGTTCCGTTGATGTAAGGCAAAATTTTACCGTTCTCGTATTCACTCAAATAGTTGATTAAACTCGATATTCTACGCAAAGTTAAGTTAACGTTGTAATCTGATTTAGAAAGCGGACTGGCAAACCCTTTTATGGTTAAAGCAACCTGTTTTCCGGCATCTAATTCTTTTATCAATAATGGAGTAAACATTTCCAAATCTTTTCCGCCTTTATCAATGTAACTGCTAAACAAATCTTCAATATCAACCAATGCATCATCTTTTTCTACTCCTTTTAATCCGCTGGAATATTCTCTTTTGTATTCATTGTAAAGCTTAGTGTATTCTTTATAAGTTGCCATGTAATTTAAAGTCGTGAGTGTATCTCTCGAACGAGGGTTTGGGTGATCGTTGTGGAAATATAATTTTACAGGTAAATACCTGTTTAATTCCTCTAAAGTAGTAAAGGTAGTTTTAATGGTATCAGGTATTTCATAATAATAAATATCATTACAACAGGTCTCTCCTTTTTTGGTAAAAGAACCTATTCTGTTGGAGGTAATTAATGCTGTATTGTTTTTGATGGAATAATAAAAATCGTTGGTACTGGTGTTTAAAGGAAAACCCACATTTTTAACTTTTTGAAAAGTATTCAAATCGGTTTTAACACTAAAAATATCAAAGCCTCCCAATCCCTCATGCCAGTTCGAACTAAAATACAACGTAGAATCTTTTACATCATAAAACGGAGTTATTTCATCTTCAATACTGTTTACCACTGCTCCTGCATTTTTAGGTGTTTGAAATTTTCCGTTTTCATTCACGCTATACCAAATGTCCATCATGCCCTTTCCTCCTTCTCGGTTAGATGAAAAAAATAGAATTTCTTTACCGTTCAATTCTGTAACATAAGGCTGTGTAGTACTTGCTGTTGGATGATTAACCATTGTTACTTCGTAAGCAGTCCCAAAATCGTTATCCACATAAGGAATTGCAAATATTTTACAATGCAAATTTCTGTCACATTTATTGTAGTAAAACGTATTTCCCTTTACATTCATACACCCGTTGGCGACATGGTAACCTTTTTCATTTATTTTTTCTTCTAATTTTTTATCAGCCAACCAATTATCTCCTGTTCTGTTACCAGTAAATAATTTTATCAGATAATATGAAGTATCGGTAACTTCATTGTTATCTTTCATTTTTTCATCCCTTAACGAGGAATAAACCAACGACGAATCGTTTAACAAAGTAGCTCCCAATTCACTATCGTAAGTATTTATAGAGTTACCCATGTTTTTGATATCAACAGGCAACGAATCTTTACGGAGTTGAATGGCTTTTTCGCACGATTTTATTTCTTGCTCAACTTTTTGATAATGATAGCTTTTTTTATCTTTAAAAAAACGTTTGGCTCGTTTAAAAAACTTTTTAGCTTCGTTGTAATTTCCATTATATTTTAGCATGGTGGAATACCAAAACGGAGCCAATGGATAAAGTTTACCCATATCCTTTCGGTAAATAGTGTTGTAATATCCTTCGGCTTTGGCATAATCGTTATACAAACGTAGCGATTCGGCGTATTTGTAAACTACATCGAGATAGGCTGAATCTAAATCCATGGCATCTCTATACCATTTGCTTGCTCCGTAATAATCTCCCTCTAAAAAAAGCTGGTCGCCAACTTTAATCAATTGCTTTTGCGATTGAGCAGAAACGCCAATAACCAGCACAGACAAAAAAGCAATAAATAACCAAGGCCTCTTCATGAATAGAATTTTACTCGGTTAAAAGTAATAAAAAAAATAGTGATTGGTGATTAGTTAGAAAATACCTCCTAATTTTCTATTTCTTAAATAAGCAATAACGGCAATAACCAAAATTACTACCACTGTTATGGGAACAAATGTAGGAATTGGAACAGGATCGCCTTTGGCATAAGAATGTAAACCGGACAAATAATAATTAACCCCAAAATAGGTCATGATAACCGTACTAAATCCTAAAAGAGAAACCAAATTAAACAAATATTTCCCGTTGGCTTTAGGAATAAAACGTAGGTGCAAAATCATGGCATAAATCAACACAATTACCAACGCCCATGTTTCTTTCGGGTCCCAACCCCAATACCTGCCCCAGCTTTCGTTTGCCCAAACTCCACCCAAAAATGTTCCGACGGCAGCCATAAAAACTCCAACAATTAACGTCATTTCGTTAATATGTGTCAATTCTTTTATAGTATCGGTAATAGTTGATTTGTTGTTTTTGTTTCTTAAAATCATCAAAATCAAGTTCATAAATCCAAGTAAAGCACCCAAACCTAAAAAGCCATAGCTACCCGTAATTATAGCAACGTGTATCATTAACCAATACGATTTTAATACAGGAACCAATGGCGTAATTTCCGGGTCAAGCCAATTTAAATGAGCCACCATTAAAATTAAAGCTGTTAAAATTGCTGTGGCAGCCAACGTCATTTTTGAAGTTCGTGAAAACAAAAATCCGGCTAAAACGGTTGCCCATCCAATATACACCATCGATTCATAGCCGTTACTCCAAGGTGCATGACCCGAAATATACCAACGTGCTGCTAAACCTAACGAATGCGAAAGAAATAAAACCCCTAAAATCAATGACAATCCAAAAATGGCTTGTTTTTTCCATTTTTTAGCTTTAAAAATATCCATGAATAAAAACACCAACATCAACAACCCCACATACAAGTAATATTGAAACAATCGGGCAAAAATGTTGATTTTATTATAAGTTATTTCGGCATCAATTTTTGATTGTACGGGGATAACTGCTGCACCAAATTTATGTTGGTATTCATCAATATAAGATAAAATGCTATCAGCCGAACTCCAATTTTTGTTGGTAAATGATTCGTTAATAGACGAAAAATATAGCTGAAGAATTGATTTTACAAATACAGAATCGTTAGATTCGAAATTATTATATTCCAAACTTGAAAACCAAGTATTGTTTTTGTCGTTTGCTTTTGGAAAAATACGCAACATAGCACCTTGATAAACCAAATAACAAATATTTGCCCGTTCATCAACAGAAATAACTTCTTTATCATATTTGGTACGCTCTGCCGGCTTTTTACGATTGGCTTCTTCGGCATCTTTAGATAAAAGATATTTAAAATCTTTATCGAAAAAATTAATAAATGCGGCATAACCATCGACTGCATTCAGTTTTTTCTCTAAATCGGGATGTTTAACTTTTATCATGGGTTGTTGTTGCCAATAATTAGGATTATACATCATACTCAGCAACACCTGATTGGCATCCATGTTGTTAAACGTTTCTTTACGAGAAAC
Organism: Bacteroidota bacterium; assembly: GCA_016183805.1. GTDB lineage: Bacteria > Bacteroidota > Bacteroidia > Flavobacteriales_E > Vicingaceae > Vicingus. Next base: position 79,805 of record JACPDX010000010.1, read on the forward strand.
TTTACGTAACACCTCTGAAGCCAATGTCTGAATGGGTTTAATTCTACCTCCTACATCTTGTACCAAAATTCTTCCAAATTTTTCGGCATGTTGCTGGTTAATTTCAACATATTCAACTTTATTGTGAGGCGAATTGGTTTGGGCATTGGAATAACCAACTGTTAATAACAATAGTAAAATGGTAAATTTTTCTCTATGGGCCCTCATTTTTTTAATGGAATTTCGGAGTGTGTTAAATCTCGATTTTGATGAAATTAAAGTTAAAACCATCCCAAGCATCATTAAAAAATAGCCAATGTAAGTAATGGTTGTACCCCAAAAATCGAAATTCACCGAAAGAACTGTTCCTAACTCATCTTGGTCATAAGAAGATTGAAAAAATCGATAGCCATCGTAATCCAACACATTGTTCATGTATATACGTTGCGAAAAGGTTTTTCCTCCATTTCTGTTATCAATCAATGTAACCTCACTTTCATAAGAAGAAGGACTCATTGAGCCAGGGTATTTTTCTAACTTAAATTTATCCAATTTAATTTCAAAAGGAACTAAAATATTTTTTGAACCATAAGCCAACGAAAAATTTAAACCTTCCAACTGAAAAATAGTGTTTCGTGAGGTGTAACCTTTTCCTCCAAATAAAGTAACTTCTTGCGTTTTGTTGTTACAAGTAACATCGACCACTAAAGCATCTTCTCCTCTTACATTTTTATCAGCAGTAACTTTTTTAACTTCAGCGTTTTGGTGTAATTCTTTTAACACCATTTGTACACCACCGATGGTATATAATCGTCTGTTTTTAAATTCATGTAACGAGTCTCTAACTAAAACTCCTGTTGATTGATCGTCCATGCTCAAATATTGAATATCATAAGGAGAAAGCACCATTAAGACTCCATTTGAATCGGTTATTTTAATAGCATCCGTTAATTTATTGTCATTGAATGAAAGAGGAAACTCTCCAAAAATCTTGGTTTCACCGTCAGCGATAAATTTAGAAACCCGTCCGCCTTCTCCAACGGTAACTATTTCGAGTATTTTTTTTCCGTTTTTCGAGGGAAGTACGGTATCTATGGAGTTTGGAATAAAATCTTTAAAATCCACATTAATTTCTTTGCCTTCAAAATTGTAATTGATGTTAAACTTCTTGTTGTAAAGTGGGTTTAAAAGCAACGGTTTATCAAACGAATATTGCATTTTTTGATCATCTACTTTAAATTGCAGATACGTTTGTTCAGTAACAATAGTGTTACTTTGTTCTCCCTGTCTGATATGCATTAAACCCTCAAATCCTACATACCTTGTAATACCTGCACCAATAAAAATAATGATTAACGCCACATGAAAAGTAAAATTGGTCAACTTATCTTTTCGATACATTTTGTATTTAAAGATGTTTCCTAACAAATTAATTGCTAAAAAAAACATCACCAATTCAAACCAACGTGTTTTAAAAATCACACTTTGAGCAGCCGGAGTGCCATAATCATTTTCGATAAAGGTAGCCACACCAATGGCAGCAGCAAAAATAAAAAGCAACATTGCCGTTAAACGAGTAGAAAACAATATATTTTTAATGGAGGCTAGCATTTTTAAATAAGTTTTAGAACACAAAATTAGTTAATTTTGAATCAATTTTAAGTTAAATCTTCACAATTGAATTCGACCAAAACCGTAAGTTTTATTGGGGCAGGAAATGTAGCAACACATTTGGCAAAAGCGTTATATAAAAACAAATTTTTAATTAAACAGGTTTTTAGTAAATCGTTTACAAATGCAAATTCATTAGCTAAAAAAGTGAATGCCCAACCGATTGATTTATTAACTCAACTATCTCCAAATGCCGAAATCTATATCATTGCAGTCCCAGATGATGCGATTGAAAAAGTATTAAAACAATTTCCATTTAAAAACAAATTGGTGGTTCATACTTCTGGAAGTGTTGGTGTTGATGTGTTTAGCAAAAATGGCTTTAGTAATTTTGGTATTTTTTACCCTTTGCAAACGTTTAGCAAAAATAAAATTGTTGATTTTACCAAAGTCCCTTTTTGTTTAGAAGCCAACACTAAAACTAATTTAAAATCCATAGAAGCTGTTGCTAAATATCTTTCTGACAAAATTTATCCTATTAATTCCGAACAACGACAATTGTTACATTTAGCAGCTGTTTTTGCTTGTAATTTTAGCAACAACATGTACCAAATTGCTTTTGAAATTTGTAATCAACACCAAATAGATTTTGATATTTTAAAGCCATTAATTAAAGAAACTGCATCTAAAATAGAAAAATACAATCCTTTAGAAGTTCAAACCGGACCAGCAAAACGAAACGACAAAAAAACCATTCAAAAACATTTATCTTTGTTAGAAAATCAAAAAAATTACCAAGAAATTTACCGTTTAATAACTGAGAGTATTGTTCAGTCTTTAGTTCACAAATCGTAAATCAAAACTCGTAAATCGCAAATCTTAAACCTAAAACTTCAAATCAAAAATATGAGCAATTTCAAAGAACTTTTACCAAAAATAACCACTTTTATTTTCGATGTCGATGGCGTTTTAAGTGATGGTATGGTAATTACCTTACCCGATGGCGACCAAATACGTAGAATGAATATTAAAGACGGCTACGCCTTGCAATATGCAGTAAAAAAAGGGTATAACATTGCCATAATTTCTGGTGGTAGTTCAGAATCTGTCCGTTCACGTTTTACCGGTTTAGGAATTACAGATGTATTTTTAAAAGCGAGTAATAAAATAGAAATTTTTGAAAATTATCTCCAATCAAAAAACATTACCAAAGAGCAAGTTTTATACATGGGCGACGACATCCCTGATTATCATGTAATGTTACAAAGTGGCGTTGCTACTTGCCCAAAAAATGCAGCTATTGAAATCAAACATATTTCTCAATATATTTCTGATAAAAATGGTGGACGAGGCTGTGTTCGAGATGTGATTGAACAAGTGTTGCGTTGTCAAGGAAAATGGTTTGACGAACAAGCACATAAATGGTAAGAAATCTCACCACCCACCGCACAATACCCATCTCCAAATATGACTCAACCCAACAACCCACTTCATGGAATAACACTAAAAGTAATGCTCGAAACTTTAGTGGAATATTACGGCTGGGAAAAATTAGGGAAACATGTTAAAATAAACTGTTTCATCACCAATCCTAGTATGAATTCTAGTCTTACCTTTTTACGAAAAACTCCTTGGGCTAGAAAAAAAATTGAAGATTTGTATTTGGAAGTTGTGGAACGACAATAAATATACTCAAACTTAACAGCCACGCCATAGAGTGGATGTTTAGTATGAGTTATGCCGCAACCGAAATGCCTTATGTTTTTCGGAAATCTATTTGGTAGCGGTATAATTTAACATTTTTTGTAAACATTGGAATCAGAATAAGCCGTAAATTTGCAACATGGTATTCTTAACAAGAAGAGAACGTTTTAATGCTGCCCATCGTTTATTTAAGCCAGAATGGACTGATACCAAAAATTTTGAGGTTTTTGGAAAATGCTCAAACCCAAACTGGCACGGGCACAATTATGAGCTTTTTATAACCATAAAAGGAGAGCCTAACCTAGAAACTGGTTTTGTTATTAATCTAAAACAACTAAGTAGAATTGTTAGAAACAGAATTATAGAGCAAGCCGACCATAAAAACTTAAATTTGGAAGTCCCTTTTATGAAAGGGAAAATACCCACATCAGAAAATATAGCCATTGCTGTTTGGGACGAAATTGAAGAGGATATTGTTAATTTAAATTGTAAATTACATTGTGTAAAAGTGGTAGAAACCGAAAATAACTCGGTTGAATACTATGGAAATTAAAAAATCATGACTGAATTAGACAAAAATATGATGAACGAGAACAACATGGACGGGTACGAAAAAATTGAACAGTACAACGAAGAAAAGGTAAATGTTATCTCAGAACATTATGCAAAAATAATTGAACATTTAGGCGAAAACATTCATCGTGAAGGCTTGGAAAAAACTCCTGAACGTGTGGCTAAAGCTATGCAGTTTTTAACTCACGGCTACGATTTAAACCCCGAAGAAATTTTAAAAGCTGCGATGTTTAAAGAAGACCATAATCACATGGTTATTGTAAAAGACATCGAAATTTATTCGATGTGCGAACACCACATGTTGCCATTTTTCGGGAAAGCACACATTGCCTATATCCCTAACGGGCATATTGTAGGTTTGAGTAAAATCCCTCGTGTGGTTGATGCTTTTGCCAGAAGATTACAAGTTCAGGAACGTTTAACCGACCAAATAAAAGACTGTATTCAAAACACTTTAAAACCAAAGGGAGTTGCCGTAGTTATTGAAGCAAAACACATGTGTATGCAAATGCGTGGCATTCAAAAACAAAATTCGGTTACCACTACTTCATCCTTTACCGGAGCTTTTGAAAAAGAAAGTACACGTCAAGAATTTATTGCTTTAATCTCTCATAAAATGTCGTAAGAAGTTGGAAGAAGTTGGAAGACCGAAGTCGGAAGCAAACAAATAACAGATAACAAATTTCAAATCGTAAATCCAAAACCGTAAATCTCAAATAACAAATTTCTAATCTCAAATCTTTAAAAAAACATGTTAACCAGCCCAATATTTATCATCGGAATAGTATTTATGCTAATTGGATTAGCCATAAGTCAAGTGTTAAAATCAAAGTTTAAAAAATATGCTAAAATGCCATTATCCTCTAACATGAGTGGAAAAGAAATTGCTGAAAAAATGTTAAAACAACACGGTATTTATGATGTAAAAGTAGAGTCTGTTGAAGGAAAATTGACCGATCACTACAACCCCATGAATAAAACAGTAAATTTAAGTCCGGAAGTGTACGAAGGAAGAAATGCTGCTGCTGCTGCCATTGCAGCTCACGAATGTGGACATGCAGTACAACACGCTACTGCTTACAGTATGTTAAAACTACGAACAGCATTAGTTCCTTTACAAAATGCCAGCGGAAAAATCATTAATATTATTGTAATGATTTCTATTTTTGGAGGCTACTTTTTATACAGTGCTTTACCATTTGACATGATTCTTTATGTAATTATAGCTGCATATAGCGTTCTTACACTTTTTAGTTTTGTAACTCTTCCAGTAGAATTCGATGCCAGTAATCGTGCTTTAATTTGGATAAGAACCAACGGTATTGTTAACTCATCGGAATACGATAATGCGAAAGATGCGTTGAAATGGGCTGCATCCACTTATGTTGTTGCTGCAATTGGCTCCTTAGCTACTTTAATGTATTACGTTTCGTTATTGGGACGAAGAGATTAATAAAATATCCAATCCATTGTAATTTTTAATTTTAAAATTCTACTTTTGGGGAACACAAAATCAATTCATAAAAATTATTGTCATGAGTATATTAGTAAATAAAAATTCAAAAGTAATTGTTCAAGGATTTACAGGTGGTGAGGGGACTTTCCATGCCGGTCAAATGATTGAATACGGAACAAATGTTGTTGGTGGTGTTACTCCCGGAAAAGGCGGTTCAACACATCTGGACAAACCTGTTTTTAATACCGTTCAAGATGCTGTTAAAACTACTGGTGCCGATGTATCTATTATTTTTGTACCACCTGCTTTTGCTGCTGATGCAATTTTAGAAGCTGCTGACGCAGGAATTAAAGTGATTGTTTGTATTACCGAAGGAATTCCTGTGAAAGACATGATTCCTGTGAAAGAATATTTAAAATCAAAAGAGTGTAGATTGATTGGACCAAACTGCCCTGGTATTATCACTGCCGGAGAAGCAAAAATTGGTATCATGCCAGGTTTTGTTTTCAAAAAAGGTAGAATTGGTATCGTTTCAAAATCAGGAACATTAACGTACGAAGCTGCCGACCAAGTAGTAAAAGCCGGACTAGGAGTTTCTACAGCAATAGGTATTGGTGGTGATCCAATTATTGGAACAACTACTCAAGATGCTATCGAATTATTTATGAATGACCCAGAAACTGACGGCATTGTAATGATTGGCGAAATAGGTGGAAATTTAGAGGCTAATGCTGCTACTTGGATTAAAGCCAATGGTACTAAGCCTGTTGTTGGTTTTATTGCCGGGGAAACTGCTCCTGCAGGAAGAACAATGGGTCATGCCGGAGCTATTGTAGGTGGTGTAAACGATACTGCTCAAGCTAAAAAAAGAATAATGAGAGAATGTGGTATTACTGTGGTTGATTCTCCTGCACACATTGGTAGTGCTATGGCTGAATTGATGAAAGTAAACGCTTAAATAATTTGAGATTAGAAATTTTAGATTTTGAAAGATTCTAAATTTCTAATTTTTCAATTTCTAATTTAGATTTATGAAATTATTAGAAGGTAAAATAGCCATCATTACTGGTGCAACCAGAGGTATTGGAAAAGGAATTGCAGAAGTGTTTGCAAAACATGGAGCTCAAATAGCTTTTACTTATGTATCTTCGGATGAACAAGCCAAAGAAGTAGAAAAAATGCTGACCAGTTATGGTGTGAAAGCAAAAGGATATAAATCGAATGCTGCTAATTTAAAACAGGCAGAAGAGTTTATTGCTGCTGTGGTTGCCGATTTTGGAAGAATTGATGTAATTGTAAATAACGCCGGTATTACAAGAGATGGATTATTGATGCGAATGAGTGAAGAAAATTGGGATGACGTTATCAATACGAATTTAAAGTCGGTATTTAACATTACCAAAGCTGCTTTAAAAACATTGTTAGGACAACGTTCTGGATCTGTCATCAATATGAGTTCTGTTGTTGGAATTGAAGGCAATGCAGGGCAATCAAACTATGCAGCTTCCAAAGCAGGAATTATTGGTTTTACTAAATCCATTGCTCAGGAAATTGGTTCAAGAAACATACGTTGTAATGCTATTTGTCCCGGTTTTATTGAAACAGAAATGACTGCACAACTCAATCAAGACATCATGAAAGGTTGGATTGAAGATATACCGATGAAAAGACCTGGAACACCGGAGGATGTAGCAAATGCTGCTTTATTTTTAGCTTCTGACTTGTCGTTGTATGTTACCGGACAAACACTGAATGTTTGTGGTGGTATGCAGACCTAAACTGATTTTTAATAATTATATAAAAGGAGGCAATTGCCTCCTTTTATTTTAGATTCTTTTCCTAGGAAAAGAATCTATTTTTTTATTAAAGTGGTTTGTTATATATTTGTATTTAACACTTCTCAATAAAAAAAAAATGGATTTAACCTCAAGTACACTATGGTCAATTATAACAAGCTTAGTAGCATCGGTAATATTTTATTTTCTACTTCCATTAATCAAAAAACTAAGCAATTACTTCGTTGTATTTATGTCTACAATAAGTAAAAAATATTCTAATTCACTATATAAAAGCTTAGCATTAGGAAAATCTTTTGAGCCATTAATGCTAATTTTATTAATCACCCCTATTACGATTCTTACCAATTTACTTTTAATCCAAATAGTTAAGAATATAGACTCAAATGTGACTAGAATAGAAATCGAATCAAAAATTGATTATTACAATAATGAAAATCAAACTATTAATGATCGATTGAATTTATTAGATTCATCTTATGTTAAAGGAGTAGATAGTGTTATTGCTTTAGAACCATCTGCTTTTTTCAAAAGACAAGAAGAAAACCTTGAAAAAAGGAAGGGAATAAATGAATCTATAATAGAAATATATAAAAAAATGCTAGAAAACGATGTTCCTCCATCTTTATATCTTGGTTTATTTTTGACATTAATTTTTATCACAATTTTGATCTTCTATTATTATTCAAAGTATCAATTTATATTTTCACAAACAAATAAGTTTGAACACAAATTAACATTGATAAGACCTCATCTTGACAATAAAGAATATTTAGAGTTGAGAAAAACTTGGGCTTTAATCAAGAATGTTGAGGATTTTAAAAATATTGAAAACACTATTGAGGAATATTTCTACAAATTTGAATCCAACAATAAACAATAAACTAATTGAATCTAAATCAATTAACTTGCTATAACTAAATAAAATATTAAATACATATTCCCATTAACCATTCTAAACTATATCGAATTAGTAATATGTTTCAATTACACCACAAAACGATAGTGCTTTAGCCGACAGACTACCTGTTTTTATTTAATATAATGACTACTTTTATCGTTGTTATAAAAAAACTTGATTTTGATGGATAAAAAGTTAAATATCCTATTTCTTGCCTCTTGGTATCCAAACAAGTTATTGCCAAAAAATGGCAACTTTATTCAACAACATGCTATAGCAGTTTCCAATTATTGTAATGTTGCGGCTTTACACATCATTGCTAATGTTCAAGAAGATAATTTTGTTGTTGAAGAAAAATTGGAAAATGGAGTTTTTGAAGTAATTGTTTATTACAAAAAAATAACCAATAAAATTCCGGGAATAGCCCATTTACAAAAACTAAACAGACGACATAAGGCTCATCTTTTAGGCTACAACAGAATAGTTGAAAAAATCAAAAAAATTGATGTAATCCACTTAAATGTTGTTTTCCCTGCCGGAAATTTTGCGTTGTACCTCAAAAACAAGTTTAATATTCCTTTTATAATAAGTGAAAACTGGACAGGATTATTACCAACAGCAAAACATCAACTTACTATTTTTATAAAAAAGTTAGTTGTAAAAACATTTAATCAAGCTGCTATTATTTGTCCTGTTTCGGAAGATTTAATGAATGCTATCAAAAGTATTTCATCAAGCAACAAATTTGAAATTGTACCAAATGTTGTAAATACAAAAGTATTTAACTACTCTCCTTTAACTTTAGGAAAAAAAATTCTACACATTTCTAATTTGAAAGACGAACACAAGAACATTACCGGAATTCTAGATACGATAAAAGAATTGAGTAAAATTCGTGATGATTTTTTTATCAGCATTATTGGCGATGGAGATTACGAGTATTTTATTCGTTATGCCGAAAAAATTGAACTACCAAAACACCTTTACAACATAGAAGGAGCGAAAAGTTATCAGGAAGTTGCTAAACTGATGCAAACCCACGATTTGTTTTTGTTGTACAGTAACTATGAGAACCTGCCATGTGTAATTGCCGAAGCATTGGTATGCGGAATGCCCGTTTTAACCTCTAAAGCTGGCGGAACAGCCGAAATGGTTGACAAAAGTAACGGAATTGTTATTCCTGCTGCTAACAATAAAGTGTTGTTAAACGAGTTGAATACCATGTTAGATAATCTATCTACTTACAATAAAACAGCAATAGCCGAAAATGCAGTTGAAAAATACAGCTACGAAAGTGTTGGTAAACAGTTTTTAGAAATTTATAAAAGAGTTTTAAACATTTAGACCAACTCTCCCCTAACCCTCCCTTGAAAGAGAGGGAAGAGACACATTAAAAATGTGGCAGGAGCATACAATTCATAACATCATTTTTGGAACGTAAAGGCGGTAGAATTGTATTTTCCTCATTTTTCACCAAACTCATTACCTTTATTATTTCTGTTTATATTATTCGGGTTATTTCGAAAGAAGAATACGGTTTTTTGGTTTATGCCATTACCATTATTGCTTTTATAGCTCCCTTCAAAGGTTTTGGCATTTATCAAGGTTTGCTTAGGTATGGTTCCATTTCTCAATCCCAACAACTAAAAAAATACTATTTCAATCGTATTCTATTTAAAGGATTATTATTTTCCTTAATTCTTATCTTATTGCTAATTGCTTTATCTCCCTTTATTATTTCTAATGTAAAAAATAGTTTTTTATACTTGATTATTCTTAGCTTTCAACTCGTTACATTATTGGTTATTGATACCATTTCCATTTATGCTCGATTGGTAGGCTTAAATAAACTGTATGCCGACATCAGCAATTACAACAACTTATTGCTTTTAGCTTTTGCAATTCCGTTTACCTATTTCTTTGGAAGCTGGGGATACGTTTTTGCATTAATTTTAGCTCCATTGTTTTATAGTATTTATCTTATCTATAAATTAAATTTATTTAATTACAACAAAGAACTCCAGCCGGAACATAAAACCATTGATTTTTTGAGTTATGGTTTTTACATGAGCTTGGGCGGAATGTTGTCTCAACTCTTATTTGCTGTTGATGTTATTTTAATAGGAAACATGGTTAAAGATGCCGAACTTATTGCTCAATACAAAACCTCTAACATTATTCCGTTTAGTTTATTGGTTTTACCTGTTGCCATTATCAACACTAATTATGTGGAACTAGCACAAAAAGCCCTCAATAACAAAAAGGAAGTCTGGAATTACTATCTAAACTATCTTAAAATTATGAGTGTAATTTGTGTTGTTGTGTTGTTGTTATTTTACTTTTTCTCTAATGATATGCTGAGAATATTTGGAAAAGAATACCAAAACGACAACAATTTGATGTTTATTTTTTCAATTGGTGTGGTTGGAGCGTTGTTGTTCCGTAATCCATTAGGAAATATTCTTTCTGTTATTGGTTGGCCCAAGATTAATGCATTTTTTTCGCTAATCATTTTAGTCATTAATGTAATAGCCGGAGTTTATTTTATTAATTTGTACGGTGTAATAGGTGCTGCTTATACCACTGTTGCCTTAATGTGGTTATCAGGCATTTTATCACTTGGTGCATTTATTTATTTTCTAAACAAAAAGTAGAAGAACAATAGGGTTTATGAGTAAGATTAAAAAATTAATTACCGGTTTAAAGTTGTTATTATCCAAACCTTATTTAATCAATAAAGTAATTGACGACGAAAGTGTTCACCACGAAAAAGTAAAACAGAAATACGCTCAATACGCCGGCGGATTACCAATGGTTGACTTAACAACTGTTTTACCTTCGTTTAACGAAACCATTTCTCCTTATGCTTTTCTGGGTGGAGGCTCATTAATTACCGATTTAGCTTTATTAAAAGGGTTAGCCAAACAATACCGCAATTGTTTTTATTTTGAAATAGGAACTTGGCGTGGCGAAAGTGTTAGCAATGTTGCTGATGTTACCCCTAATTGCTATACCTTAAACCTGCCCGATGAAACTCTAAAACAATTGGGTTGCTCTAATGAATACATCAATCAGCAAGAGTTTTTTTCAAAAAACAGGCAAAATATTATACACCTAAAAGGAGATTCCAGAACCTTCGATTTTTCGCCTTACTACGGAAAGTGTGACGTGGTTTTTGTTGATGGCGACCACCACTACGAAAGTGTTTTAAATGATACACAAATCGCTTTTAAACTATTAAAAGACGAAAATTCGATTATTGTTTGGCATGATTACCACAGTCATACTGAAGCCATTCGTTGGGATGTACTTAGAGGAATACTTGACGGAACTCCTGCAACAGCAATCAATAACCTTTATCACGTATCAAATACCTTGTGTGCCATTTATTCCAACAAACCATTTGTAGTCCACCCTTTTAAGAAAATGTTGGCACCAAATAAAGTATTTGAAGTAAAAATTGAAGCGAAAAATCGCTAATTTTTAGCTAAATCACCCACTCTAATAAATCCTTATTAAAATTAATTTAATTGATTTTCAATAACTTATAAATTATTTTACTACTATGTATTGCATGGTATTATCTTTTAACTATATCTTTGCAATGTAAATTAATAGGTTAAACATTTAAAAAATAATAAATCATGAAAAAAATAATTTTATTAGTATTGTTCGTAAGCGTTTCAATCATCAGCTTCGGAAATACACCAACTTATTTTAAAGACGACAATTGTACGTTTAAAAACAAATTAGAAAAACAACTTCGTTTACCTGATTACTTAAAAAAGAAATCGAACACGGGAACAGTAAAAGTGGAGTTTGTAATTAATGAAAATGATTCGATTGAAATAAAAAACATTTCGGGTAAAAACGACGAAATCAAAGCATACATCAAAACACAATTTGCAAAAATGGATTCGGATGTGTGTTCGTTAGAAAAAAACACCACCTATTATATTGATATAAATTTTAAAATCCTTTAAAAAATGAACATCGAAAACACACAAGCTCAAATGAGAAAAGTAAAAAACGCCGAATTGCTTTCTTACCGTTGGGAAGAATCAACATCAGGACCGCCTCGTAAGTATTATCACCTTACCGAAAAAGGTACCCGTTTTTTAAACGAATTGGCTAACACCTGGAATGAACTGGTTGAAGCCGTAGAATTAACTAGAAAAATTAATAAATAACTAAACTAAACAACAATGAATCAAACATTAACAGTTAACATAAGCGGAATGGTTTTCCACATCGAGGTTGATGCCTACGATACGTTGAAAAACTATTTGAATAAAATAAAGAGCTATTTTAACAACTCTGAAGAAAGAGAAGAAATTATGCTCGATATCGAATCTCGAATTGCCGAACTTTTTAGCGGTATGATGAGCGAAAAAAATCAAGTAATTACTGCTGCCGACGTTGAAAACGTAATTGGCGTAATGGGGAAACCTGAGCAGTATATCACTGAAGACGAAGAACAAACACAAACTTTTTCAAATGAAACCTATGTAAAAGGTGATAAAAAGTTATTCAGAAATCCTGAGGATAGAATTTTGGGTGGAGTTTGTTCTGGATTAGGAGCATATATTGGGGTTGATACCGTTTGGGTTCGATTATTTTTTGTAGCTGCCTTCTTTTTAGGATTTGGTTTGTTTACCTATATCATTCTATGGATAGTGATGCCCGAAGCAAAAACTGCTTCGGACAAACTTAAAATGAAAGGTGAGCCTATCAACATCCAAAACATTGGTAAAAAGTTTGAAGAAGAAGCGAATAAAGTGAGTGAAAACCTTAAAAATGTTGATACCAACAAGTTCACAAAAAAAGCAGGCTCTGTATTAGAAAACATATTTGGTGCAATTGCCACCATTTTTACAGCCATATTCAATATTGTTGGTAAGGTTTTAGGTGTTGCATTTTTAATAGTAGGAACATTCTTATTAGTGGTTCTTTTAGGAATGTTATTTGGTTCAAAAACCATTTTCTCTATTACAAGCGATGGTGTTTTTTCTTTTGAAGCTCACGAATTTTTCAACCTTATTTTTGTATCTCAAGACCAATATTACTTAGCCATTTTAGGGGTATTATTACTTGTTGGTATTCCAATCCTTACGTTGATTTATTTAGCAATTAAATTGTTGTTTAAAATAAAAATGCACTACAGTGTTGGTTTAACCATGTCTATCTTATTTGTTATCGGAATGTCAATTTGTGCCTTAGTTGGAATTAAAATGGGTACCGAATTATCATCTGATGAAGAAATTGTGAAAACTCACCAAATAGCTGCAACAAAACATGCCTTAATGATAAAATCGCCTAATGAATTGTTGCCAGGAAAAGGCATTTTGGAAGATAAATTTACCAGCATTTCAATTGATGGTGAAACCATGTACCAAAGTTATGTGCGATTAGAAATTGAGAAAAGCAAAACAGATAGTATTCAGTTAGAAGTAAAATTCTCATCGAACGGTAGTACTACTAAAGAAGCTATAAAAAATGCTCGTACCATTAACTACAATTATCAAATTACTGATTCAGCTTTGGTTATCGATAATTACTTGTCAACGTTGAAAGACCATAAAATTAGAGGTCAGCAAGTAGAACTAACTCTCTACATTCCGCTATACCAAGTGGTTTATCTAGATGAATCGGTAAAAGAGTTGCTTTTTGATGTAGAGAATGTTACCGATACTTATGACAAAGAAATGATTAGAAACAAATGGATTATGTTAGAAAGTGGATTAACTTGTTTGGATTGTCTTGATATAAAAGGCGTAACCACCACACAATTAGATTCAATTCAAGCATATATACCAATAAAATAATGTGAAATATAACTCTCCCCAACCCCTTTCTTTAAAGAGAGGGGAAAGATTAACGAAGTTAATCAGGGGTGAGTCAATAAATAGTAAAGGCAATAAAAATAAAAATGAAATATTTAGTTACAAGAATAGTTTAGTTAGTAAGTTGTTTAGTTAGTGCAAAAAGGGGTTTTCAGCAATGAAAGCCTCTTTTTATTTTGTAGCTTTGTGTAAATATTATTTCCATGAATTTAGAACACCTTTGCCAACAAGTTAACACCTTAGCTAAAGAAGTTGGAGCATTTATAAAATCGCAAACCATTGCTGCATCAGATGTAGAAACCAAAAGCAAAAACAGCTTGGTAACATTTGTAGATAAAACTGCCGAAGCAAAACTGGTTGCTCGACTTTCGGAACTTATTCCCGATTCGGGTTTTATTGCCGAAGAAGGTACTTCAGAGAAAATTTGCGAAGTTTATAATTGGATTATTGACCCGTTAGACGGAACTACTAATTTTATTCATGGAGTACCTTGTTTTTGCGTCAGTATAGGATTAAAACGAAACAACGATTTGGTTTTGGGTGTGATTTATGAAATCAATCTCGACGAACTTTTTTACGCTTGGGAAGGAAGTAAAGCTTACTTAAATGGTAAAGAAATTCATGTAACCCCTACTCCAACATTAGAAGATTCTTTAATTGCAACAGGTTTCCCATATTACGATTACGATAAACAAGACGAATACATGAACTTGTTTAAAGACCTGATGAGAAACTCGCGTGGTTTACGTCGATTGGGCTCAGCAGCAGTAGATTTAGCTTATGTTGCTTGCGGACGGTTCGATGCTTTTTACGAATACAGTCTGCACCCTTGGGATGTTGCAGCGGGAGCATTTATAGTTCAGCAAGCTGGCGGTAAAGTTTGTGATTTTAAAGGCGAAAACAACTACCTATTTGGAAAAGAAATTATTACGTGCAACCCACACATTCACCAAGAATTATTAGCAAAAGTTAAGCTGCACTTTAACTATTAGTCCTAAATTTGTAAAAAAAGATTATGAAACTAGCTCTTTTGGTAATAGGTTTACTCGCTTTAGGTGTTTTTGGAATGGCTGTAAAAATTATTTTTAAGAAAGGTGGTCGTTTTGATAAAACGTGTGCTAGTAGCAATTCGGTATTCAATAAAGACGGAGAACCTTGTGGTTTTTGTGGTGCTATGCCAGAAGAACAATGCAAAAGTGAGGATAAATAGTCAATTGTTGTTGGTTAATTGTTAATAGTGCTGAACTATCAACAAAAAACAATTAACAAACAACTAATTAAGCAAATCTGGTCTCCTCTCTTCTGTTCTTTTTAACGCCTCTTCTTCACGCCAAGCTTCTATTTTTTTGTGGTCGCCACTCAATAAAATATCTGGCACTTTTAATCCTCTGTATTCTTCTGGTCGGGTATAAACTGGCGGTGCCAACAAATTATCTTGAAACGAATCGGTTAATGCAGAGGTTTCATCGCTTATAACTCCTGGAATTAAACGAATAATAGCATCTGCTAAAATAGCTGCTGGAAGCTCTCCACCAGTTAAAACAAAGTCGCCAATTGATATTTCTTTGGTAATAAACAAATCTCTTACTCGTTGATCAACTCCTTTGTAATGCCCCGCAAGTATAATCAAGTTCTCTTTTAACGAAAGTTTATTTACCATGCCTTGTTTCATGGTTTCTCCATCAGGAGTCATGTAAATTATTTCATCGTAAGTTCTTTCTGTTTTTAATTTCTCGATACAATCGGCAATGGGTTGTATTTGCATCACCATTCCTGCACCACCACCAAAAGCATAATCATCCACACTTTTTTGTTTGTTGGTCGAATAGTCTCTCAGGTTATGAACAACCAATTCTACCAACCCTTTTTCTTGGGCTCGTTTTAGAATGGAAGCATTTAATGGACTTTCCAACAGTTCTGGTAAAACGGTAATAATGTCTATTCGCATAGCACAAATATATACAAAATCACCCACCTTAATCCTCCCTCAAGGGAGGAAGTTACAATGAAGAAATCCATAACGGAGGTTGCTCTCCCCTTGAGGGGAGATACAGAGGGGTGAATTTTTCTATTATACATTTTCAATTCTTACTTCAAAGTTTTTTACATTATCTTTGTTCTCTAAAATTTATTATCGATTATGGATAGCAACAAAACTTGGACAAAAGAAGAAATTCTAAACATATACAACAAACCCTTAATGGAATTGATTTACGATGCTGCACAAGTTCATCGTTTACACCACGATCCATTAAAAATTCAGGTAAGTAAATTAATTTCTATAAAAACAGGTGGTTGCCCTGAGGATTGTGGTTACTGTCCGCAAGCTGCCCGCTACCACACCAACATCGAAAAAAACAACTTAATGCCTGTTGATGAAGTTTTAGCAAAAGCTGAAGCAGCAAAAAACACCGGCTCATCAAGAGTTTGTATGGGTGCTGCATGGAGAAACGTACAA
Source organism: Bacteroidota bacterium (assembly GCA_016183805.1). Classification (GTDB taxonomy): domain Bacteria; phylum Bacteroidota; class Bacteroidia; order Flavobacteriales_E; family Vicingaceae; genus Vicingus. The sequence continues at coordinate 96,126 of JACPDX010000010.1, forward strand.
GATGGCGAAGATTTTGACCAAGTAATTGAAATGGTAAAAGGATTAAGTGCAATGAACATGGAAGTTTGTTGTACGTTAGGTATGGTTACCGAAAACCAAGCAACACGTTTGGCTGAAGCAGGCTTACATTACTACAACCACAACATTGATACATCTGAGGAATATTACAAAGAAGTAATTTCAACCAGAGGGTTCAATGATAGAATAAAAACATTAGAAAATGTACGTAAAAGCTCTTTAAAAGTTTGTTCTGGAGGTATTATCGGAATGGGTGAAACTGTTGATGACCGCATAGGAATGTTAATGGGTTTATTAAAATTGAGCGAAGCACCCGAATCTATTCCAATCAATGCATTGGTTCCGGTTGAAGGAACTCCTTTAGAAGAACAAGAAATTGTTCCGATTTGGGATGTGGTACGAATGATTGCTACCACACGAATTGTTTTCCCGAAAAGCACAGTGCGTTTATCTGCCGGAAGAATGCAAATGAGCAAGGAAGGACAAGCGTTATGTTTTATGGCAGGAGCAAGTTCTATTTTTGCCGGAGATAAATTGTTAACCACTCCAAATCCGGGCGATAATGAAGATATGCAGTTGTTTAGTTTGTTGGGTTTAACTCCCACAGAAAAGGTGAAAGACAATACAGGAAAAGTTAAAATTAGAAAAGACCAACCTGTCCTTCGACAAGCTCAGGATGACAATAATATTGATTTTGAAAAATGGAGCAGACCGGGGCATGTTATTGAGCGAAATGTTCAAGCAACTGAAAAAGGAAAAGAAGCTAGAAAAGTGTTAAAGGAAAATTAATCGTCATTGCGAATGCAGTGCAACGAAATGAAGCAATCTTAATCAAAAGATTGCTTCGTCATTCTTCCTCGCAATGACGAATAAAAATGAATGCTCAACTAAAATACATCCAACAAAAACTCGACAAACGTAAGCAAGAAAATGCCTTTCGTGAATTAAAGGACAACAATCATTTGATTGATTTTTGTTCTAACGATTATTTGGGTCTTGCTAAAGAAATTTCTATTCATCAAACCAATAATACCTTTGAAAGTTATGGTGCAACAGGCTCACGGTTAATTTCTGGAAACAATTCTATTACAGAAGATGTTGAATTGTATTTAGCCAACTTTTATCGTTCGGAAGCTGCATTAATTTTCAATTCTGGTTACAATGCCAATGTAGGTTTGTTTCAATGCTTGCCGCAACGCACCGACACCATTATTTACGATGAATACATCCACGCCTCTATTCGTGATGGAATAAAATTAAGCAACGCCAAAAACTATGCTTTTGAACACAACAATATAACTGCACTAGAGGAAAAATTAAGCCTAGCTACAGGTTTAGTTTATGTTGTTGTAGAATCCATTTACTCGATGGATGGCGATGCTGCTCCATTGATTGAAATTGCAGAAATTTGTAAAAAGCATAACGCCGCATTAATAGTAGATGAAGCACATGCAGCAGGTATTTTTGGCAACGGTTTAGGTTTAGTTGCTGAATTAAATTTAGAAAATGATGTTTTTGCTCGAATTATAACTTTCGGGAAAGCTTATGGCTGTCATGGTGCGGCAGTATTAGGCAATAAAATTTTACGCAATTATCTGATTAACTATTCTCGTGCATTTATTTACACCACAGCCCTACCCTTACCAAGTATTTTAGCAATTAAAAATGCACACGAATTTCTACTTCAAAACTTATCAAGAATAGATGATTTAAAAATAATAATTGAATATTTCAAAAACTCATCACTCATCACCCATCACCCATTACCTATTTCAACAAGTGCCATTCAATGTATCATCATTCCTGGAAACGATGAAGTAAAAAAACTGGCATCAAAAATTGAAGAACAAGGTTTTGATGTTCGCCCAATATTATCTCCAACAGTACCTAAAGGAAAAGAACGGTTACGAATTTGTTTGCATAGTTTTAATACTAAAGAGCAGGTTGATAAATTAATAGTAACGATTACCACAGAGGCACTGAGTTCACAGAGAAAATAAAAAAAATAAAACCTCCGTGTCCTCCGTGACTCTGTGGTAAAAAAAAGTTTATGAAAAACTACTTTATAACAGGAATAGGAACCAACATTGGTAAAACAATAGTTTCAGCCATTTTAACCGAAGCTTTAGAAGCAGATTACTGGAAACCTATACAAGCTGGTGATTTAGAACATTCTGATAGTTTAAAGGTTGAAAGTTTAATTTCGAATTCAAAAACCAAAATACATTAAGAGGCTTACCGACTAAACCAGC
>JACPDX010000066.1 GCA_016183805.1 Bacteroidota bacterium
AAGTACGTCTTATGTTGTTACTGTTATTGACAGCAACAACTGTTCAAGTTCGGACAGTGTTCTTGTAAGTGTTTTAAATTTACCTGTCGTAGATTTAGGAATAGATACCCTTGAATTATGTTCTAATTCCTCGGCAGTATTAGATGCAGGTGCAGGTTTTGACAGCTATTTATGGTCTGACAATTCCTCTAATTCCACATTAACAATAACCCAAGATGGAAATTATTGGGTCATAGTTACTAATTATTGTGGAAACGCTATTGACTCAATTAATACTAAATTTAAAAATTGTGAAATTATTCTTGTCATGCCAAATGTATTCTCTCCAAATAATGATGGTTCAAATGATTATTTTATTCCAAAAGAAATATATGGAATTAATCAGGCAACACTCATTATTTATAATAGATGGGGCTTAAGTTTATTTGAAACAAATAATTTATTAAAAGGGTGGGATGGTAAATATGACAATAATAATTGTTCAGATGGAACTTACTATTGGATAATTCAATATACAACCATTATGAATGAAACATATACTATGAAAGGGTTTTTAACATTACTAAGATAACTAGAATTATGTAAAAGATAAAGAATTATCCCAGATTCCATTCAATGTTATTGTGGTATTATTGTTCTTATACCATGAAAAATGGTAATGGATTGAAAAATACATAAAAGGAATAATAACAAAAAAAACCGTGCCGCAGTATTGCAGAACGGTTTTAATTTTTTGTGGGCGATGAGGGATTCGAACCCCCGACCCTCTCGGTGTAAGCGAGATGCTCTGAACCAGCTGAGCTAATCGCCCTTACTTATTTTGTAAGCGGCTGCAAATATATACTTATTCTAATTTACTGCAAACTTTTTTATAATTTTTATTCATCTTTTAAACTGAAATACAGTAAACCATTGTACGAGTTTAATTCCAGCTTATTATTTTCGTTATTAAACGAAATATTCTCTAGTACCAACTTAAAGCTAAATGTTGCTGTCGAGTCAATTAGCGTAAGTTCTTCTTGAGGCAAATCATATCGCTGTACTTTACCATGTTTTTTAACCAAACGTTCTTTTAATGTGGTTAAATCAATTTTGGAAAATGGCTCATTGTTTTGGTAAACGACAATTAAAAATTCATTTTTTAAGTCCGTTTTAAATTCATATCTATTGCTATCAATACGAAATGGAGCAATCAAGTTCTCATCTTTATTGAACTCATTACGGTTGTAGTAATAGCCATTTATTCTGGTTTCATAATCATAACCTTTTATGTTAATGAGTTTGTCTTGATAATTGCTCGAGAACGAAATGTAATTGTTCTCGGCGGTATAATAAGGTCGGTAATCCAACCCTAAAGCACGCATGTAAACTTCGGCTTCGTTAATTCGCTCCCAACGTTCTTTTTTTAAGTTGTGAGTTTGTATTTTTCCGTTAAAATCTTGTGCATACCAATTCTTTATGGAATTAAACCCGTGATAGTCGTCTAGATAATCTAAAATAGATTTGATTTCGTTTTTCAACGAATCATTAAGTAATTGTTGATTTTGAGGTACAAAGGTTTCTCGATTATAATTGGTGTCGATGACTAACGTTTGTTCATTTACTATTTTACCATCTTTCAAAAAGTTATTTTCTTCTAAAATGTGTTTTAATCGATTCGCTTGGCTTTTTTCGCTCACACTAAACATGCTCCATGGTCCAAACGACATCAACACAATGACCGTAAACAACGAAACTGGTATGAATTTGATGTTGGTCTTTCCGATAATAAAATAGATACAAACCAAACTTAGCCAAATGCCTAGTAAATAAATAATATAACGGTTAATGGTAATGCCGTAATCGTTTAGCCTCATGCTGATAGCAATAAAAAGCATCACTACCAACGGAATTAAAATAAAATAATAGGCTTTGGTAGTCCATTTTATCCAACTATTACCTTCTTGTTTTGCGTAAGGAAACATCAATAAAAAGTTGAAGATGCCAAGCACTGCAACACATGTGATGAGGTAAGAAACAATACCTTTTGGCCAGTCCCACAGTGAAATTATTTTAACCCCATAACTGTATAAAATAATAAGATACAGCCCTAACAAAGGCAATAAGATGTATTGAGTAAAAATTTTAAGTCCTTTTGGATAGTCTTCTACTTGGTCTAATTCATCATGCTAAAGCAATCCCAACGAATAAAAAACCCGAATAAACAGCTGATGTTAATAATCGGATAAACAGCAATTTGTTGTACTGCCAAAACCCATTAATTTCTTTACTTTTAATAAACGGAGCAAATGAAACCAACAAGTGAATAGCCAGATTGTAAATAGCATACCTCACATAAGGAACAGAAGTATTAAAAGTTTGTTCGGAAGTTGGTAAGGTCAGGAAAAGTAGACCTAAAAGGACAATTCCTCCGAGATTAAAAAATAATCGATAACGTTTGTTGTAATTATTTTTATCAGTAAACACCTCAATACAGAAAAACAATGGAATACCTATTGCTGAACAAAGCATGACATTAATTAACGGAAAAATATTAGATGTAACATTTTCGTATTCTACTAAATATATCCCGATGCTTACGCCTATTAAAGCACTAATTAAAGTAAGCGGATAACAAGTTGCTGCGGTTTTTGCTTGTGCAACCAAGTAATTGATAGAAGGTAATTTCATATGTAGATATTTATTGTTTTAAAGCGGTCATATGGAATACGCCATGTTATCTTCATTAGTGTTTAGCTCAATTTTTTTATTTTTTAATTGTTTCGCTGCTAACTTCGTTGGTGTGTGCTTCAGCACGTGGCTATTTCATTTAAATTAAATTTAGTTTTTACCCATAACTTCATTCTTTTAAAGAAAGTATTATTGGTTAGGCTAAATTTAACAATTTTTATCAAATTACCATTGGAAGTAGAAAACCCAAAATAGCACCAATTAAAATGATCAACATTACATTTAATTTAACTACAAAAGTGAGCAGTAAACTAACAGCTAAAATAATAATGGCGTTTAAATTGGTTATCGATGCTATGCTCATGGTAATCATTACGGCAGCAATTACAGCTATTGAAGAAGCATTTACAGCATTCAAAAAATGCCCAAAAAACTTCGATGCTCTTAATTTTGGGATGATTGGATTTAGCAGAAGAACAAACAAAAATGAAGGTAAAAATATACCCGTTGTAGCAGCTAAAGCACCCCATATTCCGTTGATTTGATAACCAATAAATGTTGCGGTAGATAACACAGGCCCGGGAGTAAATTGTCCGGCAGCTACAGCATCCATCAACTGTTGTTGGGTTAAATAACCTTTGGTGACCAGTTCGGCATCTAAATAGGCAAACAACACATAGCCGCTACCATACAACACAGCTCCTACTTTTAAAAAGATAAAAAATAATTTTAACGATGTTATTTTGGTAATCGCAGCCGTTGTAGTAGGTATCAACAATAATGGAAAAAAGGTTTTTTTATTGGTGGTTGAAGTATTGTTTTTGAGATTAAAATACAATCCACCCAAAATACCAACACCAATTAGTGCAATAATTTCATTTATACCA
>JACPDX010000083.1 GCA_016183805.1 Bacteroidota bacterium
GGACACCAATTCCATCCAATACAGTTCGTACTGTTTTATGCATGCCATGCAAAACGGGTTTTATTCGCCCGAATCCCCTACTCCTGAAGCAAAAAACTTGTATTCATTGTTTAAAACGGATACCATTTTAACCAAATATGCTGCTCAAATGACCTACATGGCACCTCAGGGTTTTATGGACAATGAAAAATATACCTCCGTTAACCTTACTCCTGTTTTGCAAAAATTAGTTTCAAATAAAATTAACATTTACGGGTTTTACGGTAAAGACGACGGGTTGTATTCCAACAGTCAGGTGCTGGACTTACAAAAGATAATAGGAGAACAAAACCTCTACTATTTCGAAAATTGTTCGCATAATGTTTTTATTGACCAACAAACGGAATTTATTAACGCCCTTAAAACCAAATTAACCCGTTAAAATAGCTTAAAATAACACACACTATTTAAACCTTTTCAGCACCACTTTAGCAGCTGTTTCAAAACTTTTAACCACCTTTGTATAAAATTTCGATACCATGGCAAAAAAGAGTATTGCTATAATTGCACACGATGGTAAAAAGGCCGAAATGGTTGCTTTTTTAAATCAAAACAAAAAATTCCTGGACAATTTTAATCTGGTAGCCACAGGCACTACCGGTAAACATGCTTTAGAAGCAGGTTTTAAGGTAAAATGTTATAAAAGCGGTCCGTACGGTGGTGATGCTCAAATTGGTGGTTTGGTTTCGGAAGGTAAAATTTCGATGGTATTTTTCTTTCGCGACCCACTCGGAAAACATCCACATGAACCCGATGTACAAATGTTGATGCGTTTGTGTGATGTGCATAACGTGCCTTTGGCAACTAATCCGGCAGCAGCCAATTTAATCATTAAAGGTTTGGTATAAAATTAAAATAACGTGTTGTTGGTTGCAGATTATTTTAATGAAATGGTGTGATTTTTTACTTACAGGATTTTTCTTAATCATGATAGTATTAATTTTAAACAAAAATAATTCATGCCATGAAAAACCTCTTTTTGCTCGATGATAACATCACTTTTTTAAACTTTGGTTCGTTTGGGTCTTGCCCTAAAGAAGTATTTGACGATTACATGCAATGGCAATATTTACTGGAAAAAGAGCCTGTACAATTTATTGCTTTCGATGGTATTGGTTACGTTAAACATGCGTTGTCGGCATTGGCAACATACATCAACTGCAACGCCAACGATTTGGTTTTTGTACCCAACCCGACACACGCCGTTAACCTGTTAGCCAAAACCATTAAATTGGCTGCCGGCGATGAAGTACTCAGCACCAATTTAGAATACGGTGCAATGGACAGAACCTGGAATTACTATTGCAAAGCCGCCGGTGCAAAATACATTCAGCAGCCCATTCGTTTGCCGTTAACAAGCAAAGAAGCATTTCTAGCCGAGTTTTGGAAAGGTTATTCGGCAAACACCAAAGTGGTATTTATTAGCCAAATTACCAGCAGCACTGCATTAATATTTCCTGTAAAAGAAATTTGCGAAGAAGCTAAAAAACGTGGTTTAATCACCATTGTTGATGGTGCTCACGTTCCTGCACACATTGATTTGGATTTGAGCCAACTGCAAGCCGATTTTTATACCGGAGCTTGCCACAAATGGATGATGACACCAAAAGGCTGTTCGTTTTTATACGCCAAACCCGAATTTCAAGAAATGTTAGACCCTTTGATTATCAGTTGGGGCTACCAAAGTGCTTCACCAAGCGATTCACAATTTTTTGATTACCACCAGTTTAACGGAACACGCGATTTTTCAGCATATTTAACCGTTCCAAAAGCTCTGGCGTTTATGGAAAAACACGATTGGAAAAAGGTGTCGGACCAATGTAAAAACAATTTACTGGCTGTTGCTCCAAAGTTGTTCGAATTGCTTAATACCAAACCATTGGCACCGTTAACCAAAGATTTTTTCGGACAAATGTGTAGTGTCGAAATAAAAACTACCGAACCCGAAAAGCTACAACGTTTGTTGTTTGAAAAATACCGTATTGAAATTCCTGTAATGCGACACGCCGACAAATGTTACCTTCGGTTTTCGTTTCAGGCATTTAACACCACCACTGAAATTGATTATTTGGTGCAAAGTCTTGCAGAAATCATAAAGGAAACCAACTTAATTTCTGTGAATTAATTTTTGATTTAGCCTCCACCCTGTTTATTTTGAGTTTATACAGGGTATAAGTTGGAGTAAAAACAACTGCCGAAATTCAGCCGATTCTGTTTGCTCCTTTAGTCATTTAGTTAATGATTTCGTATCTTTACTTGTCTAAAGTAATTTTATAAATGGAACTATACATTACCATTGGAATAATTGCAATCGGAGTTTTTTTATTCGTTAGAGATTATTTTACAATAGATACTACTTCGTTGCTTATCATGACCATGTTCATTGTAACAAGTGTGCTTAGTCCTGAAGAAGCTTTTTCCGGTTTTATTCATCCTGCCACCATGACCCTTGGCTGTATGTTCGTTATTAGTTTTGCCATTTTAAAAACCGGTATTATTGATGGTTTTAGCACACAAATCGTAAAACTGGCAAAGATTAGCTACACTGTTGCATTATTGGTTTTTTGTGGTGTAACAGCTTTATTTTCGGCATTTATCAATGATTCTGCCGTTGTTGCAATAATGATTCCTCTGGCATTGTTGGTTTGCAAAGAAACGGGAATAAATCCTTCCAAATTATTGATTCCCATATCATTTTCTGCCTGTATTGGAGGATCCACTACAATAATAGGAACCGGTACAAATATTCTCATAAGCAGTTATGCCTTAAAAAGTGGACTGGAAGGTTTCGGGATGTTCGAATTTACTAAAGCAGCATTGGTGCTGGCGAGTATTGGTTTTGCATACCTGTTTTTTGTAGCCCCATGGCTATTGCCTAAAAGAAAAAATATTGATGGAGAAATATTGGTGCGGGAAGCAGAAAAATATTCAACAGAAATAACGCTTCAAGCCAATTGTCCCGATATTAACAGATCAATTGCATCATCTAAATTGGTAAAAGATTTTTGTGTTCAGGTACTTAAAGTTACCAGAGAAACAGAACCTATCAATGATTTTACATCCGATTTCGAATTCAAAGAGCATGATGTATTAAAAATACTGATTAGTCCTAATAACCTGTTGAATTTAAAGCATACAAAGGGTTATTCCATTAACGGAGATGTTGCTTTAAAAGCATCAATAGAAACAGAAAAAACTAAACAGGAATCAAATACAAAACATGTTTATGAGGTACTTATCCCGGTGGGATCTGAATTGGCCGGAAAATCATTAAAAGAACTACATTTCAGAAAGGTGTATCAGTCATCTGTACTGGCAATTCGTCACCGTAATGAAACCATTTTGGAAAACCTCAATCAAATAAAAATCCGTGAAGGAGATATGTTGTTGATATATGCTTCAGAACAAGAGCTGTCGAAGTTAACATCCCAAAGTCTGGCCTTTGTTCTTTCCGACTATAAGAAAAAACACATTGATTACAAAAAAGCCATTCCTGCCTTACTTATAGCCATTGGGGTAGTAACTGCTGCTGCGCTTAATCTTACCTCTATTTTAATGAGTGGCATGGTTGGTTGTTTGCTTTTGGTAATAACATCTATACTTAAACCTCAAGAGGCCTATCAGGCCATTAACTGGAAAGTGATTTTTATGATTGCCGGAGTACTGTCCATGGGTATGGCACTCGAAAAAACAGGTGGTTCGGATATCATCTCAGAAATGATTTTTAATGCAATGGGCGGATTAGACCCAAGAGTTATACTAAGCCTTATTTTTTTGGTTACTTTTCTTTCAACCAATATACTTTCTGGCAAGGCTACTGCTGCATTAATGGCACCCATTGTTATCAGTCTTGCTGCTGTATTACAAGTAAGTGAGCGTCCTTTTTTAGTGGCAGTTATGTTTGCTTGTGCATTTACTTTTATGAGTCCTGTCTGTAACCCAACTAACGCAATGGTATATACTCCGGGTAATTACAAATTCAATGATTATCTAAAAGTTGGTACACCGTTAAACATTATCATTTGGATTGCCTCATCTTTAACAATACCATTATTTTTCCCTTTTTAATTGGATAGATGAAAAAAAAAGATATATATTGATAAGAAAAATAAATGAAGTGATTTTACCACCATATAAAAAATTATACGATGAAAGAAAAACTTAAAAATCTAATCAAGTTTACGGAAGATTATCAAAAAAAAGAAGAAATTATTTTACGAGACCACCTTTCAATGGAACGCACCAAACTAGCCAATGAAAGGACATTACTTTCCTATATAAGAACGTCCCTTTACCTTATATTAGGGGGAATAGCTTTTATAGGTATGAAAGATTTGGCTGAAATAAAAAATCTCGGCTATTTTTCTTTGGTACTGAGTGTGATAGTACTTGTTATTGGTATTGTACGATTTTATCAACTCAAAAAACACCTGAAAATAATGTATAAGCCTATGAAAATAGAAGCAACGGAGTAATTTAAAATTAACCGGCTTTTTTCCTGAAAAGCTGCTAAGTTTAAGTATATTTTATAGTTTTGTCAAGATGTTACGTTTCAAAATTTTCTTTTTATCGGTACTGATTTTTGGTTGTTTGACGCAAACCATTGCTCAAACAGATACTGTAATTACTAAAGAAATAAAACCAAAAAAATCGTTATTCATAAAAACCATTCTTCCTACCTCATTAATTATTACCGGTGTTGCTTTAAATAAAAGTGCATTTGAAAAAGACTTTACTAAAAATGTTAGAAATAATGTAGGCAACGATTTTGAATTTAAAATTGATGACTACATTCAATATATACCCATGGCAGAAATGTACGGAGCTGATTTGCTCGGATTAAAAGCTAAAAATCATTGGTTTGATCAAACCAAATATTTAGCCATAAGCCAATTAACTACGGCAATTATTGTTCATTCTGTTAAATGGGGAATGGGAAAAGAGCGCCCCGATGGCACTCCAAATGCATTTCCATCAGGACATACTTCTCAGGCATTTGCAGGTGCTACAGTTTTATACCACGAATTTAAAGATGAGCATCCATTGTTGGCTTACAGTGGTTTTGCTTTTGCAACCACCACCGGTGCTTTTCGAATCATGAACAACAGGCATTGGTTGTCGGATGTGGTTACTGCTGCAGGAGTTAGTATTTTGGTTACCAATGTGGTGTATCATTTTGAACCGTTAAAGAATTTTAATCCGTTTAATAAAGATAAAAATACTTCGCTTCTACCCTATTACAACGGTAACGAATTTGGAATGTTTTTTAGCAAATCGTTTTAAAACACCGCTTTAACTCCATATACCGGAGTTCCATACAAGCTTGAAACAAAAAACTGTGGTTGTATTTTATGTTGTCGATAAGAGGTGGTTTCGGTTTGCACTTTGGTAATTCTTCGGTTTACCGAAACAGTTGCCACCGAATAACCGATTAAAATTCCAAGAGGATAATCGGAAGCCCAATGCACACCACTATTCATCATTTCAAAACCCATTATTGCCGATAAGGTATAACCTAAAGGTTTTATCCATTTTACTTCCGGATAATTTTTTGAAATTACGGTTACCGTTGCTATTATTGTTGCCATGTGCCCGGAAGGAACAGCATCAAAATAAGCCGTATTTTTCATATATTCACGTTGGTTTGGAAAAAAATTCCATTCACCGCCATCAACAGTAGCCATATTAGGACTTTGACGACCAAAAACCCGTTTTAAACCCTGAGTCATTACGCCCAAAGTTAAAAGGCTTTCTCCAATTTCAATAGAAGTATGTATCGCTCTGTAATCTTTTCTGAATAATCCTGCAGTTAATAAACCTCCTGCAAACAAAAATGAAAAACTGCCATGCCCAATGTGGTAAAAAGCTGCCGACATGTTGGTAGGAATTTCGACCACCCCCATTATTTTTAGATAACTATGTCTTCGATTCAAATTGATATTAGACGAGATATTTTCTGCATGTCCAATTAAATCTTGGTCGGACGAAATCAAAAGACCGGATGATGCAACAGTAACACCTATCCACATCAAATTTTCTTTGCTTTTAAATCCTTTCCCTAAATCTAAATAATTTTTTGGAATATTAGTTATTCCATCAAAAAGTTTAGGTTTTTTATAACCATATTGTAAACCCTCAGAAACCTGATAATATTGTAGTACAGCAGTATCTGATTGCGGAAAAGCAGCTAAGGCAAAAACGACGAAAAGGTATGTGAAAATTATTTTCAACTACAATAAAAAAAAACAATATTAAACCATTTTACTAAAATATCCTTTATTGGCTTAAATATATAAAGTTATTTTTATTGGTATTTTTGTAAAAAGCATAAAATTACATGAACCTATTTAAAAGCCTATTTTTTCACAAGAGACTTTCGTTACTTTACTTTTTCTCGTTATTTTATATCGCCTTATCGTTTTTAACCAGAATAGCCTTATACATTTGGGCTTTCGAATTTATTGATTTTTCTTTACTAGGTCTAATTAAAATAATCGTTGTCGGGTTGTTTTTTGACATTGGTGTTATCTCTTATTTTTTACTCCCCTACATTTTTTATTTACTCCTGCTTCCAAAAAAACTTTCGGGAACTATACTTGATAAACTCACTACTTATTTTGCTTATTTTGTTGGGCTTACCATATTTACATTCAGCTTTTTAGCAGAGTTTACCTTTTGGGATGAATTCAGTAGCCGGTTTAATTTTATTGCCGTCGATTATTTGGTTTACACGTTCGAAGTTGTTCAAAACATTCACCAATCTTACCCACTTTATATTCTTTTACCGAGTGTTATTTTGGTAGTTTGTTTATTCATTTTTTTAACTGCAAAACAACACATTTTTAAAAATACGTTCGATGCAGCATTAACCTTTACCCAAAAACTACCCATTACTTTTGTTGTGTTAATATCGAGTCTGTTATACACCACTTTTATAACCAACAACATGTCCGATTGGTCGTTAAACCGTTACGAAAACGAATTAAGTAAATCGGGTATTTATTCCTTTTTTGCAGCTTTCAGAAACAATGAATTAAGTTATACCGAATTTTATGTGAGCCAAGATTTGGATGTATCGTTTTCCGAATTAAAAAAAATGACGTTAGCCGAAAATGAACTGTTTTCATCTATAAAACCTTACAGCATAAAAAGAGACGTTAAAAATACAGCAACGGAGTACAAACCAAATGTTATTTTTATTTGTATCGAAAGCTTTAGTGCCGACTTCATGTATCGTTTTGGAAATCAGGGAAACATTACTCCTTTCCTCGATTCGCTGGCAAAACAAAGCGTGTTTTTTACCAATTTGTTTGCTACCGGAACCAGAACCGTTCGGGGTATGGAGGCTATTTCACTTTCTGTACCACCTTCACCCGGTAGCAGTATTGTTAAACGTAAAAAAAACAATTCCGATTTGTTTACCATTGGTTCTGTTTTTAAACAAAAAAACTACAAAAATGTGTTCTTTTATGGTGGCGATGGATATTTCGATAACATGAACCAGTTTTTTGGTGGTAACGGTTTTGATATTGTGGACAGAGGGAGAGGTTACATTATGGGCGACAGCTTTAAATCGAAACGAACCAACATCAATGATGATGAAGTTCAATTTGAAAATGCCTGGGGAATTTGTGATGAAGACATCTACAACAAAGTACTGAAAGAAGCCGATAAAGATTATGCCAATAATCAGTTGTTTTTCAACTTTGTAATGACGACTTCTAACCACAAACCTTTTACTTACCCTGAAGGAAGAATTGACATTCCATCAAAAACCAGTAGAGAAGGTGCTGTAAAATACACCGATTACGCCATCTTTGATTTTATGGAAAAAGCAAAGAAAAAACCTTGGTTTAACAATACGGTGTTTGTTATTATGTCCGACCACTGTGCTTCGAGTGCAGGAAAACAAGAGCTAGATGTGGCAAAATATCATATCCCTGCATTTATTTTTAACTTGCCCGATACCGAAAATCAGGAAATCAACCAACTGTGTTCTCAAATCGACTTCTTCCCTACCCTTTTTGGATATTTAAACTGGTCGTACACCACACAACTGTTTGGCAGAGATGTAAACAAGATGAAACCTGAGGACGAACGCACTTTTATCGGAAATTACAGGAAAATGGGTTACCTCAAAGAAAATAAATTAATGGTGTTGGGCGACATGAAATCGGCAAACTATTACGTTTGGGACAAAACATCGAACTTACTGAATTTGCTACCAACGGATAAACAGGCTTTAAAAGAAGCAGTGTCGTACTACCAATGCCACGATTATTTATTTCAAAATAATTTATTAAAACCTGAGTAATTTATTTTATGGCTACAGCCGAAATTTCAACATTTAAGTTTTTAGGTAAACATGCTACTTGCACGGTTTCTCGTGCAGGAAAATCGGATGTAAAATAACTTCCATACACTTCGTTGATTTGGGCAAAATCGTTCATGTTTGAAATAAATATCGAACACTTTACCACGTGGCTAAAATTCATATCAGCAGCCTCTAAAACAGCATTAAGGTTTTCCATCACCATTTTAGTTTCTTCTTTAATGGTTGAAGTTACCAATTCGTTAGTTGCTGGGTTTATGGCTATTTGTCCTGAGGTGTATAACGTATTTCCTACTAATACTGCCTGACTGTACGGCCCTATTGGAGAAGGTGCTTTTGAAGTGTTGATTATTTTTTTCATATATAAATATTTTTCTACAAAATTAATTTAATCCGTCAACAAAAATAGGATAAGAATCATCTTTTATACCGCCGGAAAATGGATTTACGAATAAATGAGAATTCAATATAGTGTCCGTATAAAATCAATCACAAATTGCATTTTTATTTTTTATCTTTACCACATGGCAATAGAAACTAAATTTATTGATGTTGTACTTCCTTTATCGGTACCCAATTTGTTTACCTACCGCTTGCCATTTGAGTTAAACGATTATATACAAGTTGGTCAGCGGGTTATTGTGCCTTTTGGTAAAGGAGGTAAATTGTATACCGCTTTGGTTAAACGTATTCACCAAACTCCACCCAAAGAATATCAGGCAAAATATGTGGAATCGTTGCTCGACGAATTTCCTATAGTAAACAACAAACAATTGCAGTTGTGGGATTGGATTGCCGATTATTACCTTGCCAACCCCGGTGATGTGTTTAATGCAGCTTTGCCCGGAGCGTTTAAACTAGCCAGTGAAAGTAAAGTGGTGTTAAATATCGCTTTTGAAGGTAACCCGATAACCGATTTAACCGACCAGGAATACTCCATTTTTGAAGCCTTGGAAGTGAGAAATGTGCTTAGCTTACAAGAAATTTCGGAAATTTTAAACATTAAAAACATCCACAAAATTGTAAAATCGTTGATTGAAAAACGAGCTATTGTGGTAGAAGAAGAAGTTAAAGCTAAGTTTAAACCAAAGCTAATAACTTACGTTCGATTAAATAATTACGCCAATGAAGAAAAAAATTTAGAACAAGTTTTTAATCAATTGGGCAAAGCCAAAAAACAACTCGAAACGCTGCTTACTTTTTTAAAGTTAAACAACCGCTACAGCAAAACACCCAACGAAGTTAAAAAACTCGATTTGCAAACCCAAGCCAATGTTTCTTCATCCATTATCAATCAATTGGTAGAAAAAAACGTGTTTGAATTGTATGATGTGGAAGAAAGCCGATTGGGTAAATACCGTAACGAATTGATGGGCGAAAAAACACTGAACGAACACCAACAAAAATCCTATACTGAAATTAAAGAAAGCTTTAACACCAAAGATGTTACCTTGCTGCATGGCGTTACCGGTTCGGGCAAAACCGAATTGTACATTAAACTGATTAACGAAACCCTTGACGAAGGCAAACAAGTGTTGTATTTGTTGCCCGAAATTGCTTTAACCACGCAGTTAATTGTGCGTTTGCAAAAGGTTTTTGGCAATCGCATTGGCGTTTACCACTCCAAGTTCAACGAAAATGAACGGGTTGAAGTTTGGAATGAAGTGCTGAAAAACAATTCCGAACGTTTCCAAATTATTATGGGAGCCCGTTCTGCCTTGTTTTTACCTTACAGCAACTTGGGTTTAATCATTATCGACGAAGAACACGAAAACACCATTGTGTTGGCAAAAATTCATCAGGCAAAAGTGCTGTTGGGTTCGGCAACTCCTTCGGTAGAAAGTTACTACAACGCCAAAGAAAACAAATACGGCTATGTTGAATTAGCCAAACGACACGGTGGCGTGATGATGCCCGAAATTTTATGTGCCGACGTAAAAGAAGCCACCCGAAAAAAAATGATGAAATCGCATTTTACACCCGATTTACTCCAATTAATGACGGAGGCTTTTGACAACAAAGAACAAGTAATTTTGTTTCAAAACCGCAGAGGTTATGCTCCGTTTATGATTTGCGAAGAATGTGGAAATGTGCCACAATGCAACAATTGTGATGTTTCGCTCACCTATCACAAACTAAACAATGTGTTAAAATGCCACTATTGTGGGAGCAACAAAAAAATGCCCCCGGCATGTAATGCTTGTGGTAGTACCCGGATTACTTTAAAAGGTTTTGGAACTGAACAAATTGAGGAAGAATTAGCCATTTATTTTCCGAAAATACGCATTGCCCGAATGGATGCCGATACCACACGAAGCAAAAATGCCTACCACCAGATTATTTCTGATTTTGAAGACGGCAACGTGGATGTATTAGTTGGTACACAAATGGTTACCAAAGGTTTGGATTTCGACAATGTGGCGTTGGTGGGTATTTTAAATGCCGATACCATGCTCAATTTTCCTGATTTTAGAGCTTTTGAGCGATCTTATCAGTTGATGAGTCAAGTGAGTGGGCGGGCAGGAAGAAAAGCCAAACGAGGCAAGGTGTTGATACAAACCTACGACCCTTTTCACCCCATTATCCGACAAGTAGTTGACTCCGATTATGTGGGAATGTATAGCTACGAGATTTTGCAACGTAAAAATTTTCATTACCCTCCCTTCTACCGCATCATTCATTTTTCGTTGAAACACCGCGACAAAGATGTGTTAAATGCCGGAGCTGCCGAATTTGCTAACAACCTTAGAATAAAGTTTGGCGACCGTATTCTTGGTCCCGAGTATCCTGTAATAGCGAGAATAAAAAACCTGTATCAAAAAGAAATCATCATAAAAATTGAGAAAAGTCTTTCGGTGGTTAAAACAAGGGAGATTATCAAAAATCTTAAAAACAATTTTGAGGTAAATAGCCCCTATAAATCAGTAAAAATTATCATTGATGTTGACCCGATGTGATTTTTGTTAATGATAAAAAAACACTTATCGCAGTATTCTTGTAGCCTTAATATCAAAATGTTCCAAGCGGGTGCTTTTAAAACAGAATATGAGGTTTCTCATTCAGGAAGAACTCTATTTGAGCTTTACAGAAAAGTTAAATATATATGCTTCCTGCATGACAAAAGGGTTAAACCGTGAGCTATAAATGAATAGAAATCACTAAAAATTGCACAAAACAGCCCTAAAACATACCGTTAAAAAGAAAAACGTAACATTTGTTGTATGAATACACTTTTTAACTAAGTTTGAAAGCACATTTAATTTATTCCTAAATTTATGAAATAGCCATGAACCGATGCTCACAAAGAGTGATGAAGAAAACATGGTATATTCCATATGACCGCTTAAAACAATAAATATCTACATATGAAACATGCTCTTTTACTTTTACTGATTGTTATGGTTAATTTTACAGCATTTGCACAGGATTATATTGTGATCAATGGTAAAGACACCATTAATTGTAAAATAAATGAAATCACATCCAATGAAATATTTTTTACCATACAGCAAAATGACATTCCTATTAAATCGTCGCTGCCCATGAGTAAGGTAAATGCCTACTATTTTAACAACAACGGTGATGATCAATCTATTCCTATTAATCAAGAAAATGAAGTTGTTACAAACGAAACATACGTCAATAAAGAACAAGTAAAAATAAAAGTTCCTATTGATTATCAAAGATTTAGAATTAATGCAGAAATTGGATTTGGATATATGGTTGCAGATATCCCTCCAAATGCCCCTCAAGAAGTAAAAGATTATTTCGAACAATTAAAAAGTGGTACTCATTATTCGTTTGGTGGTAGTTATTTTATAAAAAGAAGTTTTGGTTTAGGTGCAAAAGCATCTTTATTTTACACTCAAAATCAAATGTCTATCTCTTTATACGATGCTAATGGAAACGTTATTAATGGTTTAATGAAAGACGATATTTCAATTACGTATTTTGGTGCTTATGTGGCTGGTCGTTCTTTTGCTAAAAACGGAATAAGTGGTTTTTATTTTGAATTGGGTCTTGGAAAAACCAGTTATGAAAATAGGGCTGTTTTTATTGATAATTACAACATTACCGGAAGTAAAGTCGGTATTGATTTTACGATTGATTATGATATTAAATTAGGAAATTCGTTAGCACTTGGTTTAGGTTTAAACTATAACATTGCTGTTTTAGACGAAATAATGGTAAATGGGCAGAAATATACTCTAACTGCTGATGCAAAAGAAAATATTTCCAGAATAAATATGATGATTGGCTTACGTTACTTGATACAATAGATAGAAGTATTCAATAAAAAAAGAAGCCAAGCCCCGATAGCTATCGGGGCTTGGCTTCTAACAATATCAAAAATATTTAATTACTTAATCTTTCTCATTCTCAAGCTCAACGGTGTTACTTCCAGGTATTCATCAGCTTGTATGTATTCCATCGATTCTTCTAACGAAAATTTAACTTTTGGAGCTATTTTGGTAGCTTCATCGCTACCAGTTTTACGCATGTTGGTCAACTGTTTCCCTTTAATCACGTTTACTTCTAAATCGTTATCTCTGGTATGTTCGCCAATTACTTGTCCTTTGTATAAATTTTCTCCCGGATCAACAAAAAACCGACCCCTATCCTGTAATCTGTTTATTGCAAATGCGGTTGAAGGACCACCTTCCATAGAGATTAACGAACCTTTATTTCTTTCAGGAATAGGCCCTTTAAAAGGAGCATATTCTCTAAAACGGTGAGTCATTACAGCATTACCGGCTGTTGCAGTTAACATGGTGTTTCTTAAACCAATCAAACCTCTCGATGGCACATCAAATTCCAGATGTTGTAAATCACCTTTAGGCTCCATTACCATCATGTCACCTTTGCGTTGAGTAACCAAATCAATGGCTTTACTAGCATATTCCTCAGGAACATCAATCACCAACGTTTCGTAGGGTTCGTGTTTTTGACCGTCAATTTCTTTAAAAATTACCTGAGGTTTACCTACTTGTAATTCGTAACCCTCTCTACGCATGGTTTCGATAAGTACCGACAAGTGAAGAACTCCACGTCCAAACACCGTAAATTTATCTTCAGATCCGGCTTCTTCAACACGTAGAGCCAGGTTTTTTTCTAATTCAAGGTATAAACGATCACGTAAGTGACGAGAAGTAACAAATTTGCCTTCTTTACCAAAAAATGGAGAGTTGTTTATGGTAAACAACATGCTCATGGTTGGTTCATCGATGGATATTCGGGTTAAAGCTTCCGGGTTTACTAAATCAGCAATGGTATCACCTATTTCAAAATCATCTATACCAACAATGGCACAAATATCACCACTTCTGGCTTTCGATACTTTAAGTTTCCCCATTCCTTCAAACACAAAGAGCTCTTTGATTCGAATTTTCTTTTTAACGCCGTTTGCTTTACAAATGGTATAATCCTTATTTTCTTCTAAATCACCTCTAAAAATACGTCCGATGGCTATTCTACCCACAAATTTTGAGTAATCTAACGAAGTGATTTGCATTTGAGGAGTTCCTTCTTTATAAGGTGCTTCAGGTATAGTTTCAATAATGGCATCTAATAAAGCAACAATATTATCTGTTGGTTTTTCGTGGTCGGTACTCATCCATCCTTGTTTTGCAGAACCAAAAATGGTTGGAAAATTCAATTGGTCTTCAGTTGCACCTAAATTATACATCAAATCAAAAATCGATTCTTGTACCAAAATTGGTGTACAATTTTCCTTATCAACCTTGTTCACAACAACAATAGGTTTTAAACCTAATTCTAAGGCTTTTCCCAATACAAATCGAGTTTGTGGCATTGCTCCTTCAAAAGCATCTACCAACAACAATACGCCGTCAGCCATTTTAAGAACCCGTTCTACTTCACCACCAAAGTCGGCGTGACCGGGAGTATCAATCACATTGATTTTTACACCGTTGTATTGTACACTTACGTTTTTTGCCAAGATAGTAATCCCTCTTTCTCGCTCCAAATCATTGCTATCTAATAATAATTCCGTTCTTATCAC
Organism: Bacteroidota bacterium; assembly: GCA_016183805.1. Classification (GTDB taxonomy): domain Bacteria; phylum Bacteroidota; class Bacteroidia; order Flavobacteriales_E; family Vicingaceae; genus Vicingus. The sequence goes on from JACPDX010000083.1 coordinate 14,394, forward strand.
TCTTTCGTCAAGTGTTTTACACTGATCAATGATTTTATCTACTAAGGTTGTTTTACCGTGGTCAACGTGAGCAATAATTGCGATGTTTCTAATCGATTCCATATTTTTTTTTAAGGCTGCAAAAGTAAGATTGTTTTTGAGATTATGATTCTTAGGTGAGTTTATTATTTTTTGAAAAACAATCTGCACCTGATTTGTTCCGATAACCTAAACTAAAAAATGGTTGAAAATTCATGCAATTTGTGTCGATTAATTTTGTTTTTAGTTTTGTAAATAAGTACCATAATTTACAATTGTAATTCGTTTTTTAGACTATAAACCACTCGGTTTTGATAGAACTACTACAACTGTAAACAGTAAAAAATTATATTTTTAATGTTTAATTATTAAATACATATTAATCAGTTATTTATATACAATTACATAAACTATAAATTGAATATTTAAACTACTTATTTGAACTAATTTACATTTGTAAATTGTATCGTATCATCAAATTGTTTACATTTGTAAAATAAATTTTAGTTTACAATTGTAACTCATAAAAAAGCATGGAAATAACCGACCGTTTACAGTACTTAATGAAGCTGCATAATTTATCCGCTTCGGCTTTTGCCGACAAAATAAATGTGCAACGTTCGAGCATTTCACACATCCTTTCGGGACGAAATAAACCGAGTTTAGAATTGATGCAAAAAGTATTGGCTGCTTTCCCTAAGGTAAATGCCGATTGGTTAATTTTAGGAAATACTTCGGGCGAAGCAGTTTCTATAGAAGTTAAACCTGCCCCTCCGTCAGGCGGGAAAGAAGTTTTACCCGAAACGATGAACCAACCCGAAAAAATTAGCATTGCTCCTACTCCAACCAACTTTTCGGGTAAACAAGTCAAAAAAGTAGTGATATTTTATACCGACAATACTTTTGAAGAGATTTTAAAATAAAAAACCTTAACTTTAGACGATAATTATACATCATGAATAATCTAAAGTCGATAGTTTTTATTTGTTTGTACTTTTTTATCCATGTAAATGTTAGCTCCCAAATCCTCTCTCCAACAACACATAAAACTGTAATCGAGCAACCTCAAATTAGAGCTTCTGATATCTTATGGTACAAACGCATTTGGAGAGAAATAGATTTAAAAGAAAAACAAAATGAACACCTATATTTTTCTGAAAATAATCCTTTACCAAATAACTGCTTTTATGACATCTTATTACATTTTATTAAGAAAGGTCAATTAGTTGCTTATAGTGCAAAAGATGATAATTTCACTAAAGAACTTTCGATTGAAGAAATAAATTCTCTTTTCCCTTCTAGCTTCAACAGTAAAGATGTGGTTAAAATTTGGTTAAAGGAAGATTGGATTTACAATTCTCTTTATTCAAGAATAGAAGTAAGAATTACCGGAATATGTCCCGTAATTATTAATAGAGATATGGATGGGGCTATTACAGGATACAAACAACTTTTTTGGCTTTATTTTCCAAATGTAAGAGAAATATTAATAAACTATGATGCGATAAAAACAGAAGAAACAACCATTTCTTTTGATGATGTTTTTATTAACCGTATGTTTAGCAGTATTATTATCAATAAAAAATCACAAGAAAATAATTATACAAAGTCTTTACTTGATGAAAAATTAGATTTGGAAAGGTCTAAAATATATCAATTTAATGAAATTACTGAATCTTGGGGTGATTAAAAACAGAAAACCTTTAGTAATTTTGTACAAACAAACTGCTGAATGTACAAACTGCTCATTAAACCTCTTTTATTCTCGTTGAAGACAAAAAACTGGAACGCAAACTGTTTGGTTTAACCTTTAAAAATCCTGTGGGTTTAGCTGCCGGGTTCGACAAAGATGCCCGTTGGTTTAACGAATTATCCAACCTTGGTTTTGGTTTTATCGAAATAGGAACACTCACCCCAAAACCTCAAATAGGAAATTCACAACCACGCTTGTTTAGAATACCCGAAGATCAAGGTTTGATTAACCGTATGGGATTTAACAACTTAGGGGCTGAAGATGCCATAAAACGCTTAAAAGACCGAAAAACCAACCTGATTATTGGCGGAAACATTGGTAAAAATACTGCCACAAGCAACGAAGATGCTTTGGCTGATTATGTTTTCAACTTCAATACCTTGCACGATTATGTCGATTATTTTGTGGTTAACGTAAGTTGTCCCAACATAAAAGACCTGACCAAATTGCAAGACACACCTTTTCTACTCGCTTTGTTGGGCGAACTAAAACGAATTAATGCCACCAAAGAAAAACCCAAACCTATATTACTAAAAATTGCTCCCGATTTAAACAATAGCCAATTGGACGAGATTATAGAGATTGTGGCTCAAACCAAAATTGACGGTATAATTGCCACCAATACCACCACTTCGCGTGAAGGTTTAAAAACTGACAAAAAACGTGTGGAAGAAATTGCCAATGGCGGATTAAGTGGTTTGCCTGTTCGTGAACGCTCTACTGAAGTCATACGTTATCTTTCAGAGAAATCAAACAAAGCATTTCCGATTATTGGTGTTGGTGGAATTCACTCACCCGAAGATGCTTTAGAAAAAATTAAAGCAGGAGCCGATTTAGTTCAGATTTACACTGGGTTTATTTATGAAGGACCTGGATTGATAAAAGCAATCAATAAAAAGATTTTAGAAAATGGTTAAATTAATTGAATGTCCCAGAGATGCCATGCAGGGTTTGCATGATTTTATTCCTACAGCAACTAAAGCAGCCTATCTTAATCAATTGTTAAAAATAGGTTTTGATACCATTGATTTTGGGAGTTTTGTTTCTCCAAAAGCAATTCCACAACTCAGAGACACTGCCGAAGTTTTGAATCTACTTGATTTATCTACTACAAAAAGCAAGCTATTAGCCATTATTGCCAATACCAGAGGTGCTGAAGATGCCGTAAATTTCGAAGAAATTAACTATCTGGGTTTTCCTTTTTCAATTTCTGAAACTTTTCAACAACGTAATACCAACTCAAGCATAGAACAATCGTTAAAAACTGTTGAAGACATTCAAAACCTTTGCGTAAAACACAACAAAGAATTGGTGGTGTACATTTCTATGGCATTTGGTAACCCTTATGGTGATTTGTGGAATAGCGAAATTGTTATTGACTGGACTAAAAAATTGTGTGATTTGGGTATAGAAATTATTGCTTTATCAGATACTATTGGAGTTTCAAATAAAGAAAACATCAGTTACTTGTTTAAAAATATTATTCCTGAATTTGCAACCGTGGAAATTGGTGCTCACTTACACACTACTCCAACCACTTGGTACGAAAAAGTAGATGCTGCCTACCAAAATGGCTGCCGACGATTTGACGGAGCTATAAAAGGCTTTGGAGGCTGTCCTATGGCTACCGATAAACTAACAGGCAACATGCCAACCGAAAATTTAATCAGTTATTTTACAGAAAATCAAATAAATACAACTATAAATCAAGAAGAATTTAATACTGCTTTAATAAAAGCCATACAAGTTTTTCCAAATTAAAAAAAATGTTAACAAACGAATTTAGTGAAACCTGTTTTCAATACGAAAACTTTATGGTGTGGGACATCGAAAACATGAATGCTTTTTTTAAAGGAAATGAAGTTTTAGTAACCATTTTTGAGGATTGTTACAAAATGCCTTTTAAAGATTTAACAGCCCGTAGAAAAGAAATTCAGGAAACCGATTTACAAATGATGACCAAAATTTTAAACTATGTGGACGATAAACATTTTTTAATTTTTACCATGCACGATGAAAACCATTTGGAATTGGTGCAACTGCAACGATTAAAAGTGATGGATTTTGGTCTAAATATCGAGGAGATAAAAAAAGACCGTGTGTATGTAATGATTATGGATAAAAAAACGGCTAGTTTTAATTAGCAAAGTTTCAAGATGAAAAAACTTAATACATAGGCACATAGCTTTTTTCATTCAAAGAAAACATAAACCAAACATAGTTTTTCTCC
>JACPDX010000071.1 GCA_016183805.1 Bacteroidota bacterium
AAAATGTAACAATTTATACCCTGCTCAAACAGCAGGCGGGCATTCGTAATATAATTCATACGATTGCGGGTCAAACCTGTAATGAAGTTCTAGTAGAAATTACTTTTTATTTACAATATCATAAAATTCCTTTTCGATATTTTCTTCGGTAGCTCTTTCGGCAGTACCTCCAGGGCGTGCAGCAGGAGAACTAATAATGTTTAATTTTTCGTCAAGAAACACATAAAAAGGTAAAGTTGCTACGTTGTAATCGTCGAGTAATTTTTGGCTTTTACCAACATGTAAAAATTTCCACGTATAGCTTGGATTTTTTTTAATGAAGGTGTTCATTTTTTCGATGTTGTTGTCGGTACAAATACTCAAAAATTCAATGGAGTTCCCATATTTTTTATACAAACCTTCCATTAATTTCATTTCTTTCTGACTAGGAATATTCCACGTTGCCCAAAAATTAATGTACAAGTGTTTTCCTTTAAATGAATTTAATGATACCAACTCATTGTTTTGGTTGTAAAGATTGAAATCAATAGCTTTATTTCCTTTGTCAAGTTTCTTTTGAGTTAACAAACGGTATATTTCTTCGGCAATAATTTTTTGTTGAGGATATTTACTAGTTGTTTTTTGCTCGTTAATCATAGCAATGATGTTGGCTCTTTTAAAATACTTATCACCACTAATAGTATACAAGCTGTAAAGTGCAAAAAGTTGTTTAAATTCTTCTTCTTCCAAAAAAGGATATTTGTTTAATGAAGTCAACAAAGCTTTAAAATTTCCTTTTTCGTTGATTGCTTTTATTACGTCTAAGCCACTCATTTGAAGCGTTAAATCTTTTAATTCAGTTTTAAAAAAATCGGTAAAAAGCATCATGTATTCTTTGTTGTTGTACAAAATTGGTTTGTTGTTCAGGTATTCTAAATACAGGTTTGCTTTGGTGTTTTTACTGTTTTTACCTGTGGCTTTATCGTCGAATGAAACATTTATGGAGTTTTCTAATTGAGCGATGGAATAAATAATATGATTTTTTACAAAGTCAGAAGAAGCATTTTCAATTTCTTTTATCATTTTAGTTTTAAATGCTTTTATTTTTGGTTCAACCGAGCGATTACGTTTTACAAAAAGCAAGTAATTTTCATCAAAAAAAGCATCGTATTTTTGATTGTACTTTTTAATTTCCTGATTCAATTCGTTGGGTGCAGGAAAATTAAATTTTAACGAAAGTTGTTTGTCGTAAATCCTACCTTTATTAAATTCTTCGTTATAACTCAACGAAATGTTATACACTTTTCCGGGCTCTATATAAAACCAAGTGGTTTTGTCTTCGATTTTTAAATAAATGGCAGTAGTTTCGGTATGTTCAAATTCAAAGTTGAAAGTTTCATCTTTGTTAATGGTAATGTAGCCTATATTTTTTTTGTTGTAGGTGATGTAATCGGTATAGGTAAAAACAGAAAGTTCTTGGTCGCCAAAAGATTTGGCAAAACCTTTTATTACGGTTTTTGATGCCGATAACTGGTTTGTAATAAAGAGAATGAAAAAGAAAAGAAATGATTTTTTTAACATGGTTAATACAACTCTAAAAATCATTTTGTATTGCATTTGGAACAAATTTACTTGCATGACCTTTGTTAGCAATAATATCACGAACAATAGAGGAATTTATTGCCATAAGGTTTGGAGAGGTAAGTAAAAATATGGTTTCAACGTCGTTGTTTAACGTTTTATTCATTTGTGCAATATTACTTTCGTAATTGTAATCGATGGGATTTCGCAAACCTCGTAATAAATAGTTAGCATTAATTTTTTTGCAGAAATCAATAGTTAAACCTTCGTAAGCCATCACTTCAATTTTTGACTGATTTTTAAACGTTTCTTTTAACCAATTCATGCGTTGTTCGAGGGTAAACAAGTAGCTTTTTACATTATTCGTACCTACTCCAACTACAATTTTATCAAAAAGCGGTAATGCCCGAAGAATAATATCTTCATGTCCTTTGGTTATTGGGTCGAACGAGCCTGGAAATAGAGCAGTTTTCATTAGTTATCATTTATAATTCACAGTTGCAGTCTTTCAAACTCATCACCCCTCTGTATCTCCCCTCAAAGGGAGAGCTAACGTACAATGCCAACTTCGGTCTTCGGTCTTCAAACTTCCCACAAAATTAGTTATTCTCTAACATAAATCGGTATGCCAAGCGAATTTTAAAAATTAATCCATCCTTAAAATCGTAGTTTAATGGCTTTTGGTCGGTACCAAATTTAAAAGCAGAGAGTTTAAAATCTAATTTGTCGTCGGTATCGTAAATACGGAAACTTCTGTCCACCGAATAACCAATCTGTGGTTCAATTAAAACCCGGTAAGATGGAAAATTGATCTGCAAATAAGCAAACAATTCATTGGTAGTTTTAGTGATGTAATTGTTGTTGAAATCAGATGCGTAGAAACTTTTAACAATGGCATTGAAATTTAATCCAGCTTTAATGTTTTTGATGAGTTGATAGTTCAAATCGGCAGAAACTGGCAAAGTAAAATTGGCTTCCAGCTTTTTGTTTTTACTTTGGTAATAAAAACCAAGTAAAGGAACTACAAACGGGCCAAACAATTCTTGATTGAAATAGGCTCCAAAACGGTATTTAAAACTCGACGATTTTTTGATGCTGTACAATACAATACCACCAAGCTGAAAATGTTTTTGGTTCAATCCTTCTTGTAAATCGGAGGCAATTTTGGGTAGGAAAAGATAGGTTCCGGTAATTTTTTCGGAGTGCTTGTAGTTCAATCCAATTTTAGGATTGATGGTATAAAACGTACTTTGATAATAGGGTTGATTAACCAAACTAATCTGTTCAAATAGAACTCCAGTAAGTAATGTTTTGGTGGAGTCTAAAACGATTGGCAAGGTAATATCGGTAGAAAATTCTTGCAACTGGGTTTTAATTCCATTCAGGCTGTCATAACTATTAAATGGAGTGGCAGCATAGTTGATTTTTACCAAATCGATATAGTTTTGGGCAGATAGAAAACCCAAGTTTAAAAAGAAAAATAGAGCAATTAATTTTCTCATGAAACCTGATGAATTTTTTGAAATTTATTTTTCCAGTTTTCAGCGTTTTTATTGTAATAATCGTCAATGTGTACTGTATCTTTCGTTCTGAAATCGCCACCCCAACGCAATTCTTTGTCATCTTTAATTTGTTTAATAAATAATGCCACTGGCTCTGGTAGAGTTGATTTTGCTAATTCCGGAGATTTACACCATTTTTTATAATCATCGCCGTATCTAACATTCATGTCGATAGCATGACCAACCATGTGATTCGACATTTTGGAAGGAGTAACAATAGCGTTCGCAACATTGGCATCTTTTCTATAACTACTCACGATGTGAACTAAAACATTGCTTTTCTTCGCAAATTCGTTGATACGTTTTAGAGCAGGAACAAAATCCTTATCGGAAATAACACGAACACCCACAAAATTTGAAGCCGTAAATTCAACTAAAGGGTTGGAATTGTCGTTAACTATTTCAGTTAATGAGTGTATTCTCCAATGTTTACCGTAAAATGCAGCCAATTTTTCAACTATAATTTTGGCTAGTTCTTTAGTAAGTATTTTTCCATCAGAAACAATGTTATTGTCTTTGGCGAACTGAGCAACCGTTTTTGTAGTTAAATCACCGTAATCGCCATCATTTTTATATTTATTCCATTGCAGGATAGCTCCATAACCCAACTCATTTAGCAAAGTTTGCAAGGCTTGTACTTTTACTTTTTGTTTTGATTTAAAGTAATAAATATCTTCTATTTTATTTGTTTCTAAATCGAGGGCTAAAACTTGTAATTCATCCAATGAATCATGTCTTCTTAAAATTAGTTCGGCTGTGCTTTTGTAAATGAAACTTCCATCACCATTCAACTTATTTTTGGACAAAAACAAAGCTACTGTTTGTTGGGTTAAATTGCCGTAAACTCCATCTGCTCCATATTTATCAAATTCCAGTTCATCTTTAAAACCCAATTCATTTAAAATGTTTTGTAGGTCTTTGGTGGCATTATTCTTCGATTTTTGTTTTTCTAACTTAACAGTAGAACTTTTAAAGTAGTTAAGCAATTCGTGTTTATCGCACATGGTTTTGTTATTTTGGTTATGGTAAATATACAAAAGACCAATAAGAAATCAATTTTTATCTTAATTTTAAAGCCTAAACAAAATTCATGGAAATCACACAAATACTTTTTCTTGTTATCGGCTTAGTACTTGGTTTTTTAATTGGTTTTTTGGTAAAAAAAGCTGGTCAAAATACAGTAATTAACGATGATGAGTTGAAAGCCTTAACTACAGAAAACACCAAATTGGCTACCCGATTGGAAAATGCCGAACAAGTGTTTAAACAACAAAAAGAAAAAGAAGAAAAATTAGCCGCTCAAAACAATGAATTGATAAGTTTATCATCGCAGTTAGATACTCAAAACAAAAATCTGGAAGAAAAATTAACCGACCAAAAAGCAGAAATAGAAAAACTTCAAGCAAAATTTACCTTAGAATTTCAAAACATTGCCAACAAATTATTGAAAGAAAATTCTAGTGAATTTGCTCTTTCCAACCAAAAAAGATTGGACGAAATTTTAACTCCATTAAAAGAAAACATCAAAGCTTTCGAGAAAAAAGTAGAGGATAAATACGATAATGAATTAAAGGAAAGGACTTCATTAATTGAACAAATAAAATCTTTATCGGATTTAAACCAGCAAATGCGAACCGATGCTCAGAATTTAACCAAGGCATTAAAAGGCGATTCGAAAGCACAGGGAAATTGGGGCGAATTTATTTTAGAAAAAATATTAGAAAGCTCGGGTTTAAGAAAAGGAGAGCAGTACGAAACACAATTTACTACTTCAAACGATGAAGGTGGTAGGATGTTTCCTGATGTGGTGATAAAATTACCGGAAGACAAACACATTGTTATTGACTCTAAAGTTTCGATTGTGGCTTACACCAATTTTTTAGAAGCACAAACTGAAGAGGAACAAGTGGTATGTGTGAAAGCCCACATTGCTTCAGTTAAATCACACATCAACGGATTAAGTGAAAAAAATTATGCTCATGCAAAAGGCATTAATTCACCCGATTTTGTATTGATGTTTTTACCTTCAGAACCCTCGTTTAGTTTTACGTTGCAATCCGACCAAAGTATTTACAACTATGCTTGGGATAGAAAAATTGTATTGGTTAGTCCAACTACATTATTGGCTACATTAAGAACCATTACATCGGTTTGGAAACAAGAAAACCAAACCAAAAATGCCATTGAAATTGCTAAACAAAGTGGAGCTTTGTATGATAAATTTGTAGGGTTTTTAGAAGATTTAGATAAAATTGATAGAGGTTTAGTTACTGCTAAAACTGCCTATGACGGAGCGGTGAACAAACTCAAAACAGGAACAGGAAATTTGGTGGGAAGGGTGGAAAAACTAAAAGTACTTGGAGCAAAAACCACTAAAAATTTACCGGCAAGTTTTAATGATGACGATAATGAAAATGAAACAGTAGAAGATGAATTATAATTACCCAAAAATTAATATAAATAACTATACAGCATTCTTTTTG
>JACPDX010000085.1 GCA_016183805.1 Bacteroidota bacterium
ATATGCTTGTGGACTTAAAAATGGGGCATTAAATACTTGATTCGTACCATCACATGCTGTTACTGTTAATGTGCCAACGGCTGGTGCATTGGTAAAAGTTACTTCGCCTGTTATATCATATACATTTAAAGGATTTTCACATACCCCTTGGTTTGCTGTGAAATTTGTTATGACACAGGGTTGATTACATGCCACAACAGTAATATTACCAGTTGATGATGATGCACAAGGTGCAGATCCTATGTCATAATTAACTGTATAAGTTCCTGGACCAACAGCAGAAGGATCAAAGATTCCTGTCGCAGTAATTCCTCCTGCCCCACTCCATGAGCCACCCATATTTGCTGCCGTTATTTGAGTTGGACCCAAAGTATCACATAATGTTACTTCATTAATTGTAGCATCAGGTGGCCCTGTTTGAGCAGCAGGCAAACCTGCCAACTCAAGAGTGAAATTAGTAGAAGTTCCTGACCAATTTTCCAACACTATGAATAAAACATCTCCAGCCGTAACATTAGGACTAGGAACACTTGAACCGCAAGGAAAAGCCGTGCCAATTTGGTTACATCCATCAGAACCAGTAGCATAATTACAAGAAATTTCGTTATTAACATCATTAACTGCTGTGCAAGGATCTTGACCTGGAGGTATACTAAAAACTGATACATCCATATACCCAGATGTAGCATCACCATTAATTAACATTTCTAATGGACCACTTTGGGTAATATATAAAACAACATACGCATAATTTGGACCAAAAAAATCAAGACAAGAACTAACTGGATTTCCTGGAGTGCTAAAACCAAAAGGACCTGCAACACCTGGAGTGCATATTGTAATATCAGTACTACACCCATTACCAGTTTGAACTGGTGGCGAGCTAGTAATTTCGATTTGAGTTGATGTTGAATTAGTACCACAAACATTAAAAAAAGATATATACTCTGTTAATTGCAAATAAACTACCCCAGTATAAGTTGCTGTCCAAGTAATTGTTGATTGACTAGCACAAGTAGGACCATCATCGTTGAAATCAATTAGCCCACCACCATCATCCCATAAAGTTAAGTAAGTGTCATAAGTATTTCCATTACAAGTCGAAAAAGTATATACATTCCCCGCTATTACATTAACACCAATATAATCGCCTGCAGTAGGTCCTGTAACAGTTAAAGTACCAAGAGATGGAGGCGTTACATCTCCTCCGCTAATAGGAACATATGTCCCTAATGGACATTGAGAGTATGAATTAAAACCAAGTGTAAAAATAAATGTTAAAATGATTAATATTTTATTCAGTTTCATGTTTGCTTTCTTAGAATATAATTTTTTACCTTATTTATCGTATAGTTTGACATTATTTAACCTCACAAAACTCTTCTTTTAATCGAATATACTTTGTTAATCTAGTAATGATAAGTTGTTTTCTTTCCTCAATATAATCCAACTGCACATAATCAATAGATTCTTTGGAAAGGATTTGATTTTTACGGTATTCAATATTCACTAATTGTTTTTGTATTCTACCTATTTCCTCTTGTGTCTTAATACAATGAATATCCGTAGAGTCTAAACTCGTTTTTTGTGATTGACTATAAGAATTAGTTGTTGATGTTAATATTAGCAAAATAGCCAAAAGATGTATTGTTTTCATATTTTACTTGTTATTTTGTAAATGTAATAATGTAATTACAACTAAATGACGAAATTAAATTAAATTGGTTGCCTTATAATTTATTAAAATAATCTTGTTAATTTCTTCTAAGGTTAATCCGCTAGGGAAATTAAAGTAGATGCTCTGCAATTTTTTTTAGCTGGTCATCTTTTGTTTAACTTAAAAAGAGAAAATTAAGATTTAATTGTATATTTGAAAAAGGATAATTATATAACAATTGCAGCTAATTAAAACCATACAAAAATGGAAATAACAGACGACAAAAATTTCTTTATTCTTTACAAACCAAAAGACATTGTAAGTGGCGATTTTTATTATGCTTTAGCTCATCAGCCTAAAACCAGAAAAGAAGAACTGTTTTATCTGTGTACGGCAGATTGTACTGGACATGGCGTACCTGGAGCACTAATGAGTATGTTGGGAATTTCCAATTTAAATGAATCAATTATCGAAAAAGAAATTATTGAACCACATGAAATTTTGAACAATGTTCGAAACGGTATTATTGAATCGTTAGATTCTGAAGATAAAAACGAAGAGAACAAAGATGGGATGGACTGTGTGCTATGTGCATTCGATTTTAAAAACAATACACTTGAGTTTGCGGCAGCTAATAATCCTTTATGGATTTTTAGAAATGGCGAAATGTTGGAATTTAAACCTGATAAAATGCCTGTTGGCAAATACCATAGCGAATTGGCTTCGTTTACACCACAAAAAGTTGATTTACAAAAAGGCGATATTGTGTATTGTTTTACCGATGGTTTTGCCGATCAATTTGGAGGAGAAAAAGGTAAAAAATTCAAATACAAACCTTTTCAGGAAATCCTGATAAAAAATGCTGGTCAATCAATGGATGAACAGAAGAAAGTATTGGAAACAGTTTTCGAAAATTGGAAAGGAGATTTAGAACAAGTTGACGATGTGTTGGTAGTTGGAGTTAAGATTTAATGAATTGAAGTTTGTTCAGTTTATAGCTATAGTTTTTTTACTACTACATCAATGTTTAATTTATGGACAAGATGTTGATGATTTAGTAAATCAACTTTCAATTGCAAAATCTGATACCACAAAACTACGTCTCTTAGTCGAACTTAGTGATGCTTGTGAGATAAACGAAATTGATAAATACACCAGTTTGGCTATTCTTTTGGCCGATAAACTTCTTTTGGAGAAGAAATACAACAAAAAAACTATTCTTATTCAAAAAGCAACAGCAATTAATAATCTTGCTTTTTTAAATCATACACTATCAAAGTCAGATAGAGCTGTTGTAGAGTACCAAAAAAGTCTTGAAATTTTTGAAGAAGTTGATGACACCAATGGTATTATCATGGCATGCAACAACATTGCTATGCTCGAAAAAGACCTCGGACATATTGATATAACCATTAAACTCTTGGATAGGGCGTTGGATTTGTCGTTAAAATCGAACAATGTTGAAATGTTGCAAATGACCCATACCAACTATTCGTCAATTTATGTTCGAATGGGTTTAATTAATAAAGCACTCGAACATGCTTACAGTGGTTTAAAAATACAAGAAAAAATAGGAAATGATTATGGTAAAGGTTATGCTTTAAATAACATTGCTTCTCTGTTTTTTATGCAAAAAGATTTAAAAAAAGCAGAAGATTTTTTTTTGAAATCGTTAGAAGTTAGAACAAAAATAAAAGATGAAGTTGGTATTAGTACTATTTACAACAACTTGGCTAAGGTTTATGAAGAACAGAACTTAAACGACAAAGCTCTTGACTATTACCTAAAATGCTTAGAAAAACGAAATTTAATCAAAAACAAAGACGGTGTAGCTCAATCGTACAGCAATTTAGGTAGTTTTTACCTTAAACTTGGTAATCCTCAAAAAACCAATGAATATTATCAAAAAGCCATTGAAATTAGGGAGCAAATTTATGATAAAGAAGGATTGGCAAATTCTTACCAAAAGATGGCTGAATTTTTATTGCTTCAAAATAAAATAAAGGATGCTGAAAAATTTGGAGTTAAGGCATTAAGACTTTCGGAGGAACTTGGTTTTAATGGAAATATAGAATCTAGTGCTAAAGTTTTAAGTAATATTTATGAGAAACTAGGTAATTACAAGAGTGCTTTTGAGATGCACAAACTTTATGTTCAAATGCGTGACAGCTTGTTTAATGCAGAAACACAAAAATCTATATTAACTCAGCAAATAAACTACGAATACGATAAAAAAAAATTGACCGATAGTTTACAATTTGCTAAAGAACAAGAAGTGAAAGATTTAGCAATAGCCAAACAAGATGCCCAATTAAAACAAGAAAAAACACAGCGTTTTGCATTGTATGGCGGACTTGTTTTAATAATTATTTTTGCCGGTGTTGTTTATAATCGCTTTAGAATTATCCGTAAACAAAACCATATTATTGAAGCACAAAAGCAAGAGGTAGAAAAACAAAAAGAACTGGTGGAAGAAAAACATAAAGAAATATTAGATAGTATTCGTTATGCTAAAAGAATTCAAGATGCTTTATTAACTTCACAAAATTATATCGAACGTAACTTAAAACGATTGACAAAATCTTAATCAGATGAATAAAAATATAATTATACTCTTTCTACTACTTTTTGCTTTCCGAGCTTCTGCCACCAACGGAAACGATGTAATAGGTTCCAGATCTACAGCTTTAGGCAGTTTTTCTACTACGTTAAGTGATTTATGGTCAACCAACAACAACCAAGCTGGATTGGGTTTTGTAAAAGAATTATCGGCAGGTATTTCTTTCGAAAACAGGTTTTTGTTAAAAGAAACCAGCTACAAAGCAGGTGCTTTTGTGTTGCCTTTAAAAGCCGGAACATTTGGCTTGAGCATCACTTCTTTCGGTTATTCGGCTTATAGTGAAAACAAAGCAGGCTTGTCGTATGGAATAAAATTGGCTGAAAAAATTGCAGTTGGTGTTCAGGTAAATTATTTAAATACTCGACTATCTGGCGATTATGGACAAGCCAGCACTTTTACCGCAGCATTGGGCGTAATTGCAAACTTATCTAAGGAGCTTTCCATAGGAGTTCATGTGTATAATCCAAATCGAACAAAACTGGCTGATTACAACAACGAACGTGTGCCAACCATTATGAAATTGGGGTTGGATTATAAATTTACCGACAAAGTATTTCTTGGAGTAGAAGCTGAAAAAGACATCAATTTTAATCCGGTGGTAAAAGTTGGGGTCGAATACCACGCAATTGATATCTTGTATTTAAGAGGTGGAATATCAACCAATCCAACCATGAGTTCGTTTGGTTTTGGATTAAAATTAAAAGACTTTAAACTTGATTTCTCTTCATCCTATCATCAAACTTTGGGTTTAACTCCAAGTATATCTTTAATTTACGTTAAAAGTAAATAGTGAATATGTTATTACATATATATCACCATTTTGTCATCCTGAGCTTGTCAAAGGATAGTCGTAGTGTCTTATTTTTGTTGTGTTTATTTATTTCTATTAAAGGATTTTCCCAAACTCCTGAAGAAGAAAAAAATCAAATTATAGAACAGCGAATAGAATATTTAACCGATTCAGAAGAATCGAGCGAGGTGGATTATACCAATGTTTTCGAACAACTAAATTACTATTTCGACCATCCAATCAATTTAAACAGAGCAAGTTCAAGTGATTTAAGAGAACTTTCCTTGTTATCCGACATTCAAATTAACAACCTTATTTCGCACATCGAAAAAAATGGTAAATTAATGACGTTGGAAGAACTACAAACCGTTCAAGGATTTAATTTGAATACTATTAAATTATTGCTTCCTTTTGTAAAAGTGAATACTGATGTAGATAGTCCACAATTAACATTTAATGATTTATTAACCAAAGGTGAAAACCAACTTTTTATTCGTTTAGATAGAGTTTTAGAAGAAAAAGCAGGCTTTTCACCAACTACCGATTCGGCGTTGTTGGCTAGCCCTAATTCCAGATATTTAGGTGATAGAAATAGAATTTATACCCGTTATAAATATAACTATGGCAATCATATCAGTTTTGGATTTACTGCCGATAAAGATGCCGGTGAAGAGTTTTTTAAAGGAGCTCAACAACAGGGTTTTGATTTTTATTCTGCACATTTCTTTTTGCGTAATCAAGGAAAAATTAAACAATTAGCAATAGGAGATTACCAAGCACAATTTGGGCAAGGATTAACGTTTTGGTCGGGGTTGGCATTTGGCAAATCGGCTGATATTATGTTGGTAAAACGGAGTGCTGTAGGGTTAAAACCTTACACCTCGGTTGATGAAAATTTATTTATGCGTGGTGCTGGTATTACCCTCAACTTTAACGAAATAGAGGTAACCTCATTTTATTCAAGAAATAGGATAGATGCTAATGTTGATTTATCAGATACCACGTTGTTAGATGATGATGTTTCGGTAATTACCTCGTTTCAGCAAACTGGTTTTCATCGAACCAACAGCGAAATTGAAGACAAAGACGCCATTGTAAAACAAACCATGGGTGGGCATTTGGCTTATAAAACACGAAAATTAAATATTGGGTTTACGGGAGTTTACGATGAAATTGATGCTAATTTTAACCCTAGTTTAAGCACGTACAGCCAATTTAGAAATTCCGACCCTAAACAAACCAATTTGGGTGTAGATTACAATTGGATTTTCAAAAACTTTAACTTTTTTGGTGAGTTTGCCAAAAGTACAAATGGAGGAACTGCATTGATTTCGGGAGCGTTAATCAATTTGGCAAACAATTTTTCTATGTCGGTATTGTATAGAGATTATGCTCGTGATTTTCATCCGATTGCTAGTGTGGGTATAGGAGAAAATTCTACCAACGAAAACGAAAAAGGGTTGTATTTAGGAATTGTGGCATCTCCTTCAAGTAAGTTTACGTTGGCTGCTTATTACGACCAATTTACTTTCCCTTGGTTAAAATATCAGGTAAATGCTCCGAGCTACGGTTATCAATATTTAACACAACTTACTTACAAACCCTCCAAAAAAATGGAAATGTATATTAGGGTTAGGGAACGAAACAAATACGAAAATACCGACATTGATTTAGACGATGGCATCGACTACATTGTTCCACGAAAACAAACCAGCTACCGATACCATGTTTCATACAAAATTTCACCTGCATTCACACTCAAAAATAGGGTGGAGTTAATGAATGTTGACTACGAAGGTTCGCCTTTCGAAACTGGATATTTAGTTTATCAGGATGTGGTGTATCAAGCGTTGAACAGCCCATTGCAGTTTTCATTGAGGTACGGTATTTTTGATACCGACTCATACAACAGTAGAATTTATGCTTACGAAAATGATGTGCTGTATGCGTTTTCTATTCCAGCTTATTACAACCGTGGAACCCGCACCTATTTAACTGTTCGGTACAAAATAAAACGAGGTATTGATGTTTGGTTGCGTTATGGCTTAACTTATTACGAAAACGTTGATGTAATTAGTTCGGGATTAGAAGAAATTACAGGCAATACCAAAAGTGATGTAAAGTTTCAGGTACGATTTAAGTTTTAGGTTTTTTTAACAAACTGTTGTTTAATCAACAAAGAGATGAGTATCTGTATTGAAAGCCAAAACTGACGGCAAAATAAAGTTTCCAAAAACTTAATAAACACCGTCATTCCTGCGTAGGCAAGAATCTTTACACTACAAACCAAACACCATAAGCCATTAACCCTTTATCCCAAAAGGAACTTTAACTGAAACCACCAGATTTCTGCCCATGTCGTAAATGCCATCTGTTTTTAAACGGGATAAGTGATTGTAATAAGTAGTGTTTAACAAATTGGTTGCACCAACACTAATTTCGAGGTTCTGTTTTCCTACTTTTAATTCTGTTCCAATTTTTGCATCCAACAAGAGATATGAAGCTGTCGGGGTTTCAAAATCGGTAATTTGGTTTTGTGCAAAAATGGTATTGGCAGTTAAACTAATAAAAGAGTTTTCCCATTTTTTCCAATTTTTTAATTCAAATTTCAACGTATTGCTCAAATTAAATGCAGGTATTCTAGGTAAAAAGTTGCCTTGTTGGTCTTTAGCTATAACCATGGCATAACCGGTCTCAAAATGTAGCCAGTGCATGGCGTGTGGGTGAATATCTATGGTACTTTCTAAACCATACAAATTAGCATTGGTTTGGTTGTAGGTAAAAACTTGGGCATCATCAATAAACGTATCTAAAGGCGAAAGAAAAATGTAATTATTTATGGTGTTATTAAAAGCAGAAAAAGCCAACGAAACGTGTTCACCAATGTATTCAAAGCCAAAGTCTATTTCGAAATTCTGCTCCGTTTTTAGTGCTAAATTTCCTATTTCGTATCGAAACGTTCCTTCATGAACGCCGTTAGAAGAAAGTTCGGCTAAGTTTGGGGCTCTAAACCCACTGGCAAAATTGGTTCTCATCAACAACTTATCGTTAAATTGGTAGGTAAATCCTAAAGAACCGTTGTAACTGTCGTAAAATTGCTTAAACGCTCTTTTATAGCCATCAGCACCCAAGGTATCCATTTGAAAACCTTGCATTTTTTTAGCGTCATACCTTATCCCTGCAATGATAGTGAATTTATTTTTTGAATATTTCGCCATTAAAAATCCTCCCATTTGTTGTTCGTTAGCATCAGGAATAAGATTTTCTTCACCTCTATTTCTATTAGTTTGGTATTTTCCCTGCGAACCAATTATCAGTTCAATGTTGTTAATTTCCGGCAGATGCCATTTGATATCATACGATGTTGTTTTCAATTCCATGTTCAGCACGGCAGGAGTAGTATAATTGTGATAAACGGCTTCCGACAACGTTCCTTCTTCATACTCTTTACGGCTATTTATCATATAACCTAAATTCAAATTGATGTGCGATTTTTTGATGTAAAACGTATTTTGGGTAGACAACACATGGTTGGTAATGATTTGAAAAGGAGATTCTAATTCACGGCGAGTGTTTTGCTCTCCAATACTTTCCGGAATTCCTATGGCAGATTGTAAAAATGAGTAATCCACATCGTTCGTCCACCATTTTTTCATAAAACCAATGCCAGTTTTTAAAGCACTTTCGGTATATCGTGTATTGGTAACCCGTTCACTATTTCCCTGCTGATAATCGCCATGGGAAGTATAACCACTTCTTATGCGATAACGAAAACTTTCTGTGGTACCTTTTATTCCCAAATTCGAGGAATATCCATTGGTATTCGAAAAATATTTTGTACCGAAATCCCCAACAATGGTATTGATGTTTGCCGGTTTTTCCGAAATAAAATGCAACACACCACCCATGGCATCAGCACCGTACAACAACGACGAAGGTCCTTTTATCACTTCAACTTTATCAATACCAATTTCGCTTAAACCTAAACCGTGTTCATCGCCAAATTGTTGATTGTCGATGGCAATTCCTTCGCTAAAAACCAATACCCTGTTGTAACTCAATCCTCTAATTACTGGTTTTCCGATGTTGGTTCCTGTGCTAATCATATTTACTCCTGCTACATGTGTTAACGATTGCATTAAAGTTGGAGCCGACGATTGAGTTGGTTTTTTACTGTCGAACTGAATAACATCTACAGGATTTTCGTTTTGGCTGCTGTGATATACCGAAGAAAGAACAAATTCTTTGGTTTCAATAATGGTTGGAGTAAGTTCAAAATTCAAGATTAAATCTTCCTCAACGTTTACCGTTTTTAAAATAATATCATACCCTACAAAAGAAATTTGAAGTTTATAAGTGCCTTTTCTAGAAAGTTTGATTGCAAAATTTCCGTCAACATCACTTACTACCCCTTTTTTAATTTCCGGTAGATAAATATTAACCCCGGGAAGGCTTTCTTTAGTGGCAGCATCGGTAAGCTGACCTTTTATTGTTTGTGCTGAAATATTAGCTATTTCTATCCACAAGAAGATAGAAAATATCCATAATTTTTTCATGATTTTTGTTTAAATAAAGTTTCAATGAATTGAAATTATAATAGCTTAAAACTATTAAGTCAATATTTAACAAAAAGGAGGCCCTCTTAAAGAATGCTTTTCTAGGAATTGATTTTGAAATGAACGTTGATGTTTTTCAGGTTTTATTGTTTTATAAAAACCAAAAAGTTCTTTTAATTCATTTTTCTGAATAGTAAGAAATGTAGTAGTGAAATTAAAACTACAAACTAAATCGGTTGAAGGAGATTTTTGCTCGTGATAATGTTGGGTTGTGGTTGCTTCACAATGAATTTCTTCGTGATTGTGAAAAAGTAATTCGTGAACAGTTTTACCAATAAACGTATTGAGTATGGTAAGGACTAAAAATAAACTGAGTATGTTTTTTGCAATTTTCACGCTATAAAATTACTCATTTTTGTTGTTCAACAGAGCATTCCAACCTTGGGCTACTAATTTATGCACTTGTTCATTTTTATCAACGATGGTATAATTTTCTTTATCCGCAGTAATGTGCCCAATAATAGTTACTCGTTTTTGATCTTTTATTTTTTCATAATCTTCCAACTTAATGGTAAAAAGCAATTCGTAATCTTCCCCACCATTTAAGGCACAAACGGTTGGGTCGAGGTTCATTTCCTGGGCTAGAGACACCACAGTAAAATCAATTGGAATTTTGTCTTCATAAATTACACAACCCACTTCCGATTGATGACAAATGTGCAATAAATCGGAAGAAAGCCCATCAGAAACATCAATCATAGCCGTTGGTTTAATGCCTATTTCTTCAAACATTTGAATCACATCTTGTCGTGGTTCCGGTTTTAATTGTCGTTCAAGCACGTAATCGTGTCCCGAAAAATCGGGCTGAATGCCTTTTGTTTCATTAAACACCAATTTTTCTCGTTCCAACAATTGTAATCCCATAAAAGCACCACCTAAATCGCCTGAAACACAAATTAAATCGTGTTCTTTTGCTTCATTTCTATATACAATATCTTTTGCCTCGACTTCGCCAATTGCTGTTACACTTATTATTAACCCTGAGGTTGAAGAAGTGGTATCTCCCCCAACTAAATCAACTCCGTAAATGTTGCAAGCTAAAGCAATTCCTTCGTATAAATCTTCCAAACCTTCAATCGACATTTTGTTAGAAACAGCAATCGAAACGGTAATTTGTTTCGGATGGGCATTCATGGCATAAACGTCTGAAATATTTACTACCACCGCCTTGTAACCGAGGTGTTTCAATGGAGTATAAAGTAAATCAAAATGAACTCCTTCAACCAATAAATCGGTGGTTACAACGGTTTGTTTGTTTTTATAATGAAGCACGGCAGCGTCATCGCCAACTCCTTTTACAGATGATTTGTTTTGTAAAACAATGTTTTCGGTAAGGTGTTTAATTAAACCAAACTCTCCGAGTTGACTTAATTCGCTTACCGGTTTTGGATTTTTATCTTCTAACATAGTTGCAAAGTTAATGTAACAATGTGAAAATGTAACAATTTGTAAGTGTGAAAATAAAACTTCCTCTTCTAACTTTATAAACTTTCTGTAACTTCGTATTTATCAAAACACTTAAAAAATGAGATTTTTATCTTCTATTCTTTTATTAATACTTCCTCTATTAAGCATTTGTCAAGAAATTATCTTTAAAGAAGGAATAAAATTAAATTATGAATTAGAAGATGTAAGAGAAACATACACAATAATCGATACTATCAATAGTAAAATTGTCTTTTTTCTAATTGATTACAATACCATTAATGGATATTTATTTGATGATCAATTCAAGATATTAAGTAAAACCAGTACCCTTAAAAATAAAGACTATAAATACATAGTAGGACATACAATAAAAGACAGTATCTACAACTTATTTTTCACAGATAAAAAAAATAAAAAAATAAATGTTGCCTCAATTAATTTTATTGAAAATAAAGGTGTTAATACTGAATTGGATTTCGAAATAAAAAAAGAAAAGGTTCTAGAGAAAGTTAGTGTAAATAATAAGTTTTATATATTAACTGTTAAAACATTGTCAAAGAAACTTTTTCTTTACATTTTTGACAATAATAATGCTTTTTCCAAAAAAGAAATAGATTTATCAAATTATAAGTTCAATGTTAATGATGACAATTTATCATTGTTACTAACCACAACAGATGGTAAAACCAATTTTGCCTCTAACTTAATTAAAATGGATCCTTATTGTCCAAATTCTTTGGCGATTACTATTAATACAAATAAATTATATTACTCAAATAATAAACTAATTCTAACATTAGACAATCCTAAAGGAACGAACTTAATCACAATTGAACTCAATGATTATTCTTATAATCTTAAGAATATTCCA
>JACPDX010000082.1 GCA_016183805.1 Bacteroidota bacterium
CAAAAATATCAGACAAATAAATTAATGAGCGTTCCGATTGGTTATCACTCTCAAAGATGCGTTTACCAAATGTTTTTCGTAAAGTGTGCGAACTTGCATTCTGAACTTTTACATTATATTTTATAAATAAAGCTTTCAAACGTTTGTTGATGTAACTAATGGTAAGTTGACCTCCCCAACGATTTACAAGAATGTAATCGCCATCATCAAAAGAGTTTTTTAACCTTAGTTCATTTGAACAGAAGTCGACCGCTTCTTTCACTTTATCGTTGATAGTAATTTTCCGGTGTTTTTTAGTTTTGGACTCCAATACAATTAATTCATCTTGATTCAACACATCTTTCCATTTGATAGAAAGTAAATCAGAGATTCGTAATCCAAAATAACATCCCATCGTAATTAATAGGTAATCTCGATGATGACCATCACGTTTCAATCGGTCCGTTAATCCGATCATGGTGTTCCATTCCATCCCGGAAGTTGTTGTTTGTCGTTTTATCATAATTTTTAAGTTATAAGCGAGTTTAACAGAAAAAAATGACACGACGTACCGTATATGATAGTTTTTTCATGTAAATGAGGCAACTTACATGGGGGTTTAGCTTAACTGTTTGGTTATTAAGCATAGCCCCAGATTTATCAAAACTGGGACAAAATAATCAAACAATTCACTTTCTTTGCTTCTCTCTTTAATTCAATTTTATGGCTCACTACAACACATACCACCCCAATTTAAAATTGTTGGCTATTAATAATCTCTTGCCTATAAATTTTTCAACAATTATTCCGGCATCTACCATTTCTACATGGAAAGGCAATCCTGGTTGTGTTAAAAGGGTAGTTGGCATGGAATCCTTTGTTGGTCATGATGATTTTATGAAAATGGTTGACGATTTAAGTAGTCGTGCTTTGTTTTTTAAGGGAGCTCGAATTTTATGGAAAGTTGTAACAACGTACTCATCTATTATAAATTCTGCTGAAAACAAAAAAGAACTTTTCCGGGTAAAAAATAAAAATGCTTGTTTTTTCAAATAGTTAAATTTTGAAAACATCAATAAGTACTTTTGGAATACGACCAAATTTAATAAATCTTGTTATACAAACAACTATTTATGAACTTATTACATTAACAATCAATATGTTAAATAATTTTTAAGTAGCGACTAATTAAAAACATATTATAGGTTAAAATATTTATATACTTTTAAATTGCTTTTTAGCACATAATATGATGATTTTTAGCTTTGTGCTTTTTGTGCTTGAAGAAGTCTTAAAATAAATTGATTAGAATCCAAATTTAAAACTATAGATATGAAAAACTTAAATTTTATGAATGTAATTTGTCTCGTATTGGTTATGTTTTTATTTTCAATTCAAGGTTATTCTCAAATTATTTATCAAGATGATGTTATTATTGAAGGGACACTTGAAGTTGACACCATGTTAAATTTGGATTACATGAAGAATACCAATATTGATTATTTAAGAAAAATTGGTGTTGATAATAATGGCAACATAATAGTGTTGGGAGATTCAACCCAATATAATTATCAAGTTAATGCAATCAGTGACATATTAAGTTTGAATGTTCCAATTAATGCCAATATTACAGTAAAAACCTCTGGAGCTAAGTACTGTGTCCAAAAAGATAGCATTAGTGGTGTTGCTACAGATACTTGTGTTATAGTTAAAACTAATAACAATAAATATGCAATTTTACAACCTCGTGACAGAGGTTATTACATAGAAGATTTTGGTGCAATTCCTGATGATGGTATTGATGATCAACCAGCAATTCAAAAAGCCATAAATGCCGTAATATATTATAAAAATTGGAGAAAATCTTCTAAAATAAATGCTGGAGGTGGTGTTTTTAATCTTAGCAAAGGAGTCGTTATAGCGGAAAAGCTGGGGTCAGGAGAGTATGAATTAATAACATTTACCCTATCAGGTAATATATCATGCTATTCTGATAATCAAGGATATGGGAAAACAACAGTATTTAATCTTTCTGATTCCACTTTTTGTATAGCCGTTCAAGAGGCTAGAAATTGTGTAATTGAAAATATTGTGTTCAAGGGAAATGGAATTTTTCCTACTGCTATTAAAAATATAGTTGAATGGGAAAAAGATGATTGGAGGATTAATGCAGGATTTAGAATGAACAAAAATTCTCCAAGTTGTGCAATAGCCATTGATCCTTTTGACTCAACCATAACAACTCTAAATAGATATCCTAATAATACAAGTTATTATACAAATTACAGTAATGGAGGAAGTAGTATGTTAACTATTAGAGGTTGTGCTTTTAATGGTCACTATATTGCAATAGCAAATAACCCATCAAATCGTGTTCAAAATGGTGATAATATTAGGGTAGAAAATAGTAATTATAAAAATTGTTATACTTTTTGGGCTTGTGGACAAACTCAATCAAGAAGTAATAGTATTGATAATATTTACGGTTATTTTCTACATACTTTTATAGATGGTTACTCGATTGGCGATGGACAAGGTACCCCTCCAGTTGTATCAAATGTAAATTTAGCAGGGTTTACAAAGCAACTTTTAAATATTCAATACATAGGGTTTTCTCCAACCAGAATTTCAAAAAGTTATTTTGAAGCTATTTGGTCTTTAGGATATGCTACCACTAATAACATTACCTTTAATGAATGTCAAATTAAATTTAAACTACCATCTAATGAAATTTTTGCTCCTCCATACCATTTATATTCAGGTACAAGTGCCGTTTTTAGAGATTGTAGCATTGAATATTTTGCCAATTGTGACATTAAAATGCCGATTATGTTTAAATCGAGTGGACTTCTTATTTCTGGTGGATGGATAGAAGGAGGGGTTGTAGTAAGTCATGGTCATTCAAATGCTGGTGGAGAGGATATTCATAATGTGACGTATGAAAACGTTTGGATTAAATGTTTAAATAGAATTGCTGGAACAAGAAAATCTAGTGTGTCTATACAAAATACTACTGGTTCTATTTTATTAGGGGGTGAAGAAATAGGCTCAGTTCCAGGTGGTCTTTTTAAAAACAATAAAGAGACTTTTAATCATAATTTTATGGAAAATGTTACTATTAATATTGATTCTGTGACAAAAACTGCCAATTTTATTACAGGAATCGATGCTGACAGATACCAAATAGGGGATAACATTTTTTCTCAAAAACTTGCCTACCCTGATTCTATTAATATGCCTGGTTCAGGTGTAAGATCGCCACTAGGTTATATAAGTACTATTGCAGGTGACACCATTACCATTACAGGCATACCTTATGGATTTAGTGCAACAGGAACCACATCTCTTTATGTTACAAGTTTCCCGATATTTATCCCTCCAATATGGGGTGATTTTGTTTCAGGAAATGACACCATATTTAATGTAAATGCATATAATACAGGTTGTTATCCACCTGTTGGCTATAAAATGTACAATGCTGAAATTCCTATCGGTTCGTTTGTGAAATATAGAAATTTAACGAATAATTACATTGTGATGAGTGCTCCTGCATTAAGTACTAAAACTTTTAGTAGATTTTATAATGCGTTTTATCAACAAACTATCTATAGTAATGGCATAGCAGCACCAACCGGACCAGCAAACTGCCCTTATATAGATGGGTGTATTATTTACCTTAATATTCCTCAAGCTAGTTACTATGGTTTCGTGTGTACTCAAGGTGGAGTATTTTCAACCTCAAATCCTCCACTTTTTACTGCCATAACATATTGAAATATAGCTATATAAACTTTTGTTGTTAAAAGTGCATCAATAAATTTGATTGCTTTTTTAAGGAATGTTGTAATTGGATTAGTTTATTCTAAACAACATTAAAGTTATTGTGTTTTACACTAGTGGTCTTCAATTTTCATTAGAGGAAATGATTTATTCATTTAATAATTTATTAAACATATTCTTCACTTTTTGCTAAGTAATGGGATTTCAATATAATTGAAATAAATACTAAAACAATCCTGTATTAATTTCCATCATAGGAATGTACATGGCAATAACAATAAAACCAACAATAACACTGATAAATAGAATAACAAATGGTTCTAAAAGTTTCCCAAACATTTCAGATTGATGCTCTAGTTCCTTAGAATACTGCTCATCTAAATTTTTAAAAATAGCATCTAACTTATTAACTTCTTCAGCAACTTTTATCAATGATGTCATCTTCTTCGGGAAGATGGGAAATTGCCTCATGCTTTCATTTAGTAACTTTCCATTCATTATATCTCGCTCTACTTGTTCCAAAGCAACTTGTATTGGTTGATAATCAATCATTTTTATCACTAACTGTATTGAATTTAGTAATGGATTTCTTGTGCTAATTAGTAAATTCATAGAGTGGCAAAATCGAGTTAGATATATTTTTTTGGTGATATCGCCAATAATAGGTATTCTTAAAACAAGGTTGGCAGTAATGGTTTTAAACCATACTTTTTTTCTGTTTAAATAAACAAATACAAATGTGCCTGCGATTAACAATAGAATAAGTAAAAAATAATCACCAATCGTTTCAGAAGCATCTATAACAAACTGCGTAATTCCAGGCAGTTCTTTATTAAAACTCTTAAAAATATCTTGAAACATTGGAACTAAAAATTTCAATAGAAAAACAACCATTCCTAGTGCTGTAGCCAATAACACAATGGGGTAAGACAATGCACTAGAGAGTTTTCTTTTTTGATCTATTTTTCTTTTAAAATAAATGGATAAATCACTTAAAACAACATCCACACGAGAGCTTTCTTCACCTACTTTTATAGAATAAAATTCGTAATCAGTAAATTTTCCAGTTTTTTGAAGAGCTTCTGAAAAACTTAGTCCGTTGATAATATCATTTTTGATTCCCTCCAGTAATTTCTTGTCTTTCTCCTTTTCTGTTTCATCAACAATTAATTCTAACGCCGTTTTAATGTCAGTACCAGCAGCTAATAATAAACTAATTTCAGAATAAAACTGTTCCTTTTTTTTATCAGGGAAATTCGAATTAAAACTGATGTCTTGATTCAAAATAGCTAATATGCTCTTTGAATCATTTTTTTCTACTTGCTTAGAAGTAGATGTATGATTATCGATATTTTTAATGTTAATTCCCAAGGCTACTCTTTCATGTTAATTTGTGCTCCGTAATTCTTATAAAAAGATAACGATTGTTCTTTAACCGTAATTCTTAGGTAATCAATCAAGCCATTTTCTTTTGATGGATCTACCAAATTAAGTTCTATAGCTGAATTGATTAAGAAAAAAGTATCCACATGAACATCAACAGTACGAAGGATGTAATTTTCGTCAAATTCGTAAGCAACGCTTTTATTCAACCACTGCATTTTTACCTCTTTTTCATCCATTTTAGTTATGGTTTTTGCTTGTTCAAAATCAGTATTAAATACCTGTGAAAATTCAAAATAATCTCTGATTTCGGCTTTTATAGAAGCATATTTGAAGAATTGTTTGTAGGTAAAAACATAGGCTGTGTATACAGTACTAATAACCATTCCTGAAATAACTATTGCCACCATTACTTCCAAAAAAGAAAATGCCTTCAGTTTCATTTTTAGTTTATTAGAATTAACTCTTTGTTTTCAAACATCTTTTTATCTCCACGATAAGCCTCCATCAACATTATTTTTACATTTTTTCCATTTCTATAATCTAAAATGGATTTTTCAATAGTTATATCTCCTTCAACTATCGATTCATCAATAAAACGATGTTGCTTTATGGTTTCATTTCGTAATAATTTAACAAGAGCATGAGCAAGTTGTTCATCTTTTGTGATACCCGAATTAGCCATATTAATCATAACAATAGAACTTAAACCAAAAACAATCATCACAATCACCATGGAAACCATTGATTCTAAAATGGTAAATGCTTTTATTTTATGCCTTAATCTACCCATCTTATGGTTTGATGATTAATTATATCCTTTATCAATGCCACGCCTACAAAATCTTTAGGTAGGTTTTCACGGTCTATTTTCACATCCATTAAATGATTGTGGTATATTGAAGAGGGTGTTTTTAACATAAAGTTCTTGCAATATACTCCTCCAATAACATCTCCGTTTAACTCTAATAATTCTGATGAATAGATGTAACCCATTATTTCACTTTTTTCACCTATAGCAACTTTTGAAAGATTTGTTTGAATGGTGTTTTCATCAACTAAAAAAACAACTCCTTTAATTTTTACCTGTTTTCCGATTACAATTTTTCGTTGCACTTTACTTTCACCTTTTCCTAACACACTAATGACGGATGGATAACTTAACTTACAATTGTCTTCAATCGAAATACTATCTGTTGCGTATAGCTGTACATTGGCTACCGTATTTTCTTCAAGAATTATTCCTTTTGAATACAAAATGATGTTATCAATTTTAGAAGATGATTTAACGGTGATGTTCTTATTAGAAAGTATTTTAATATTACCAACTACATATTTATTCTCCAATACAATAGAGTTGGGAGAATACAATACCAATGTTTTGTTTAGAAAAGAATTAATAATCGTGTCATTATCTAATAAAAGTGCAAAGTCAACGATACTATCCAGCGTAGAATTTTCTAATGAGAAATTAGCGTAATTGTCTTCAAAAAGCTTTTTATTAATAGAAGGTAAATTTACCTCACTATACCTCGTTTCTCCATCAATTAATTTCTGCCCTAAAAACCCATGACCTTCAATGTAAGCTCTTTTTACTCCTGCTTTAGGTAGATAACAATTACCTGATATTTTGGTGTTGCCTGTGAGGGACAAAGGTTTGTTTTGATCAGCTAAATAAACCGCTATTTTTTTTTCATCGTCAATATTTGCTCCAACAAATGCAGTTTTTGAAACTGTTTTGTCCCTCCATTCTGCTGTTGATGTTAACAAGTAAAAGGCTCCCCAATTTTTTTTATATAAAGTTACGTGATGCTGTTCATCATCAAATAAGTTCACTTCTACTTTTTGATTGTAAGGGATTTCTTCATTAAATGAAAGCCCATAATTAATTCCAGAATTTACATCTCTGAACAACTGTTCTTGCTTTAAAGCTCCTAAAACAAAGGTATTATTGTGGTAATTGATTAAAATAAATGATGAACTGATTATTGAACTAACAATAACTAAGAACATGGCGTATAATAAAGCTCCTGCTTTAATCATTTTCTTTTTTGGACTTCTTTTTATGGTCTTTTACAACACCTTCTTGCTCTTTCTCTTTTGGGATCTTTTTTTTCGACTCCTTCTCCTTACCTTCTTTCAAAACAGGTTCTTTTTTCTCTTTAGGTAGAACTAGTTTACCTTCCTTGTATTTATTTATAATCGTTGTGTCTTTCTGGTAAATCAATTGTTTACCATGTAACAACCCATTCTTATACTGCCCTTGTTCAATCAATTCTCCTTTATCAAACAATTGGTACTCACCATTTGTTTGCCCTTTATTCCAATGATATACATCCAGTAATAGACCTTGTTCATTCCATCTTTTCCAAACTCCTGATTTTGCACCAATTTTAAAGTGTCCCTCAGTAATTAATTGCCTGTTTTTTGTAACAACTTGATATAATCCATCCAACAACTTATCTCCAAAGCCACCTTGATTCATTAATATTTTATCTTTGTCGTACCAATAATAGCTCGTCCTAATGTTTGCTTTGGTTCTTTTATTAGACAACAAAACACTACATTCAATAGAAGAATCATTGTGATGAATATATATTTTTCTGTGTGTAATTTCTTCTACTTTCTGAGCATTGACATTATAAAATGCAAGCATCACTATTAACACTGATATAAGGTGCTTCTTCTTCATTTTGATATTATTTTATTTTCATTTTGAAAACGAACTTTAATTTGTGTCTTATCAATTTCTACAATAGCTATTTCATTGATAATACTACCTTTTTTTACCAGGTGTTCACTTCCACTAATTACGATTATACCTATCCTTTTATTTGAATTATTATTTTTAATCATGCCTTTATAATTAATAATTGGCCAAATGTTTTTATCATGATTAGTAGCTACATTCGATTTTGGTAGGGTATTCATGTTAGATGAACTTTCATAGTTGTTTCCTTCTGCTGCTCTGTTCCCTAAAAAAGGGTCTCTGTAATCTGCAACTATGGTAAATGAATCATCTTTAATCTTATCGTAAGCTACTTTCACAGTTGTTTCATTAACTAAATAATGTGGTTCAGAAAAAAAATAGCCATACAACTGATAAAAAACAAAAGCCCATACCAGTAATACAACAGGTAGCATAATGTATATGGTTTTCTTATCCTTAGCCATTAATTTATTGTAAATGCTCTCATTGTTGTAAATCCACTTACATTACCAGCTTCATCAGAAGATCTAACCCTCCAATAGTAAGTTCCCAAGCCCAATGAATCTGTATAGTTGTTTGATGTTCCTCTCCCAGATTTAAATAAAACTGACCCATTGATGTCAGTATAGAAAAATATACTATCGGTTAACGAAGTCCCATTATCTGTAGATGGATGAGTCCATGTGTAAGTGTAATTTGAATCACCTAAAATGGCATTATTCAATGGTAAACTTAATGCAACAGTATCAGGAATTCCTGTATCAATGGTCAATGTTCGTTTCGAATAGCCAGTAAAGGTATTTGACACTGAATTTTCTGCCTGTATTCCCCACTCATACACTCCATCATTTAAAACAACAGTGTATTCTAAATTAGTGGTAGATATCGGAAAACCTGTTACCGAATTACCACTCCAAGAATTTTCCCTGATGTCTATGTTATAATTGCTGGCTAGATAAATACCATCCCACCTTAACGTATTTGAATTTAGGTTCGAAAAAAAATCTGCACTTGGCGAGTTCAATACTACTGTTTGGGTGGTGATATCATTGGTACTATCAACGACTAATGAGAAGGTTGTATAATACGTTTCACTTCCATTATTTATTCCCTTTACCCTCCATTGAAAACTTCCGGGATAAAACGTGTAATTAAACTTGTTCAGCCCAATGGTGGTATCTAATACCAGCTTTATGGCAGAAGAAAAAGTTCCTTCTACTATTTGCATATTATATTGTTCAGCCCCATCTAATTCATCCCACCAAAAGGTATGTGTTAAGATAACTGTCTGCAAATTATTTGCTGGTGCTCTTAATACAACCATATCATGAGAAATATCTTCCTCTATAAAGTCTTTACATGAAAACAGCACAATTGTTAACAGTAATATTGACAGGTTTTTACAAATTATTTTCATCTTTTATTGCTTTTATGTCTTGTATATAAATGGTTGAATGTAATTCTCTTTTTCTTTTGTATAGTTCCTTGGTTGTTTCAAAATTAACTGACACAACTTTGCCGATTTGATAATTCTGCTCTAAAAAATAAACGAGTTTTAAAAGATTTATAAAATCTCCTTCTACTGTAACTTTTGCAGTTTTTGTTACATAACCATTGTTTGAACTAATAAATGGTTGAGGGAAATCTTGTAAAACCAATGCTTTTTTTTGATTGTATTGAGTAATCGATTCTAATAATAATTGATGAACATTGGTCTCATGTTGGTTTTTGTCCCCAATTAACTGTTCAATTTTTAGTAACTTTTGTTTGATAGATTGAATTTGTTTAGGAGCATCAATATTTTCAATAATTTGACCCTCTAATGTATTATTTTCAATGGCTAGGTTTAATGTGTCTGATATGGCTAGATTGTATAATATAACGCAAAATAACCCTCCTGATATAAGAAGATATAATAGTTTGTTTTTATATGTTATCTTTTTTTTCAATTGATACTGATTTCTATTTCAAATTCTCCGGCTGTTTCAATATTTTTTTGAATGAAAGAGATGACAATAATGTCTGTAACCCATTTGTATTTCTTTATTTCTTTAATCCAATAATTTAACTCTATACTACTGCTAACAGAACCCATCAACTTTATTTTATTATAATTGAACAGAATGTCTTCAGATTTTTTAATTTGTTTCTCTAAAGGGTTAATAAACAATTGATTTAATTGAATGCTATTAGGTGTACTCAACGCGATTTGGTCTGCATAGAAAGAAACTTTTGATGCTTGTGTTAAGCCACTATTTTTTACAAATTCTTCCTTGATTAATAACTCATTTTGAAGAACACCCAATTCATCGATATATTTTTTATTGCTACTCACTTGATATTGCAAGGTATTGTTAATGGTTTGATAGCTATTATATAACAACATATTTCCAATGGTAAGGAGAAAAAAGAATACCAATATTGAAAAACCAACAGCTACATATTTGTTCTTATTGTAAAATTCTTCTTCAATTGCCGTTATTTCATTACAGAGAATAGGATTTAACTCCCTTAATGGAATAAAATGACTCAACCCTGAACCAAAGGCAATTAATTCATGAGAATTAACATGCTCTCCTTCTATATTATATTCTTCCCCTTCTGATACACTAGCTAAACTATCCATTTGAATAATGGTGTTATTTTCAACAAGTAATTCATACAAAGTAGTCTTAATCACTGGATGATCAACAAGAGGGATGATGTTCTCCAAAATAAATGGACCTAAATAGACTTGAACACTAAACAGATTTTGCTCTTTGAATTTATATATTAAACCATCCAGCAAGTCTTTTCTAATAATCGAAACCCAACATTCATTACTTAACACATTGGATTTCTGAAGATAAAAATCTTTTAATACTGCATTAGGTAAGACCTGGCTTAGTAATTCCTGATCTTTTGTATAGTCGTTAAACTTAACTTTTTTGTGTATAATCCCTTTCCCTCCAATGGAAAAATAGATGGGGAGTTTTTTAGTGTTGATTTTTGCTAATTCTTCTAAAGTAATATCCACCCATCTTTTATTGATTTCTATATGCTCTTTTTTAACCTCTAATTCTTGAGCAATTAAAGTAAAACTGTCTTTTGTATTGAATAACAATTCAACGCCAATTGCAGCCTTCCCTTTAATAAGTTTATATGTATTTAAAAAATTTAACACTGGTTAATAAATTACAGTCGGTTTAATAAAGATGTTTAGTTTGCTTTTCGACTTCTCTCGGCTTCGGCTACTGAAAAACCATTTAATGATAGGGATTCTTGATAAAAAAGGAACACCTCGACCAGATTCACGAATGGCTTTTTCTTCAAGTCCACCTAATAGAATCATTTCTTGGTCTTTCACTCGAATTAATGAAGTAAAATCTCTTGATACGGTACCTGGAGGTGCTCCTGGTTCAATTTTTTCAGTAAAATCAGATTGAGAAACGGATATTTCCATCGTAATTTGGTCGTCTCCTGAAACAAAAGGTTTAATGGTTACGGCTAAATCTGCATTGACCGATTTATATACTCTAGTGTTTATTGTTTGTGTAGTTTGATTAGCAAGTGTGTTGGTGGTTTGTTCAACATAATATTCGGTGTTTCCGATTTTCATCGTAGCTTCATTACCATTTAATGTCGCTAGTTTTGGTGTCGATTTTACCCTCAAAACCCCTTGTGTTTCAAGAGCCTTGATGTTTAAGTAAAAGTTGGGAGTTACTTTGCCTAAGTTTAAGATTCCATAACCATTAAAGCTTTCTATTAAATTATTAATAGAGGTACTGCTTAGATTCATGTTGGCTTCTGGAAAAACGGTTCCTTTGGTAGTGGCAGGGTTTTCACCTAATCCCATTTCAATTCCTGTGGTGTTGGTTCTGTTGCTTGAATAATCAACAATCATAACCTCAATGAGTACAACAGGAACAATCTTGTCAATTTTGAAGATAAAGTTTTCTATTTCTACAATTTGGGGATGTGAACCACTTAGTATAAGACTATTTAAATCTACAAACTCCTTTACATCAACTCCTTTTTTAATATCATCAGGAATAACACCAAGAACCTTTTCTACTGAGCGGTGCTGTAGTTGAATAACTTTAGTTACTCGTAATCCTTCAGTTTCTCTTTTTCCAAATACATAAATACCATTTTTAATGTCGTAGGTTAGGTTGGTTCCATTAAACATGTTATCAAGTAATTCATTGAATGTTGTCGACTTGACATTGATTGTTGTTTTATCTTTAATTTCCGAAACAAAAAAGTAATCAATGCCTAAATCTTTTGACACATTCTTAATAACATCCTCTATCAACACATCGACACCTATTACAGATACCTCTGAAGGTTTTTTGACTTCATAACTAAACCCGCTTACTTTTTTGTTTGTACCAGCTGTATTTTTTTGAGGACTAGAATTAAAATTAGTAGAAGAATTTGTTTGTTCAACGTTAGTTTTTTGAATAATGTACGTATTGTCTTTTGTTATTACAATTTCCAAATCATTAGCTACACCCATGTTTTCTAGTGCATTATCAAAAGCCATGTCTTGAATATATACACTTACTTCTTTTGGAGCTACTCCTGAAGCTAACACTACATTTTTATTGGATTTTTGTGTAATAATCCTAACCACTTCGTCAATAGGGTTATTTTTTAAGTCTAGCGATAATTTATCTGTTGATGAGTTATAATCGATATTTAACATTTTTACTGTTACTTCTTTTGGTTTTTCATATTTAACTATTGACATGATACTACCAATAAAATTGATGTCTAAGTTGTATTCCTTGCAAATAAAAATCAACACATCAGAAACCGTGGCACTCACAAAATTATTGACAATGGATTGGTTAATAGAAGGGTCAACACTTACATTTAATTTGTGAGCATCAGCAAGCCCTCTCATAAATTCCTGAATAGAAACTCCACTTACCGATAATTCTACTGTTTCTTCCAGTCCTGGAATTTCTGTAGTTAAGGAGTTTAATTTAGATTCGATTTGTTTTATTCTATCGTCAGCATATACGCTTAAACTAAGAAAAACACAAATGACGATGGTTGCTATTTCTAAAAATCTTTTCATTGTTTAATAATTACTCATTAACATGGAATAAACTTCATCCATCGATGTATCACCTTTTTCAAATAAATCAAAAGCATTGTCCATCAACTGATTAATATTTTTGTTTTTTAACTCTTCTCTTACATTGAACTTTTCATTTTTAATACATTCCGAAAGTTCAAAGTCTATTGGCACAACTTCATACACAGCTTTTCTTCCTTTATATCCTGTATAAAAACATTTTTCGCAACCAACAGGTTCATAATGGCATTTTAATGTTCGAGGAGCTTTATAATTACTTGGAAATAATGAAACATTAAATTCTTTCTGCTCTTTACAATTCGGACATAATAATCTTACCAAACGTTGAGCAACACTTAAGCTCAATGTGTTTGCTAATAGGTAAGAAGGCACTCCCATATCTATCATCCTAGATATAGTACCCCAAGCTGAATTGGTATGAATGGTAGATAAAACTAAATGCCCGGTAAGTGCAGCTCGAATTGCCATTTGAGCGGTCTCTCCATCTCTTATTTCTCCGAGCATAATAACATCAGGGTCCTGACGCAAAAATGAACGTAAAGCCGATGCAAAACCTAAGCCGATATCTTCTTTTAACTGTACTTGATTGATTCCTTCTAGGGTGTATTCAATAGGGTCTTCAATGGTTAAGATGTTGGTTTTTTCTTCGTTTAATATTTTTAGGGTTGCGTATAGTGTGGTTGTTTTACCCGAACCTGTTGGACCACTAATCAGAATGATTCCATTGGGTTTTTTAATTCCTTCTAAATAATCTTTCAATTGTTTGGAATCAAATCCTAATTCATTAATATCAATATTAGTAGCATCTTTACTCAATAAACGCATCACTATTTTTTCTCCGTGTAAGGTGGGTAATAAAGAAACCCTTATGTCAAATTTATGTGCTGCATTTTCAAAAGTTATCCTTCCGTCTTGAGGCAAACGTTTTTCGGCAATATCCAGATTAGCTTTAATCTTTAATTTGTTTACTAATGCTGGATAATCATTTGCAGGAATAACATATTTTTCAATTAGTTTTCCATCTATTCTTAATCGAACTCTACAACGTTCTTCATATTTTTCGATATGACACAAAATCATCGGAATTATTCGTATCAAAACTTATCGTTTCTGCTCTTTTGTTTTTATAGGTTAAGCGGTAATATTTTCCTAAGGTTTGATTAATTAATTCCGGTGATGTGGGGATGATTTTAATGGTTTTACCAAAAATCATTTCCAATTCATCACTCAAAGCCGAGTTCATTTTATCTTCATCGGCATAAAAAACCATCAAATCATTATCAACACTCTTAGGTACGATGTGGTAATGCCAAGCCTGTTCTGTTGAAATAGTCTGTTGCATTTCTGCACTCAATGGTATGTGTCTTGAATTACTCATTCAATAAAATAATATCTTGATATACATTAAATGTTGGTATCAGTACATCAGCAACTAATACCATCATTAATAACACACTCATGGCTCCAGCTAAAGGAATTAACGTGTTTTTTTGTTTGTTAAACAGTATGATATATCCATAAATAATGGTAATTAGCATAATGCTGCCTAAATAAAACACGATAAAATTCAAAGGAGAAAAAACAGTGGTTAGCACCAAAAAGAATAAGATATCGCCAAGCCCTAAATAAGTATCTACAATGTTTTTTAGTTTCTTTTCTTTTAACCAGACAAACAGGGTTACTCCCAATAAATTCATGACAATTATGGACAGATTAATTCCTGAATAGAGAATGAATTCCTGTACATCTATTTTTAATATGGCACTACCAATAAAAGCAACAAATAGTAGTGGTATTAAAAACCAGCTGATGCTCCTGCTTTTAAAGTCCTGAAAAACAACAACAGCCAATAATCCTAACAATATGGTAAGTATGGTTAGTTCCATTAATCTTTAACGGTTTCGGTAATGGTTCGGTCTTGATTAATTTCCCAAACATTAAATACACCATCGCCATCAAAATCTTGCACAGCAGTGGCTCTTCCTATAAAAGTTGTGGTACTTGATTCTACTATTTCAATTTTATATCGAGCACCTCCATCTTCGGTAACTAATTTTTGTTGTTCAAAATCTATTTCTTCCAAATCGGATGAATATTTTGAAAACTCCATAAAATACAATCTTTCTAAAGAATAGATGTGTTCTAACTGGGAGGTTGCTTCTCCTTGTTTTGCTTTGGTTACTGCTTTCATTATGGACGGTACAGCCAATGCAGTTAAGATTCCTGCAATTAGTATTGCTCCCATTATTTGGAGCATGGAGTAGGCTTTTAATTTTTTATGTTTCCTCATTTAAATTTGAATTGAATGAGGTTCTAAATTATATTAAAAAGGTTAATGAAAAGTGGAGTGGTTCATTTTTTTATTTAACGGTAGTTATTGCTGATAAAAATTGTTACTTTATCAGCTTTAAAAACTCTACACGTCTTCTTCTAGATATTTCTATGGCAAGGTTTCCTTGAAGTATTACTTGATTTCTATCTTAGTAAAAAGTAACGATATAATCGGTATTGATTAAGCAACTTTTGTTTGCTCTAAAAAACGAATGTTCTTCTAGCATTTGCTCAAACGTAGCTAGTGGTTTTGCTGCTGTAATGACTTTGTTATTTTTTAACTGTATATCGGTATACCCAAAATCAGCATTACAATACACAATATCAGAAATTGAAACAAATTCTATTTTGGTAGCACTTTTAATGGAAATAATATTCGGTTTTTTAGTCGAAGAATTGACTGAAACTAGTAAATTTTCTAATTCAACTTTTTGCTTTTCAACTTCTGCCAACTCCTCTTCAGTTTTTGTTAATCTATCTAAAAGCTGTTTCCAATCTTTTTGTTTTAATGTGGTAGATCTTGTTAGTTTGGGCTTGTAACGAAATCGATAATTTATAGTTTTATTGTATATAATTAAATAAATTTGTGAAACTGATAAGATGGATAAATAATAACTGTAAGTAATGAAGAGAATAACTTTAGTCATAGTATTAATGTTTGTTGTTCTATTTGGAAAAACTCAATCTTCTACTATAAATGATAAAGAAAGAGTTTTGTTGAAAAACGAAGGCATTACTTTTACTGAAAACAAAGGGCAGGTTCATGACCAATATTTGAAACTTCGACCTGATGTATTATTTAGTGGGGAAAGTGGTAATATGACTTATCACCTTAGAAAAAATGGAATTTCATATCAACAATATAGAGTAGATAGTTGGAAAGAAGAGGAGCTAATATTAGGAATTGAAGAAAAAAAAAGAAAAATTCCAAGTCAAATAACTACCTATCGAACAGACATATTCTGGCTAGGTACCCGAACAGATTGTGTAATTCAAAAAAAAGAGCCTTTATCAGGGTTTAACAACTATTACAACGTACCAGAAGGTGAACCTGCCCTGTTTGTTAAACAATATAAAAGCATTTGGTTAAAAGGTTTGTATGAAGGGATTGATATGCATTATTATGGATCAGGAACCACATTAAAATATGATTTTGTAGTAGAGCCAAATGCTGATTATAGACTAATTAAATTACGCATAGAAGGGGCAGAATTGCAAATAAAAGAAAACGGAACTTTGTTACTGAAAACGCCATTGGGGATAATTGAAGAGGGAAAACCAGTAGCATATCAAGGAGATAAAATTATAGATGCTAAATGGAAATTAGAAGGCAATATTTTAAGTATTAGCGTTGGAAAATATAATAAAGAAGAAAAATTGTATATCGATCCTCCTGTTCGTGAATGGGGAACATTTTACGGAGGGGTAGGTCCAGATGATGTTTATTCTTGTACTACTGACTCTTCAGGAAATGTATATATTGCTGGTAAGTCACTTGCATTCAATGCAATAGCTACTGTTGGAGCACATCAATCAACTAATGGTGGAGGTGCCAGTTTAAATTCTTGGAGTGATGCTTTCTTAGTAAAGTTTAATAGTAGTGGTGTTCGTCAATGGGGAACATATTATGGCGGGGATGGACCTGATGGTGGAGGTTCTTGTGCAGTAACTAATAACGGTGATATTTATTTAGCCGGAGTTGCTTATGCTACGAATGGAATCGCTACTCCTGGAGCACACCAAACAAATAATGGTGGAGGGCAAGACTGTTTTTTAGCAAAATTTAATAGCAGCGGTGTTCGTCTTTGGGGAACTTATTATGGAG
The DNA here is from genome assembly GCA_016183805.1 of Bacteroidota bacterium. Lineage (GTDB taxonomy): Bacteria > Bacteroidota > Bacteroidia > Flavobacteriales_E > Vicingaceae > Vicingus. Next base: position 17,095 of record JACPDX010000082.1, read on the forward strand.
GCTCAGAAATTGAATATGTAGGCGAATGTTCAGTTGATGATTATGGGTATGTGTACCTTTGTGGGGGTTCAAAGTCTAATAGTGGAATTTCTACCTCTGGAGCACATCAATTTGCCCTTGTTGGCACATCGTATGAAGCATTTTTAGCAAAATTTAATAGCAATGGTGTTCGTCAATGGGGAACTTATTTTGGGGGTGGTACTGGTTCTACTATTGCATTATCATGTTTAATAAACTCAAGCCGAGAAATCTATTTGTCAGGGTCCACTAGTTCTATTTCAGGGGTTTCAACACCAGGTGCCTATCAAACAGCTCATGCAGGAGGAGGTTCTTTTGAGGATGTGTTTTTGGTAAAATTTGATAGCTCTGGCACTCGTCTATGGGGCACATATTATGGGGGGGTTGATTCAGATCAAGGTTTTTCTAGTGTTTTAGATACTGCGGAGAACATATATATAGCAGGTGCCACAGAATCAGTTTCTGGAATTTCAACTCCTGGTGCTCATCAAACAATTAATACCGTTGGTATGAGTCGCCGTAGTGCTTTTTTAGTGAAGTTTAATAGTTCAGGTATGCGTCAATGGGCTACTTATTATAGCGGCAATTTAGCAACCGCTGCTGAAAGTTGTACTATAGATAATGAAAACAATATATTTATTGCAGGAAATACCGAATCGTTATCTGGAATTTCTACCCCTGGCGCACATCAAACAGTTCATGGTGGAGGTCCTATAGGGTCGTTTAATCAAGATGCTTTTTTAGTGAAATTCAATACTAATGGTGTTCGTCAGTGGGGGACATATTACGGTGGAGAAAACACAGATCTTGGTAGACATTGTAAAGCGGATAATAATGGAAATATATATATGGCTGGGGTTACACATGGGGGACCAACTATAACCGGAATTTCCACTCCTGGTGCTCATCAAACTACGCATGCCGCTGGGACTCCAAGTGGAGACTATAGTGACGGATTTTTGGTTAAATTTAATGATTGTAACACAACTTTTTTAACGGTCACTACATCTGCATGCAATAATTATACAGCTCCCAACGGAAATATATACAATAGTTCCGGCACTTACTTTGATACTATCCCTACCTCCTTAGGCTGTGATAGTATTGTAACGCTAAACTTAACCATTAACAATACTTCGACCTACATCGATATACAAGATGCTTGTGATTCATTGGTGTGGATAGATGGGATTACTTATACATCAAGTACAAGCTTACCCACAGTCACTTTAACCAATTCGGTAGGTTGTGATAGTATAGTAACGCTAAACTTAACTGTTAAAAATACTACGACCTACATCGATATTCAAACTGCTTGTAATTCATTGATTTGGATAGATGGAAATACTTATACTTCAAGCACTACTGCACCTACAGTCACTTTAACTAATTCATTAGGGTGTGATAGTGTTATTACATTGAATTTAACAATCAATTCAACTATTGGTACAGATATACAAACTGCTTGTAACTCTACTTATACCTCAAGCACGACTTCACCTACAGTCACTTTAATCAATTCATTAGGCTGTGACAGTATTGTAACTCTAAATTTAACCATACTAACTTCAACAAAAACAACTCAAACGTTTGTAGAATGTGAAGGGTTTAGTATAGTGGTTGGATCAAATATTTATTCAACCTCTGGAATTTATACAGATGTAATAAATAACTGTGATACCATTATCACAGATTTAACTATCAAAAACACTCCTCAATTTACTTTGATTAAAGTAGACGATAATTGTGAAGAGAATTTAGGAAGTATAATTACTCATTTAACATCCTTTACTCCTCCTATCACTTACATTTGGAATACTGGAAGTACAGCCTCCTTTATTGATCATTTACAATCAGGAACTTATTTTGTAACTGTAACCGACAGTTTGAATTGTGTTAAATCAGACACCATCAATGTGTTAGATTTGCAGTTAAATTGTGAATCTTATATTCTTATTCCAAGTGTTTTTACCCCAAATAGAGACGGACAAAATGATGAATTTTTAATCCTACTAAAAGGAATGGATTTTATAAGCTTAGAAATATACAACCGCTGGGGATTAAAACTTTTTGAATCTACACAAAAAAATAGAGGTTGGGATGGAAGAACAACTACAGGTAGTGTAGTTCCTTCAGGAACATACTTTTTTATTGTAAACTATAAAAAATCTAATGAAATTATGGTTAAAAAAGGAACACTTACCCTAATAAAATAAATTAACCTCAAATCAATTATGATGATTTGTTAATAGATATTTTACTAACCTACTTCTAGTTCTCTATTAAGTTTTAATTTTCTTTACTTCTTCACAAGAATTTTATCTTTTTTTCATCTATCAAACATCTTCAAAAAGTCAATCCGTCTCCTTCTGGCAACATCAATCAATACATCACCTTGCAACAGAATTTGGTTTCTATCTTTGTAAAAAGTAACAATGTAATCGGTGTTGATTAAGCAACTTTTGCTTACTCTAAAAAATGGCTGCACATCTAACAATTGCTCAAACGTGCTTAACGGTTTAGCTGCAATAATTGTTTTTTCGTTTGTGAGTTGTAAATGGGTATAGGCTTCGTCTGCCATACAATAAATAATGTCGTTAATGTTTACAAAATCTATTTTGGTGGCTCCACGTATGGTAATAATCTTTGATTTTTTGGTGGAACTTGTTTTTAACAGTATAGATTCTAATTCTTTGTTTTGCTGGTGGGTTCGATCAAGTTCTTGCTTGGTTTGATGCAATTGTTTTTCTAGCTCCAACAATCTTTGTTGGAACTCATCTTCTTCGGTATATTCTTTAACTTTTATCAATTCAAAGGGTTAATTTCTCTTAAAATTGTAGTCAGATGATTTCACTATTTTATCTCCATTTTGAGTTTCCTTAAAGGTTGAAATAACCTCTCCTGAATTATCATGCTCAAATCTAGTATAAAAATTATCGTTACTTATTACTGCTTTTACCAATCCTAGTCGTTCATCATATACATATCCTGTAAATTGAGCATCAACAGGGTGAATTACAAAATCATCATAATATGCAGAACTACTACCATTGTTCCACATATACACTCTCATGTCATTAAGACCAAGAGGGCCTCCTAATGAAACATAATTTGCAGGAATGGTAAAAGTAAGATTCAACTGTATCCAATCTCCAATTTGAATAGCATCTGTAGCGTCTTTTCTTATGGATTTGTAATCCGATACGTTTCCAGATCCATCAGATCCATCTAAAGAAAAAACCAATTTGGCTTCATCAGGGCTGTCTTTATGTACCCATACACTTGCAACATACGTTCTACCAATTTGAATTCCTCGCTCGAATGTTTCACTACCAATCGTTTCATTCTCTACAATAGCTTTGTATGAAGCCCCAAATTGATTTGAAGGTACTTCTACCATATAATCCCCTGTATGAGGTTTTATTGAGCCTGTTACACCTACCCGATTACTGCTTCCTTTAATTACTTCTCCATCAAAATGATAAACTCCTGATGCCACTTCATTTAAACTCTCAAAACTTGAATAAGCAAAGCTGGCGTAATTACAATTGCTTACTTCTGCTATTTTAAATCGGTTATCGTAGCCGAATTTTACAGCTGAATATCCATCTTTTATGTCTTTTCGTTCTACTCTTTGTGTGTTATTTCTACCTCCATACAAGGTACTGCTTCTTAATTTTTTCCAAAGAGGAGCTCCGGCACCTAAACCATTAAACGTTGATATTTCTGTAGACGACCAAATAGATGTTATAGGTGTTAAAGTGTATTTTTGACTGCCAACATTCCATTCTCTGGTTAAATGATTATCACTCCACTCGTATTTTGAACCAGTACCCCTACTTTCTATTTCTTCTTGAACAGGAGTCAGTATGTTTAGGTTGTTTATGTTACTGGTTTTAGCTCCCATCGTAGAATTAGTTTCATACGCATAAGTTTTCTCTAAGGTATTTTGAGCATAACCGGAAGCCGTAGTGGTTATTTTTGTTGGTAAGCCAGTAAAATTATCTCGCTCTGCATAATTTACAACAGTAACCAATCCATCCTTAATGGTTGTTTCTTTTTTTAGATGGGTTACCGGGGTACTTCTCATATAGGTATTTTTGAATATTTTTCGTTCAGTATCATCTGTTCGAACATCTATATAATCATAAAATACCTCTTGAACATTTCCTACAGCATCCTCTGTATTTGCAGGATTGCTGTATTCATACAACGTTTTAGAAACCACCACATCTTTTGCATCGTACATGGTAACACTATTCACTTGACCAAAATTGGTTTGGTTTGAGTGGAAATCAATCAAGCTAAGGGTGTAATCTATGGTCATGTATTTACTTATTATTTTTGAAGGAACATACCCTCCTAAACCATCCGGAATCGGTGGGGTATCTAAAGGAACTTCAACCCAACCACTGCCATTATACAACAATTGAATATCATAAGACCCACCACCCGTTGTTTCCTCTACTGAAGCACCACCTACATTTGGGTTATCTCCGATATAATATGGTCGCGAATAATTTTTGTAGTTGTAAGCGATTGAACCCGTATTAGTAGTTTCGTTACCAAGAGTAATTTTAACATTGGAATATCCAACTGCCGGAGCTCCTGCATGACGGTCTCCTCTTGATTTATTTTTAATCAATGTATAATTTGCACTACGTTGATAACGGTCTGGTTCCACAGTAACTAGACCATCGGAATAAGTATAATTCAACTCATACAAGTCATTGGTTTGTGGAACTTCCAATGTAATTTTTTTTACACGAATACCTCCTCCATAAACCTCAGGCAATACCATCTGGGTATATGTTTGACCGTCTATTTGAAAAAGACTAGTACTAATTGCCTTATTACTGTAAAAGTTAATGTCGTCTTGTTTTAAATTATTTATAAATCTAGTAGGAAGATGAGGCACATTTTCAGAATCATAAATAACACCATTATAGGTATCCGACTCATATTCCACTGTTATTTCGCCACCCAATGGTGTTATAATTTTACTCAACGACCAAGCATCTACTTTATCAGAATCTGTGATAATATACTGGTCTCTAATTGTTGAATTAAAATCATCTTTATAAAATCCAAAAATATCTTGTTGTTCTTGTTTAAAATCAGGGTTTTCGTTGTTGTATTCAAACAAATAAGGTGGTTGTTTTTGTTGGTGGTTCAGGTTGTAAGTGGTTACCGCGTTTAAGGTTAATTTCCCACTCATGCTTAAATTTGTTGAGTTGTCGAATACACCATCAACAAAAACATCTTCTGTTCCAGAATAGTGTGTAAAACTATATGTAGTTTCTGTGAACGTATTAAATATGTTATTAGATAATTTTTCACTCAAATGATAATCGTAATCAAAATCAATCACCTTTAATGCATAGGTTTCTATTTCAGATTGATAGTAATCATAGTCTTCAGTGTTTAATACATCACTGGTAGGCATTTCAAATTTGGTTGAAACAGCATTTGCACCTATCGACTGTCTAACACTAAAAATATTATGATTGGTCACATCGTCGTTATCAAACAACAAAATATACTTTAATAAAAGTTTGGGAGTGTATTTATTGTTTGAAGTATTTTCAACGCTGTGGTCATCTGCCCTGACATCTTTAATAAAATACATTGTTTGAGTTGCTGTTTTTATCAGTTCAGGATAATAGATTTCTGAATTACCTTCTATAACCGTTCCACTTGGTGCATATACCAATTCACCTTCGTAGTAAGAGGCAGTTGAAGTATTACGAGCCGTTACATCAGGATAAAAATTATAATATGGAAATCTCCAGTTAAATTCGCTATCCCATTTAGAATAGCCAATATTTATCCAATATCCTGTATCATCTTCATCAATCAGGTTATCTTCGTTTACATCTTCAAAGGTAACATCTGTTATAGCAGTTAACTTCCAGATATAGGCATATTTACTACTTTTGGAGTGGTTGGTTAACATGTTAATGGAAGTGTAGTTAAAATTATTGGTTACAAATTCTTTTACATCGGCATCATTGGAATAAACGGGAAGAGAATAGTGATAAACCATACCACTAGGTGTAGTTACACGAAATGCTCCAATCCCGTTAGGGTTTGTTGACCTATTGGTTGCTTGCGAACAATCTATAAACCCTTCAATTTTATTATTCTGATTGGCATAGTGGTCAATAATTTGTTGATTGGTAAAATATTCAATGTAATTTCCGGCATCAAACACATTGTTATCACCATTTCTGTTTTTCCATATTTTTCCTTTGGTGTTGGTTGCTAGTGGTTCAATATATCTTGCAAGAGGAGATGTATTGTTAATAAAATTACGAAAGTTTTCGGTATTGGTAAGCCTTGCCATAGGTTCATTAACAAATCTAAACATTGGTTTTTTCGTAAACACCCTTGGAGCTCTGGAATTAAGTGTTGCATCTGTGTATGGAGCATATTCTGCAAAATCGAATAAAAAAGGTCTCATTTGTCCTCCAATACCTGGACCACTCACATAATAGTCGTCATAATCGGGAAAAACAAAATAGTTGGTTCCTAAATTATGACTAGTTCCATACAAATCCATTTTGGCTGCCGTACTGGTTGCATTATCAAAATAAAGAGGTCCAAATACATAACTATATTGAATAGATGGTGATGAAGATTGATGGTATTTAGAAGTGGTATAATTTACATTCCTGAAATCATCAGGAACTCCATTTTCTTGCCGAACTATTTCTCCAATGTTTAAATTCCACCCCAAACCTACCCAATCTGCCATTTGATTAACTCCTATTCCTCCTGCATAGTTTAAGTTTAAAGGAAAACTTTCTCCATTTGGACCGGTAACCCCAACCAATGGAATGCTATAACTAAAATCGCCTGTAAACGGGTTCACGTAGTTTGCGAGTTGCATTGCCGGAGCTTGTCCTTTGTTATCCTGAGCATTAACCTCTGTAGCAAATAAGGTTAAAGCAATAAGTATAAGCTTAATTGTTTTTTTCATGTGTTTACTTTTATTAATGGCAGATTGCATAACTGTTTTTAATCCTTTATTATTTTTCTAATAAGTTTATTATTTTCTGTTGTAATCTCGATAAAATAAATGCCTGTTTCCATTTCATTTAAATCTATGGTTCTTGTATTCGATGTTAATTCTTTTATCAACTTTCCGTCAACAGCTAGTATTCTTATGTTGACAATATAATCATTTTCTAATCCATTAATGTAAAGTTTATCTGAAGCAGGATTAGGAAATAGCACCACATCGTTTTTATCATCAACTTTTACCACATTTGTGGTAGAATTACAAAATAAATTTCCAGTAGTGTAAAGGTTTTTAATTTCATCCACATATTGAAAAAATAAATCTTTACCGGGTTGAACACCTGTAGTTATGGTATTTTGTGCAAAAACATAAGCGACTTCTACCACATTTATTTGTCCGGGTTGGAATGTTATGGGTCCCATATTACCAATGCTTTTTTCATCGCCATAATAAGAAGGTGACCATGCTGGCCATGCCATTCCTGATGTACCATAACCCAAAGGGTCGGAAGCCCCCGGGAAAGCAAATTTTGAAGGAACATCATAAAAATAATCGGAAACATGACCTTCTGCTCCATACCTTAAATACGTGTTGTCTGGCCAATACGATTTCATTACTCCATGATACTGACTAGCAGTGGTAGGCATTGCTTGATATGCATATCCATTTACATTATTGTGCATAAATCCTGTCAACCCCCATCTTTCATTATCGATAATTACATCTTCAAATCCAATTCCATTGGGGCACCATGCATTTACTCCATCCCAGGTTTTTGAATTGTCTATCCAATCACCATCTATCCATGGTCCTGATAAGATAACTACACCTTGTGTGGGATGGTAATTGCCATAACCTAATGTACTACCACTGTTGGCATCCGTTCCGTTGTTATTGTATTGAAAATAGCAGCTTCGGGTTACATCACATTCTACAAATTCGTTACCGGCATTTCCTATGTCAATGTCCGACCACATTCCAAAATAAAAATCGGGGTACGTATTGGCTGTTTTGTTGATGATTTTATATTCTACAAAAATGGTATTGTTTAACGCAGCACTGGAAGTACAACCAAAGGCGTAAGCCATTTGGTGAATCTCTAACCCAATGGTTTGACCTCCACTTAATTTATGTGGCACGGTAGAATAATCATTGTAAATGATATAAGTTGCCATAGGGATAATCACCAGCTACAGGGTTGTATTCATTATCCGTATCAACATCTACAAAAGGAGCTAGATTTGTGACAAAATTAATATCATAATAGTGTGCTGGCCATGTAGCTATTGATGGTGGAATAACATAACCGGGATCGATAATAGCTCCTGTGGTAACTCCGATGTGGTAATCAATTTCGGCTTTGCTTACTTTCCATACTTTATTATATTGAACCTCTTCTGCTGGTGATGTTGTTCCAAAACTGTTTAACGGCCCGTTGCTGAAATCGCACGAATCGATGTAATACGTACTTGCTGCAAGGTTGGTAGCGTTGCCCATCCATAGGTTGGCAGCATAAACACTGTGTTTACCACTTCCTTTTGGTGCTTCAAAACCAGCTTTAAACGTATATGGATTATTAAACAAAAAACCTTTGGTGTTTATTCTGGCATTGATGTTATTAATATCTAATTGTTGCGAGGTTTGTGCAGTACTGATTTGAATACTGCAACACCAAACGATTAGGAGTAATATTTGTAATTTATTCTTAATCGATTTTTTAATAATTAAACCGCCATCCACTCGCAGTTTTAAATTTTCTTTTTTACTCATAGGTTATATTTTACTTTTTACTCTACCATTACAAATGGCTTTTATATTTACTTCTCCTTTTTAGCTTTTAATATTACTCCTCGCCATTACGCTTCGCTAAATGTCAAGGTGCGGAGTAGTTCTATTTTATTTTTCATGTTTAATAATTTTATTAATAATAATTTTTATTACCACAAGTTACACTGCGTTAAACTTGCGGTAGCGAGGGGGTAATATTCTTAATTTATTTATCATCTTTATAATTTATTATTACTTAAACCGATATTTTATTTATTTTTTGCTGCCCTCCTATTCAAAATCTCTTGTTTGTATATTTCAAAATCTATTTCATTTTTTATAGGCTTATCTAAGCATAAAATAGAGTTGCTCTCATTCCCTTTTCATATAAAACTAAAAATTTATTACCTTTTTCAGCAATTTAGAATTTATATACAAATCCGAATTATATTCCTTGAAAAAAGCTAACCTAATAATCCATTTTAAAACCATCAAACTTCTCCTAACCTAATCCCAATTCTGTAGGTATGAGATCAAAGACGCTATAGTTTTTTTATTCAATATTTAGAAACCACTTTTTTTACCATTAATGAAATCAATAAGTTTTTGCCGACTATTAGACTTAAATCTATATTTCATACCTGTTTTGTCAATAATAACAAACTTATTTTTACACCTTCTTTCTTTTATCTTTTCGATATCTATGAATTTTAACTCAAATTCTGAAAAAATGTAATCATTCTCTTGATAAAAAAATGTCATCTTTTCTCTTTCTAACTTAAACTTCCCGTTAAATGTTATTGGTATCCTTAAAATTGACATCTCAGGATAAATAGTTATACTAGACTCAATTATTTCATACAAACTAGATTTTGTAGAATCTAATTGAACAACTTTTGTTTGCTTATCATCACTAATCTTCGCTTTAATAATATATTCTCTTAGCTTCTTTATAAATTCTTTTTTTTTCTTTACATATGCATATAATAAAATCTCAGACCCATTTACTGTCCTTATTTTAAAACTTGCTGCGAATAAATCTAAAACTGTATCTATTTCATTTAAAGGAATTTCAACTTTAGGTAAACCTTTTTTAGAATTATTTGGAGTAAAATGTAATTGTTTCTTAAATAAGAAAATATTTCCTCCAACATAACTCTTTATCCAAAAGTTATGTGAAAAAACTAAATTCCCTTTTGAAGTATAATCAGGTTCTTGTGCGTATGAATCAAACACACTTAAAACAATAATAAAAAATAATATTTGTTTAATTCTTACCATGAGTCTATCCATTCATGTACTGGTGTCCCTCCATACATTGCGACTGCAACACCTACTGCAAGAAATGCTAGGGTTACTCCAAGAACCGCATTCTGATTACCCTTTGAAATCAACTCTCCAACAGTCACCCCGACTGCGACAAAAGCTATTATAATCGCAAACTGAATTATGTAAACGATAGTATGAGCAATATCTTTCAAAAAATCCATAAAAGAATATGTTCCACTTGGATCAACCATACTAACTGGGTTATTTCCCATTGCCAAATAAGGCGAATAAAATTGGCTGGCAGGGTCGGTGGTTATCCAACGTCCTAACCGTGCATCGTATTGTCGGGCTTCAAAATCATAAAAGCCGTTTTGATCTAATTCTTTTCCTTGGTATCCGTAGTTTAATTTGTTTATAGAACTTAACAAGTTACGCTCAGGTAAAACACCTCCAAAAGGGTAATAATCGGCAGCACTTAACACCTCTAAAGCAAATGTTCCTGGATTTCGCCTGATGGTTGCCCTCACGTTACCCAAATGGTCGTAAAGTTGGTACCGGCTCTCGTTTGTTGCAGGATTGTATGAGCCTATTTGATTTAAGCCAAACAAGGTATAATCTTTAACAGTAGTTATTGTCACTACATCGGTTTCATAAACACTCACTACAGCCCCTAATAAATCTCTAATGTACAACACTTCTTTAGCTATGGTGCCACCACTATAAATTAGTTTTTTCAACCTTTTTCCTTGCGTATTATATGTAAACCTTAGTTGTAAATTTCCATGATCAAACACCTCTTTTGCCAACCCATTTTGATAATAGGTATAGGTTTTAAATTCTGAAACATCGGCAATCAATTCACCAATGGCATTGTAAGTATAATTGGCTATACTTTGGTTTGTTATGTCGGTACCATAACCCGAAGAACCAACTGCATCTGTTACATAATTGAGTTGGTTGTTTATTTTCACTACATCACCATCAGCTGTTTGAATAGTAGTGGCGTAGTTGTAGGTAAAATCATCCATAGCAACACCAGTTGTGCTATTTCCATTACGAATCAACGTTTCAATGTTTCCGTTTTTATCGTAAGTAATGCCACTCACTTTAAACTGGTTGTAGGCATCGGGGTTAAATACGGCAGGTATATTTGAGCACCTTGATGATTCAAGATCGTTTTGGATACAAGTTGGGGTATAAACCCCAAAAGTAGCTTCGGTTAACCAATTAAACTCGTTGTATTGGTATTGATATACATTTTGTTGATTTTGTGCCGTTAAATTAGTATTTAATGTGGGGGCATCTATATTCCAACGAACTTGGTTAATGGTTCCTGTAAACTTTTGGTTGGTACCCAAACCATAATTAATTGAGGTACCTAATCTGGTATAATCATTTTGATGATAATCAATGGTCATCCCAAAAACATCGGTAAACACTCCATTATTAGCATAACTATCGTTACCGGGGTCATTCACTCCCAAACTTGGAGAGTTCATTGATTTTAATTTTCCATCAAGTGTATAAACGTAATCAATACCTTGTAATTTGTCCCCTATTTCGGTTCGCTTTAAAGCTCCATGCTGATAGTAATTATAGCTAGCCTGTTGAGTATAACCCACTCCATTTGTACTTGTTTCTACTTTGGTAATTTGCTGACCTGCATCAAACGTATTTTTGTGTTCAAAATATTCTGTATTGTCTTTTTGGTAAATGGTTTTTACCAAATTCCCTGAAGCATCGTATTCATATAGCATGGTTTTGAAATTACCTCCACCAGCACCTAAAATGTATTCAACGGTAAATGTTGTTCGACCATTCATGTCGTAGCTGTACCATGTAATACTATTCTCGTTCCACGTTTTAGCAACTCTACCCAATAAGTTTTTCTGCTTATAGGTAGTATAAGGAGCTGCATCAAATGGATAATATGGCGATGATGAGATATCTGCAACATCATAACTCATATAGGTTTGTTCAGAGCAATAGATATCGTCCAAACCGTCGTATTCATCCAAAACAGTTAAAACAGAAGTGCCTGAACTTAATACAGGCTCAGCTTTGCCGTTTTGAAATTGTAATGCAGCACCGGAAGTATAATTGTAAACCCCAGTTTCTATGGGTCTTCCTGCTCTATCGTAATTTACATACCCAAATTTGTTGTCAATTTTCTGTTGTGCATTTTGATCAAAACGTATTCTACCTCGTGAGTCAAAAACATGTTCCATCAACCCTTTATCAGGAGTGGTTTCTGCTACTAATTGATTTAACACATCATATTCGTAAGTATCTGCCATTGAATGAGAAATGTTGTCATTTGTTTTAGGCCCTACATTATGTTTTATACGGGTTTGAAAGTATATGTATTGTGCATATTGATGAACGGTATAACTAGGATCAAATGGTTTAAAATTACCAGGTGTTGTGGCTACCCAAATCGATTTTATGTTGTATTTAATTTCACCCGGGTATAGAGTTAATACATCATCATTAATAAGGTCAGGGAAAATATTAGATAACGAAGAGTTATCCATATAATATTGACAATGGCAGTTTTTATATAGTCTTATAGAAATAGTATAAGAATAAGGGTCTGGGCTAACACTTCCATCGGGAAGAACATAGGCTATACCTCCGATACCATCACTAATTGTAATTTCTATAACAAAATTAAAAGTTGCCTGTTTAAGCTTATAACAAGGAGGAGGAGGAGGGGTGCAATTACCAACATCTATATCAGTTTCCCCACATTGAGGGTCATAAATTCCATTGGTACAATGACCACTACAGGGTGATGGTGGCACAAATACTGGCCCTGTTTCTCCAACTAAAACGCCATTTTCAATAAATATTGGTTTTTGGGTAAATTCAACCTCAATAGGATAATATCCTTGTTGCTCAATTTCAAGTTTTGTAGCCGTAGTTTCTGTTATTAACCCTTGTAAATCTAAATTTTCATTTTGTAGTCTTGTTGCTTCAGAAATAAGTTGTTGTTTAATTAATTCTAACTCTTCAACAGTAGTTTCTGCCGATTTGTATGTTCTTGCGTTGCTTTGGTCGGTAGGAATGTCGTTGATTAAATTTTCTATTTCTAAAATGCTATTGTTTACCTCTTGATACTGCAAGGTATTTGCATCTATCTCTAACTGACGACTATCAATATCAAGTTGAAGTTCAGCTAATTTTTTTGCTAATCTTAAATTATCATCAACTTCATTGCTAGTTATCATTCTAGAATTATCATAAGTTGTTGTTTCTGATAAATGTTTTAAAGCATTGCTTACGAGATAATTAATGCCCCCTGAAGGTCTTTCTAAAGGATCATCATCCTCATAAGGAGGCCCTACTACTGTTCCTGAACATGGGGCATTTGGATTAAATGGTATAGAGCGTGCTCCAGTATAGAGTTCTAACTTTACACTGTGCCCTTGTGTGGTTGGATCTGTATAAATTGGTGAAGGGCTTGGGTCATAAGAGCCAAAATAAGCCGGATTCATTGGATAAGTTCCTGAAACAAAAACATTATAATCGTTCCAATTGGTTTCACTAGCATATCCTATGCTAGGGTCTATTCCGTTACAATCCACTCCTTCAGGTGGAACTGATTTTATTAAATTCCCTTTTTCATCGTAATAATTTAATGTCCAATGTGAATAATCTATTGTAGTACCAAATGATTGTGAAGGATAAGAGTAACCAAGATTTCCCTGACAAGCCATATAACCATAGTACGCACCACCAGCACCAATATAAGCATCTGTATAGTCGTAACTTACTCTTAAATATAATGTTTGGTTAGCATAAGAACCCAAGAAATCAAATGTACTATTTGCATTTAATACATAATCTGTACCTTTAATTAATTCTTTCTCTCCTATCAAATCATATATTTTAATAGTTACATAATCTTCTATATCAGTACCTGGATAACCTAAAATACATGAGAATTCGATATTAACATACCATTTTAAAGATTGTCCTTTAGAAATATGCATATCAACACTTCGTCCCTCATAGTACTCTAAATCATATTTAACAGGAATGTTCATGCAATCATTGTCAATTCCACTATAAGCGGTTGCTCTAACTTTTCCTAATCCATCGGTGTAGGTTATTCTTTCCAGTCCATCTGCATCTTTGGTAATGGTTTTTGAAATTCCTTTGCTTGATGATTTGTAAACATATTCAAACTCAAAACCAGCCTGCCCATAAAACACTTGTGTTTCATGTCCACTACCCATTTTATAATTCTCGCTTAATCCTGCCGTTTTTTTAGGTCTTCCTAACGGGTCATTATAATATTCAATCCTTGTATATGGGAATCCGCTAGCAGCGACATAAGGTTCTTCATTATTATTGTTACTGTAATACCAGCCTAATGTACCTTTATCTGTTTGGTCTACTCCAAAAGGATTGTTCTTTTCTCCAAATATTTGGCTACTGGTATTTGGTAAATCAAATTTTGTAAAATCATATAGCTGACCCATATTTGCTGTTACAAAATCGGGTTTGTAACAAAAATATCCTTGATAAAGTGGGGCAGAAAGTGTACTTATAGCAGTTCTACCAAAAGAATCATAAATATTTTGTGTGGCTAAAATTTTACTTGTAGAAAAGTTTCTAAATTGAGATTGTATGGTTCTACCTATATCATCTAAATAGGTCATGTTTTCCTCAATAATTACTCCATTTTCATTATAAGATTTACTAGAAACCCAGTTGTAATCATTATTGGTAAGACACCCTTTATAAACCAAGTCCACATATAGCCGGGAAAGACTTAAATTCAAAGAACCACTTAAGTCAGTATTTAAAAAATTATTAATAGCATAGCTTCTAGCAGTTTCATTATTATCTACAATACTCAATGAAGAAGAAATTACTTTTAAAGCATCATTTAATTCTAAAGAAACTTTAGACACCGTACTACCTAGCTCAGTAGTTTCTGTTACTTCTATTTCAATGGTTCGAGTTGTACCGGGTAAAATAACAGGGTAGAATTTTTCTTCTGTACCAGAGGCCACTGTTTCATTTATTCCAGCACCACTTATTCGATAACTCCCTCCCGGAGTGTCTTTAGTGTCAATCACAAAATACGGAACATCGAAACAGAAATCGGTGTAAAGGTTATTAAAAGTCGCGCAATTATCAATCAACAAATATCTCGCTACCAGCATTAGGGATGGGTCGGTCGTAGTTGTTTTTAAAACATTGTCGTTATGTTGATAAACAATTTGATTACCCTCTCGGATTACTTTTAATACATCTCCTATTTTAAACGTTCCAAAATCACCAACACTTAGTTCATTTTCTCTAATGTTTATTGTTCCATCAGGCTTCAAAAGGATTCCAAAACTTACTTCGCTTATTAATGTTTCGCTTGTTGAAGATATATCAGCAGTTGCCGGTTCATTGGTTAAGTCGCTTGAGGTAGTTAATCCGAATCCTTTACTATAACCTATTTGATCAACAATATAGGTAATACTCCCATTATCATTTGGGTTTAATCTATTTAATGAAGTAGCCCTTCCACAAGTTCCTTCTGCAGATTTTTCCCGAACTAACGATGATGACTCTTTTTGAACTTCTTGGAGAACTTTTGGCGGTTCTATTGCTGCCCCCTCTACATGGCAAAGTTTTGCCTGATAACCAACTTCAAAAGTTTTACTTGCCGTGTGTGGGTTAATCCAGCTGTCTGTAACATTTAGAGTATATAAACCTGATTCGTTTACCGATAGGTTTTGTGTGTTAAATGTTTGATTATTAGGACCAGTCCAGCTATATAAATAAGGAGCGGTTCCGCTTATTATTTGTGTTTCGATAGATGCAATTATTATTGAATCGTTACAGTCTAAATGTTGAACCACCCCTTTTATTCTAGGGTAAGCGGTGAATTTAAATACACTAATTTTTGCTATGTTAGCTTGTAAGGTTTTTAAGGAAAAATCTATTTTAAACTGGCTTTGATTCGCTTCACTCTTTACACATTCAGAAACCTTATCTATTGGAGTTAGAGTTGTCGATTGTTCTTGAAGAGCTTTAACTGCAACAATCTCTTCTATTAAGCTATCCGTTTTATTGATGTCGAATACTACAGCCGAACCCTCAACTATTCCTGTTTCTAAAGACCTTGTGCAAGTAACATCTTCTCCGTTGCATACCCTTGTAATAACTGTTGTATTAGAGGCAAGGTCTATACTTTTAACAATTCCTTTTTGTTTGATTTGAATTTTACGTAAAACCTCTTCATTTTTTTTGTAATAAATTGTTGCATTTATTTTTTCTATACTTAAAACATCTCCAACCTCTATTTTTCCTAATGGGGTTAATTCTTCATTGTCCCAAGCACTGAAATTAGATTGGTCAATTACAAAACCATAAGCAAGTTCTTGATAAATAGTTGCTTGAAGATTGTCTATACCTCTAAATCCAACTACAAATTCTTGGTCTATTTTGGTTATCTCCATTCTTACCTCTCCATCTCCTTCTACTACATTGTTTAAAGTCGCCATCGCATTACCATAACTATCTTCCGTAGCCGTTTTAACTAACTCTTCGTTATTGACAACATCAACTCCTTGCAGTTCAGTAAATTCTAATTCCATTCCAACAGGGATGGCTACTTTAATTCTATCAGGAACAAGTCCTGCATCAGTTACTATCAATCTATAAATCCCCGATTCTAAATCGGTTCTGTTTTGAGTGGTTTCTCCATCTGTCCAGGCGTATGTATATGGTGGAGTACCGTACATAGGAAAAACTTGTATGCCCCCTAATTGATTTTGAGAAACTAATGTAGTGGTATAAGTAACTTCTAGAGGTATGTTACAAAAATCGGTATTTACATTATTAAATGTAGCCCCGGTAGTAAATAGAATATACCTTGCCACCATTTTTTTAGTAACATCTATAGCTCCTGTAGTTATAGTGGTTTCATTTTTTTTATAAATGATTTGATCTCCTAATTTTTCTACTTTAAGAACATCGCCTAAAGCATAAGTACCGAAATCACCTAATAATTGTGCTCCTTGCCAAAATATCTCTATTAATCCATTATTAGTTAATTTTATTGAATAGTCTATAACATCAGAAACTTGTTCCTCTTTTTGTTCTTCTAAACCAAAGCTTTTTGTAAATCCTTCCTGATCAACTTGGTAAGAAACATTTCCATCTGTACTGGTTAGAAGTCTATTTTTAGACAATGAAGTAGTTTTTTGAGCATCTACCCATACCACTTCTTTCTGAACTTTTATTGTTTTTGTTTGTTGTTTATTGGCTGCATCTGTTACCGTTACAGTATAATCTCCAGTTGTTAGTGATGTTAAATCTTCTGTAGATGCACCACTACTCCATGAATAAGTAAAAGGTGGGAATCCTTTTGCAACTGTTAAATCAATTGCACCAATATTATCAATTAAACAAGTTTCATGATTAATTGTTGAACTTACTTGCATCTCTTCGTAAAAATCTCCAACAATTGACCTAGCAGGAAGTGTTTGTCCAATACCCTGTAAAACAAATTTTACATACAACACTTGATTCATATCTGTTGGTATCTCCAAAAGAATGTTTCCGTTTTTCTTAAATTGTATTTTCCCTGTTGCTACCCTGGAAATTTCCAACACATCCCCTATAACTAGGCTTCCATAGTTACCTTTATTCTTTTTTCCTTCCCATAAAGCCAGTTTTTTATCTATCATCATTCTGTAATTGATAGACGAAACTTTCAATTCTGTGGAAGCTGTGGATAAGCCTAACGCCATTTTGTCGTTTTCTGTTTGTACAACATAGGTTACACTTCCGATATCATTTGCAACAATTTCCTGATTGGATGTTGCCATAGAATTGTTCCACCCATCACCACCTGTTTTGGTAATAATTCCTGTTGAATCAACTGTGTAACCCACTAAGTCGTTAAACGTTGTATTTTGATTTTGTGCTTGAATATTAAATACAAGCAACAACATGGGAAAATATATGAATCTTTTTAACATTTACTTCTTTTTTTATTGTGATGTATCTGTTGATTTTATTACTGATTTGTTGCCATTAATGTCTTCTAGCTCAACTTCTGAATAGTAGAAAGCATTATTGGTATTCGGGTAACTACCTAATCCTAATTTTACATAGTTTCCGGTTCGATTGTAACTAAGTAAACCTCCCGGATTATTTTGATCAAATGTAAAGGAATGTATTAGTAAGTCTGATGTGTTTGGGGTTGAGCCAAGCTTAATATTTATTTTACTGATTTGGCTACTGTCCTGAAGGATAATGTCCAGGGCAATTTTTAATTGAGGTTCTCGTTGGAGCAAATAAAATGAATTGGTTAATGTATCCAATACTTCATCTGATATCTCTTGCTCAATTAATGGGGCAAGAACCAACTGTACTTCCTGTGCTGGTAAAACTTGTGCATGTAGTTTTGCAAAATTTGTAAAACTTATAAAAATAATAAGTGTGATTAATTGTTTTTTCATAGTCTTTTAATTGATTTTTTAAAAGTATGGCTATTTATGTTTCACCCGACCAAATGTTCTATTTTATTTTTTAACGGTCGTTTTTGAACCACTTTTGTGCATTTTTGACTACTTTTTTATGAAAATGAAAAATTTTAGTCGTTCCATTTTATAAAAATCGACTCAACTAAAATATCATTTTTACCAATTGGTAAAACATGATATTTATCATGTAAATAAAAATCTCAATTGGTAAAATGTTTTTTTATAAAAAAAATGAGGTAGTTAGTGGTTTTATCGTTTTTTGAACTTTACATTTTGTTGATAACTTTTATAATATTTACGTATAAATACCTATAAAAGTATAAAAACTAAGTATTTATACGTAAAACGAATGTAAAGCTTGTAAACACTAGCCAAATAATGAATAAATTAGTATTAACTTAGATTTCAAGTATGAAGCTTAAAAAAATAGATTTTTATTTTTTTTCCTAAAACCATTGACATAAAATATTTTTTATTCTTTCTTAATAGTTATAAATCTTAAAAATTAAAGCTGATTGCTCTTTTCATTTTTTCATTTAAAATTTTAATCAAAAGGAGTGGATTCTAAAGTGTACTTATTCGCACAAAATCGCACAAAAGTGGACTTTTTACCTTTTTAGTTAAAAGCGATACAACTCAACAACAGCAAAAGTTACAGATAATATTTTGTATTTCGTAGAGCGTACTGAAAATCCTTGTGTCCCTGGTTCGATTCCTGGAGGCACCACTTTATTAAAAGTCCCGCAGTACTGCGGGACTTTTTTGGTTTTATGCTAATGAATTTTTATGTTTATATATTACAAAGCACCATTGATGGCAGATTTTATATCGGTCAAACGGATAATGTTTCTAAGAGATTAAGCGAACATAATTCAGGAAAATCGAAATACACATCAAAATACCTACCTTGGAACATTGTTTGGTTTATTTATGTCGATTCAAGAAGTGAAGCTTATATTTTAGAACAACGGATAAAAAAATTTAAATCTAGAAGTAGAACTATTCAATATATTTCTGAAAATCCTTGTGTCCCTGGCTCCGAAAATCTTCAAATTTCCAATTTGTTAGATTTTCGAGAGTCCTCATAAATACTAGAAATTGTAAATTTCTGTATTTATGGGATTCGATTCCTGGAGGCACCACCAGAAAAACCTCTGTTTAACGACAGGGGTTTTTTGGTTTTTAGACTTTTAAAATTTTTCGGTTACATAATACAAGGCACTATAGATGGTAGATTTTATATAAGTCAAACCAATAATGTTTCTATAAAAATTAAATAAACATAATTCAGGAAAATCGAAATACACATTAAAATACCTGCCTTGTAATTTTTTTTGGCAAAAGGACAACGTGGACTTTTAACCTTTACCACAATATACTGTGTTACGTTTTATGTCATCAAAATAAAACTAAAATCACTTTCTTTGCCTCCTTTTCATTCAATTTTTATAGTTGTAGTTGTTTACAGTTTGTAGTTATTTACAGTTTGTAGTTTGCCAATTAATCCAATAAAAAAATAAAGTACGATACAGTTTTCCAACATTTTTTCTGATTTACTTTTCCAGAAGATTTTTTCAAGATTCAGATACTATTTGTGTGAATGAATTAACTCAGTACTACTCTTATCAATTGAGTCAATTAACTCAATTTGTCCTTAATTAAACTAACTACTTTTGATTTGATAAAAAAGTAAGGTTTATAATGTGTTACGACAATCAATAATTGACAACATCTAAGACAATAATAGCTATTCAGTTAACTCAACTTGTAGAAAAGTTAATGAAGACTGAGGAAGAATTGGCTCAAGTGGAGGCTCAAAAAAAAGAGTTAGAGCAACTGCTTCAATCTGTTCACCTGACCAATAAAAAATCAAAAATAATTACCATAAAAAGTGCAACAAAAATTGAATTTATAAATATAGATCATATTATTTGTTGCAAAGCAGACGAGGCTTATACACACATTTATTTAGAAAACCACAAGGTAATCACCGCTTCAAAAACATTAAGTGCTTTTGAATGTATTTTAGAAGAACATTCTTTTTTTAGAATCAGTAAAAGTCACCTCATTAATCCTACCCAAGTGGTTACCTTTTTTAAAGATCGTAATCAAATTTTATTAAACGGAAATCTTTTATTGGATGTAGCCCGAAGAAGACGGATAGATTTTTTGAAAACGTTGGATTGAGAAAATACCCTTATACTACTCAAACTTCATTTGCCAATTGTGCCACGAAAAATAAAGTAGCACACAATTTTCCAGCATTTTTTCTGATTTACTATAGCATATCGTTTTTCTTGACAATCGTTTAATATGTGTCCTCAAATTTAAATTACTTCTTTCAATTTTATTGTTCTTATATCTTCTTGTATCATGCTCTACTGGTATTATTAAGTTTGGATAAACACTTAGTTTATCTGTAATAATTTTTTTTGGTGATAACAACTTTAATTTATTGATAACTTTAGCCAAATTTTCCTTGCTTCTTGCTCCCACAGCAACATCTACTATTTGATTCGTTTTTCTATTCATAGCATAAGTTATCCACCTTACATCTCTTGTTCTACAACTTGAAACATAAGTCCACATTTCATCTACTTCATAGACTTGATTATACTCATACAATCTTGGTTTAGAAACTCTTGAAGCTAGAAATGTTATTCGTTTTAATATTGTTTGTTTGGAATAGCCTAAAAATCTTGATAATGAGGATATCCCTACAGATTCTGCATTTAAAAACATGATTATTTTATCATCTAATTTATTATACAGTTTATATGTGTAATACTTTAACTGATATTTACCGCAACTTTTACATTGAAAACGCTGCTTATTGTTTCTTACTCCTTTTTTTATACATTGCCCTGTAGAACAATAAATACACAGTTTCATCATTAAATGGTTTCAATTTATAAATAAAAAGTTCGTAGCAAAAAGCAACGAACAATAGTACCAAGTTCCATTTGGAACACAAGGTTAAAAAAAATTATTTTAAGACGATTTAAGGACTTTTCTCTTAATCAAAGGTATTTGACCCTCACTATGAAACGTATTTTTATAAAAATTAAATTATTGATTTTTAAATAGATAACTTATTTAAACCACTAAAAGTGCCATTTGGAATGCGACCAGGGTCTCCAAACCCCATCACCATATAAAATTTCATTTGCATTGCTCATAGGAAACTTACTAATTGTGCCCGAAGCATCGGTTTGGAGTAAACTAAATCCCAATCCAGCTAAACTGGTCAACTGAAAACTTCCAGTGGAAGTAAACAATCCACGAATAGTATTGTTGGTCTTAAATATCAACGGTTGATTATTAGTAGAGCCGATAAAATCACCATTGGAATTAGCATTACCTGATGTACTCCATTTTTGTCCTGCTTGCGAAAAAGCTGTTGTAGTTATTGTAAATGCTACAACAAGAGCGAAAATTTGTTTCATAATATTGAGGTTTATCTTTTAATAAATTGACGTGATAAATGTATGTAGATTTTAAACTGGTTCTTTCGTATGTATCATTTTTTTGGTTAAACGGTCACTTTTTACCCACTTTTGTGCATTTTTGACTACTTTTTTATGAAAATGGAAAATTTTAGTCGTTCCATTTTATAAAAATCGACTTAAATAAAATATCATTTTTACCAATTGGTAAAACATGATATTTATCATGTAAATAAAAATCTCAAATAGCAAAAGTTTTTTTTATAAAAAAAAATGAGGTAGTTAGTGGTTTTATCGTTTTTTGAAATTTACATTTTGTTGATAACTTTTATGATATTTACGTATAAATACCTATTAAAAAATAAAAACTAAGTATTTATACGTAAAACGAATGTAAGGTCTGTAAACACTAACCAAATAATGAATAAATTAGTATTGATTTAGCTTTCTAATATTATGCTTAAAAAGAATAAATTTTTATTTTTTTCCTTAAAACCATTAATATAAAATATTTTTTATTCTTTCTTAATGGTTATAAATCTTAAAAATTAAAGCTGATTGATCTTTTCATTTTTTCATTTAAAATTTTAATCAAGAGGAGTGGATTCTAAAGCGTACTAAATCGCACAAAATCGTACAAAAGTGGACTTTTTGTCTTTTTAGTTAAAAGCGATACAACTCAACAACAGTAACAGTTACAGACAATATTTGGTGTTTCGTAGAGCATACTGAAAATCCTTGTGTCCCTGGTTCGATTCCTGGAGGCACCACCAGAAAAACCTCTGTTTAACGACAGGGGTTTTTTGGTTTTTTATACAGGAATATTTTTATGTTTAGCCTATGTTAAGAAAATACATTAGGTATTTTAAAATTTAGCATTTAACTGCTTAATTACATTTTCTTTTGCCTCTAAATTTCTTTTAGAAGCTCTGTATTCTTTTAAAATTTCCGGAAAGGGTTTGGTAACGTTCACAATGTAATAGTCGGTAACACCTTTTACGTTACCTGTTTCTGTTTCTAAAACAATTCCAGACATTGAACTACTACTACCAGCTGAAACTAAAGCTGCACCTAATAATCCAGTCGCTAAGTAAAAAGAAAATCCTATTCCTTGATCAACTGATGCTGGTAATCTTCCTTGAAAATAAATATATTTTCCATGAAATCTAGATTTTACAAAATGATATTTGTTTGTGCGTATATATACATTTTCACCATCAGAAACAAACCGAATATGTTGTGGGTTATCTGTTTTGTTTACTTTAACATTATAAGCTGGATTTTTATCCGATTGATTAACTTGTTTAATTTTCAACTCAGCATTATCTAAAGGAGTTCCTCTAACCATTTGTTCAAAACTAAGGTAAGCTCCTTTTGGCGGAATACTTTTATAGTCGTAAACCAATTTATGATGAATGTCTTCAATAATAAATTCTTTGGCATTTTCCCAATTCGTTTCATCCAGTTTTCTAAAACATTCCTCCAATCCCAGTAATATTCTACTTTCGTGAGATTTCGTAACATCCGCACCTTTTCCTATAATATGAGCATCGAAAACTCCTAAAGAGTATAATGTTGTGTCAACCTTTTTTGCAAATTCTATTTCAATTTTACAAAATCCAAGTTTACTTGAAGATTCTGTTTTTTCTGAAATCTCTATTTCTCTAAAAATTACAATTAAACCTAATTTACTTTCTTCTTGAGGTAACATTTTGTCAAGAGTAGTTTTCAAATGGCCGGTAAAATCTCCTTCCAATTGGGCAATTGCATTGGCATTGCCTATTGCAGAACCAATGTTTTCTTTATTGGTTCTGGCATCTAACACCTCTAAACACGAAAAACGAATATTTTTAAGTGCAGAATCGGGATTTAACCTGATGACATGAACTACGTTTTGAGCATAAACAATAGATTCAATAATAATTAAAAAGACAACTATTACTAGTTTTTTCATTTAAAACGTTTTATTTCGACAGCCTGTTTGAGCTTGATTAAACTACTATTAGATGGGGCAATTGCAATTAATATTATTAAAAGTCTATTTATTATCCTTTAAAGGTAAAAAAATATGAAACATTTGATTTTGCATGAATAGAAATGGATTATTAACTATTAATTTTTAAAATATTGTTTCAAATATGTCACTTGTTTTTCATCTCCAATTATTTCATGATACCAAACTGGTTCTAAATAATCCTCCCAAGCATCATTTTTCTGTGCCTCAATAAGTTTTGTACGTGCTTCTTCAATTTTATTCAACCATACTTGACTTGGATTTGACACCACATCTACTGATAAAATTTTCTTAACAGGGATTAATATACTTTCACTATCTGCTCCTACATATAAGTGAAAAGGAATAGATAAATAAAGAATCATTTTATCATTCAGTTTATACGCTTCTATCAATTCAGTTTTCTTGGTTAATATACTATCCGAACTATTATATTCATAATTCCCCATAGGATATCCTCCTTGTGCATCTTGGTTGTCTGCATAAAACAATTTTGATTTACCACTCCTATAATCTCCCCAACTATAGGGTGTAAATTTCACGAAAGGAAAGCTATATAATATTAGTTGGTAGACCATGTTTTCGTGAAGCAAGCAAAACCCAGAAGGTCTGTAAGAGTAGTCGTATCCACCTTTTCCAAAAGAGATAATTCCTTCTATTGTAGTACTATCGTTAAGCGTCACTTTACAAATAGCTTGAATTGTTGGTACTCCCAAATCTGCCTTAGCAACATTTAATAAAGCAACGATTAATGTTAGTGTTAATATTAAATTCTTCATCCACTAAAAGTAATAAATTTTCAATTATTGCAGCAGAATTTATACATTCGAAAAAATACTCTAAAATTCTACAACAAATCATTCGCCAAATTAGCCAATTCGCTACGTTCACCTTTTTCGAGGGTAATGTGTGCAAACAATTCGTGTCCCTTTAATCGGTCAATCAAATACGATAAACCGTTGCTTTGTTCATCTAAATAAGGTGAGTCAATTTGGTTTATATCGCCCGTAAAAATAATTTTGGTATTTTCTCCGGCCCTGGTAATGATGGTTTTTACTTCGTGGGGGGTTAAATTTTGTGCTTCATCTACAATAAAATACACATCACTTAAACTTCTACCACGAATGTAAGCTAATGGGGTAATTACAATTTTTTCTTCTTTTTGCATCTCATCAATTTGGCGGCTTCGTTTTTCGTTTTCTCCAAATTGATTTTTTATAAATTTTAAATTATCCCAAAGGGGTTCCATGTATGGTCCAATTTTTTCGTTGGCATCACCGGGTAAATAACCAATATCCCTGTTGCTCAATGGCACTATTGGTCGAGCCAAAATAATTTGAGTATATTGATTGCGTTGTTCTAATGCACTAGCCAACGCCAACAAGGTCTTACCTGTTCCTGCAACTCCTTGCAATGCCACCAATTTAATGTTGTTGTTTAATAAAGCATGGATAGCAAAAGCTTGTTCGGCATTTTTTGGTTTTATACCGTAAACGTATTCTTTTTCAACTCGCTCTAATGTATTGTCAATGGGATTAAAAAAAGACAGGGCAGAATTTTTTCCGTTACGTAAAATGTAAAACGAGTTTTTCTTGAATTTTACTTTATTAATTTCCGGGTTTTCTATTTTGCCGCCATTAAATATTTTTTTGATGATTTCCGGGTCAACATCTTCAATGCTTTCTTTACCGGTAACTACTAAATTTTTTAAATCGTGAATTTTACCTGTTAAATAATCTTCTGACGGCAAATCAAGTGCTCGGGCTTTTAGCCTTAAATTTATGTCTTTGGTAACCAAAACTACCGTTCTATCAGGATATTCTTCTTGAAGAGAAATAGCAGCATTTAAAATTTTATGGTCGGGTTTGGTATCATCAAAAATAAACTCTGCATCACGTTTTGTTTTTTCGTGGTGCATAATAATTTTAAACAAGCCTTTTCTGTGTTCATTCAGTTTTATCCATGTTTGGAGGGTGTTGTCCCCACTTACTTTATCTAAAAAACGAATAAACTCACGAGCCTCATAATTTTTGGTATCGTTACCCTTTTTAAAGGTATCTAATTCTTCTAAAACCGTTATTGGAATGGCAATATCATTATCATCAAAATGGTTAATTGCATTGTGGTCGTGCAATATTACTGACGTATCTAACACGTAGATTCTCGATTGTTTTTTCTTTTTCATGTGTTGCTTTTCGGTTAATTATTATACTTAAGATGGTAGGAAATTAAGTAATAATTAAGTGCTAAAATTTAAGCCGCTTCATGAAATAATTAACCGAGTTACGAACAATTGTTGTGTCTATATTTTTTTTATCAGAATAACCGTTCTAACACACCTTTTCTTTTTACAATGTTTTTATAATCCCACTGAATTTCTTTCGATTTTTTAAGCCACCGCTTTAAGTCGGATTTGTTCAGCTCTTTTACAGCATGATAAGTAAAGGACGCATCTTTAAATTTGCCTGTTCCTGCCTTTAAAGCCTCTTCGTTGAAACTAATACCGCTCCAAAACATTAGCCGAATGCCATTTTTTAGTTTGCTGTAACCAACAATAGGGTTTCCATCTATAAACCAAACGGGGTGGGCGTGCCATATTTTACTTTCGGCTTCGGGTAGATGAAGATTAATTTCGTGAGATAAACTCGCACATATCTCACTATCTTCACTTGTTTGATTCTCGTTGTAGGTTTGAATGTCTGTATTCATATTTTACAAAATGTTTTTTACACCTTTAGTGAACCTCGAAACCCTCTTACTGCATAATACGATTCGGCACCGTTATGATAGACAAATACATTGTTGTAGCGGAAATCGGCAAAGATTGCACCGCCAAGTTTTCTGATTTCGTCAGGCGTTTTTATCCAACTCGATGTTTTGGTATCGAACTTTCCCAATTTTTGCAATTCTCGATATTCTTCTTCGGTTAATAACTCAATACCCATTTCGGCTGCCATGCCAACAGCACTGTTTTTGGGTTTGTGTTCTTTTCTGGAATTTAGTGCCTCTTGGTCGTAACAAACACTTCTGCGACCTTTTGGAGTTTCATCAGCACAATCGTAAAAAAGGTATTCACCTGTTTTTTTATCGTAACCCACCACATCGGGTTCGCCACCAGTTTCTTCCATTTGGTAGAGCGACCATAATTTTTTAGGTTGTGCTTTTAGTTTAGTTTCCACACTAGCCCAATCCATACCTTGGTGTCGGTTCATGTGTTGCTCAAAACGGATTTTTAGTGTTTCGAGTAATACTTTTTGTTGTGTTGGTTGTAATTCTTTTTTATTGCTCATAGTTTTACAATTATAAAGTTCGTAGTTGCCTTCGCTTTTGCCCTTACTTCAAACTACAAACAGATTGGGGTGTTGTTAGCTACCGTTTATTTTTTTATAAAATTTAAATATCCCATTACCATATACTGAGATGTCCACATCTTCAATCTTGTCAAATGATATTTTCCTATAAGCATCATATTTGCTATATATTCTACCGTTTTCTTTATGTATGGAATGAAGAATATCATTTTTATTATTGCGAAGAACAGCAACGTCCCAATCACTTTTGGAGTCTACATTCATAAACTCGTCTTCAAGTATTATGTCTACATTAGGAAACGCGGACGCCATTCTGTTGTTTACTATTTTAGACGCTAAAGGATTTATCCAATATTCACTTTTTCCAAAAGATTGTCCATGACAATTGTAATATGGATTAAATAGATCATTAGAAACTACAACTTCTCCGTTTATTTCAGGATTAGGAAAGAGTCGTATTGGTTTAAAGTAGTCTACTTTGCTTGCATCAATTGCACAAGAGTGGTAGTCAAAGGTTTCAGGTATTCTAAGTGCAGCTTCAATTTTTCTTCCTTTATCAGTTTCAAGATGCCCAAGAATGAAAAGCCCCCTCTCTAAAACAATTTTCCCTTTTGGTAAGATAAGCCCATGATTAACGCATTCTCCCAATATAGTCATTGGTTGTCCAAAGGCAGAGAATTTTAATGGGGAGTTTGGATTATTGTCTATTGTCTTCATAAATGGTATTTAACAATCGGAATATGTTACATATCCGAAATATATATTTTTACTTACTATTCAACAAATTCATAATCTCATCCAATTTTGGAGAGAGAATAATTTCTGTTCTACGGTTTTTTGCTCTTCCTTCTGGCGTTGAGTTTTCTGCTCTCGGAAAAATATCGCCTTTGCCCGAAGCAGTTACACGAGTGGCGGCCACTTTATAATCGTCGGTAAGTGTTCTAACAATTGATGTAGCACGGATAACACTCAAATCCCAGTTGTCTTTAAACAACGCCGTTTTAATTGGAATACTATCGGTATGTCCTTCTACCAAAATATCAATATCTCCATTTTTATTTAATACATCTGCAAGCACTTTCAATGCTTCAATACCTTTGCTTTCAACCGCAGCACTTCCCGATTTAAACAACAACTTGTCCGACATCGAAACATACACTTTTCCATTTTTAATTTCTACCGAAAGTTCGTCGGAATTAAATCCTAACAAAGCGTTTCTCAAAATATCATTCAATCGGTTGGTTATCGAATCTTGTCGCGAAATAATTTGTTGCATTTCTTTCAACGCTTTTTCTCTGTCGGCAAGCAATTGTTCTTTTCTAGCCAATTCATCCGATTTTTCTTTTAGATTTTTACCATATTGGTCAGCTTGCGACATGTTTTCGTCAATCAACCCTTTGTATTTCGCATTGAGGTGGTCATGTTCGCCTTGTAAGGTTTTATGTTCGGTTTGTAAAGTAGTTAAATCGGCCGTTAATTTTGCATTTTCAGTTTCTTCGATTTTAAGGTTCGTGCATAATTCGTCACGTTCTTTTACCAAATTTTTTAGTTTTTTTCCGCCAACTATTTTTTCCTCAGGAATGGGGTCTCCACACTTATAAGTTGGCACACAAGAGCTTAACAATAAAGCAGATGAAACTATTATTAATCCTATCAGTTGATTTGTTTTTCGCATAGCATTCAGTTTTTTAAATTAAGGTTGATATAAAATC
The DNA here is from genome assembly GCA_016183805.1 of Bacteroidota bacterium. GTDB lineage: Bacteria > Bacteroidota > Bacteroidia > Flavobacteriales_E > Vicingaceae > Vicingus. The sequence continues at coordinate 46,157 of JACPDX010000082.1, forward strand.
GATTTTTTTTAACACATAGGCACATAGGATAATTTTTTTCTGCCAAAGCTTAATTTAGAAAGTTTCACAATAGCACTTCTCCGATATATCGGAGAAAACTATGTTTTGGTTTATGTTTTCTTTGAACTAAAATAAGCTATGTGTCTATGTGTTAAGTTTATTTATTTCGATTGTTTATTAAAGGTAAAATTACATCCATAGTGAGTTGGTTATAAACAGGCTAAGAAGTATTTTTCAACAATCAAATTTTATCTTAAATTCGCAGTTAGAAAATGAATAGAACGCTGATGACACAGATTACTATGATTAGTTAAGATAAATCATATTTAATCATAACAATCAGCGTATATACTGCTTTAGCAGTTTACCAGCGTTCCATGATTAGTGTTAAAAAAATTAAAAAACATGTTTGATAATTTATCCGATAAGTTAGAGAGAGCCTTTAAAGTATTAAAAGGGCAAGGGCAAGTAACAGAAATAAATGTTGCTGAAACTGTTAAAGAAATTCGTAAAGCATTACTCGATGCCGATGTTAGCTACAAAGTGGCTAAACAATTTACCGATACGGTTAAAGAAAAAGCCATTGGGGCTAATGTGTTGAATGCTATTTCGCCCAACCAGTTGATGGTTAAAATTACTCACGATGAGTTGACCTCATTAATGGGTGGCGGGATGTCGGAAATTAATCTAAAAGGCAATCCTGCGGTGATTTTAATCGCGGGCTTACAAGGTTCAGGTAAAACTACGTTTTCAGGAAAATTAGCCCATTATTTAAAAACAAAAAAAGGAAAATCGCCATTATTGGTTGCCGGAGACGTTTACCGACCTGCAGCGATTGACCAATTGCATGTGTTAGGTGGACAAATAGGTGTAGAAGTTTGGAGCGATAAAGAAAATAAAAGCCCTGTTGATATTGCTAAAAAAGCAGTTGCTCATGCAAAAGCCAAAGGTTATAATGTAGTTATTGTCGATACTGCCGGTCGTTTGGCGGTTGATGATAACATGATGAACGAGATTGAGCAGGTAAAAAAAGCCATCGACCCACAAGAAATATTGTTTGTAGTGGATTCCATGACCGGGCAAGATGCTGTTAACACTGCAAAAGCGTTTAACGATAAATTAAATTTTGATGGTGTTGTTTTAACCAAATTAGATGGTGATACCAGAGGTGGTGCAGCTTTATCTATCCGTTCGGTGGTTGATAAACCCATTAAATTTGTTGGTACAGGCGAAAAAATGGAAGCGTTGGATGTTTTTTATCCGGAACGTATGTCGGACAGGATTTTGGGAATGGGCGACGTAGTAAGTTTGGTGGAACGAGCTCAAGAACAATACGATGAAGTAAAAGCAAGAGCTTTACAAAAGAGAATTGCTAAAAACCAGTTCGATTTTAATGATTTTATGGATCAAATTGGTCAAATTAAAAAAATGGGGAATGTTAAAGATTTGATGGGTATGATTCCCGGCGTAGGAAAAGCCATGAAAGATGTTGATATTGATGACAATGCTTTTAAAGGAATTGAGGCTATTATTCAATCCATGACCCCACACGAGCGTTCTAACCCACAGGTTTTAAATGGAAATAGAAGAAAACGTATTGCTGAAGGTAGTGGCACAAATATTCAAGAAGTAAACAAACTCATTAAGCAATTTGAACAAACCAGCAAAATGATGAAAATGATGGGCGACAAAAACAAAATGGCTCAGTTGATGAAAAGTATGCCGAAGCAAAGATAATGTGAAAATGTACCAATTTGAAATCTGTACCCTATAAAAATGAAAATATGTGCCAACCAATAATTGTAAGCGGAATAGAAGTTTCAGATAAAATTAAACAAGACATTGCTCAAGAAGTTGAAGCGATAAAGTTGAGAGGTGGAAAAATCCCACATTTAGCAGCAGTTTTGGTTGGAAACGATGGTGCTAGTCAAACCTACGTAAATGCAAAGGTTAAGGCGTGCGAATTGGTTGGTTTTGGTTCTTCTTTGGTTCGATTGCCTGAAACCATTTCTGAAACAGAATTGCTCAAAGAAATAGAACGATTAAACAATAATGATAATATTGACGGTTTTATTGTTCAGTTACCATTACCAAAACACATTGACGAACAAAAAGTTACTCAAGCCATTTCACCTTTAAAAGATGTGGATGGATTTCATCCGGTAAGTTTGGGTAAAATGGTGTTGGATTTACCAAGTTTTTTACCCGCTACACCTTACGGGATTGTTGAAATGTTACGCCATTATAACATTCCAACCGAAGGCAAACATTGCGTGGTTATCGGTAGAAGCCATATTGTTGGTTCGCCCATGAGCATTTTAATGGCTCGAAATTCTTACCCCGGAAACTGCACAGTTACTCTTACTCATAGTCGAACAAAGAACTTAAAAGAAATTACTTTACAAGCCGATATTTTAATAGTTGCCATTGGTAAACCGGAATTTTTAACTGCCGATATGGTTAAAGATGGTGCAACGGTTATTGATGTAGGCATACATCGAATTGAAGATGCTACCAAAAAATCAGGTTATCGATTAATTGGCGATGTAAAATTTGACGAAGTTGCTCCAAAATGTGCGTTTATTTCACCGGTTCCAGGTGGAGTAGGACCAATGACTATTGCCAGTTTGTTAAAAAATACGTTGTTGGCTGTAGAGACGCATGATTATGCGTCTCAAAAATAAACGGTAGAGACACACGATTGTGTTTCTTCTTTTTTTGTCAGTTAAATAAATTCTCTTTTTTTAATACTAAATCTTCGTGAATTCCATTAATCTTAAATATAAATGCTTCATCAATAGGAACTTTATTGTTTATCATATTTAAAGTACTTTCTTCAATTTCTGAGGCATTTTTACCATTAATACTTATAATTTCGTCGCCTAATTTTACTCCCATTACGGTAGCTTTTGATTTGTCGAATAGTAAGCCTACTCTGAGTTTCTCTTTGTATTTTACAACTTTAAAACCAAAGCTTGGAATATTTGATTGGAATTCAATGTTTTCATGTGGTTTAAAGTACATTGTATGGTTAATCCAGTCAAAAGTTAATTCAAAATTTTGTAAAAATCTAAGCCCAATTTGATAAACTCCTCCATCGACAACAATATTATTCATCTCATAAGTTCCAATTTTTAATGAATTTAGCTTATAATACTTTTTTGATGTTATTGAGTCCTTTTTCAAATTACTACCATAGAGGTTCCAATTAATTTGACATGATACAATATTTTCTGGAGTGTTTTCAAATTTGTTTTTATCCCACTCATATCCTCTAATAAAAGTATTATCACCAGAATCAATCATAATTGAAACAGTATCCTTATTGTTAATAACAGCTTGAATATAAGGTGTTTCTTGAGATTGTCTAGGTTTAAATTTAACCGAATAACTTTCATTTAAGTCTGTAAAGTATTTTATATCATCTGATATTGTAATTATAGAATCTTTAAAATTAAATGACCAAATGCTATTTTGCATAACATTAACCCCTATCATGCCACATTGCTCAAAATCATAATAAGGTTTTAACATTAAAAAAACTAGGTTGTTGTATTTTAAAGAGCCTATTTCAGCGGATGTAAAACCGTATTCTGCTTTATTATTTTTCCCAAAATTGTACAATTGTTTTGTTTGTAAATTAAGGAGTTTTTTTGCTTTTGGAAAAAATAAACATGGAGAACCAGTATCTAAAATATATTCTCTACTAATACTATCTCCATTAACTTTCGCCATTATATAGATATAATTTCCATCTTGTCTAAATTTTATTGTTTGAGCAAAATTTTTTGAGACAAGAGAATGATGTTCTAATGATTTTTTAACCTTAGACATTCGAAAAACGACACACGAAGAACATAGCAATAATAGGAATAAAAATATGTAGGATATGTTAGTAATTTTTTTCATTAATACCCATATTTATCCTTCCAATTATCTTTTAAAAACTTTCTGATACTGTCTTCTTTAGCATTTTTACCGGGTTCATAAAACTTGGCATTTTTAATTTCATCGGGTAAATATTCTTGTGCTTTAAAATTGCCTTCGTAACTGTGAGAATAAGCATAGTTAGCACCATAACCAATGTCTTTCATCAATTTGGTGGGTGCATTTCTGATGTGAAGAGGCACAGATAAATTTCCCGTTTTTCTAACCAAATCCATAGCTTCATTGATGGCTTGATACGACGCATTGCTTTTTGGCGATGTAGCTAAATAAATGGTTGCTTGTGATAAGATAATTCGAGCTTCGGGCATACCAATTACGTTGATGGCTTGAAAACAATTGTTGGCAATTACCAAAGCTGTTGGGTTGGCGTTTCCAATGTCTTCGGAAGATAAAATCAACAATCGTCGGGCAATAAATTTAGGGTCTTCGCCACCTTCGAGCATACGAGCTAACCAATAAACTGCCCCGTTGGGGTCGCTACCACGAATGGATTTGATGTAAGCCGAAATAATATCATAATGCTGGTCGCCGGTTTTATCGTAACGCACCATGTTTTGTTGCACAATTTCAATCACCATATCGTTGGTAATGTCAATCGGTTCTGTTTCAAAATTATTGACAACAATTTCCAGAGTGTTGAGCAGTTTTCGTGCATCGCCACCCGAAAGCTGTAACAAAGCTTCGTACTCTAAAATGTTGATTTTTTTCTTACTTAAAAACTCATCTTTGGTTAAAGCAATGTGCAAAAGTTTGGTTAAATCTTCTTTGGTTTGCTCTTTTAGTATGTAAACCTGACAACGAGAGAGTAAAGCAGAAATAACCTCAAACGAAGGATTTTCGGTGGTAGCACCAATCAACGTAACAATTCCTTTTTCTACCGCACCTAATAACGAATCTTGTTGCGATTTGCTAAAACGATGAATTTCATCAATAAACAACACCGGGTTTTTAGTTCCAAAAAGTTGTTGCGATTTGGCTTTGTCAATAATTTCACGAATGTCTTTAACACCAGAATTTATGGCACTTAAGGTATAAAAGGGTTGTTTGGTATGTGTTGCAATAATATTGGCTAACGTGGTTTTTCCAACTCCGGGAGGTCCCCAAAAAATCATGGAAGGAATAATTCCTTTTTCGATAACGTTTCGTAAGGTCGAGTTTTTCCCAATCAAATGCTCTTGTCCAACATAATCATCAAAATTATTCGGGCGTAAACGTTCTGCTAAAGGGGTTTGGTGGTTCAAAGTGAGTTTAGAAGTTTAGGTGTTTATTTGTTTAGTGCTAAATTAAATAAAGAAGTTTTGATAACAAAGATTCTTCACTGCATTTGTTAGCGTAAATCAAAATGATTTACGAACAAATTTTGTTCTGAATGACAAGGGTTAGAAATCATCACTTTTTTCGTATTCCTCTGCATCTGGTTTGGCTATTTTATCAATTAACTTTCCTAATCCTTTTTTCTCTTCGGTCTTCTGACTTCGGTCTTCTGACTTCTTGTTTCCTTCTTCACTCTTCCTCGTATCTTCCTCCCACTCAATTAAAAATCCATCTTTTTTAGGTTTTTTAGGGTCGGCTAAGGTGCTGTCTTTTTTAAACCAACCAAATTCATCTTTCAAAATTTGTTTTAAGGTTCGTTTTTCTTCTTTGATATCATCGCTCCATTTTTCTTTTAAACTTTTAGTATCATAAGTTATTTTGTAGTTTTTAACCGTCCCGGTCATGTGTAAAAATAGTACAGCTTTTCCTAGCCCATCATCTTCAACATAACCAAATTCCGAATTTTCTTTCTTTTTCGATGTCGCTTTTTTCCACAACACATCATTCATCAGTAATTTAAAACGATAATCAATATCATTATCGAACGAATGTGTTCCAGAAATGGTTAAATCCAAAGCTGTAGATTTAATTTCGGTTTTTGGAATGTTAATCAATTGATTTTTTATCTCAATTTGTGTATGAAGCGTAGAAAATTTAATGTCGTTTAATTCGTTAATCTCAATAAACTTACCCAATGCCAATGCAGGTTTGTAATTGATTAATTCGCCTTTATAAATGGCTAAATCGGCAAAAACATAAAGTTTGTCTTTGTTTAATTCCAATTTTTTATTCCAAACTGAGGCAAATTGAACGGTGGTTGTAGCTACTCCTTTTATGTTTTCTCCAATAAAATACTCTTGTCCAAAATTTTCGAATTGATTAAACAATTCTCTAATGTTGATGGTTTTAATGTCTGCTGTACTTGTCATCGTAATTTCATCGGGAGCAGTATCATCCAAATTAAAATCGCCAGAAATTTTACCGTTCATGGCATTAAAATTTACATTAGTGGCAGTAAATTGTTTGTTTTGAAGCGTTAATTGTGCTGTAAAATTTTCTGCTTTAAATTTTCTAAACATAAACGTATCAACCTTTGCGTTGAGGTTAAACGACAGATTACTAGGAAGATTTAATGTGTAAACAGTATCTTTTTTAGAACTACTTTCATCTAATAAAAGTTCATCTAAAATTATTTTTTTAGAATAAAAAGTAGCATTTACCAATAATTTTTGGTCGTCAATAAAAAGGTATGCCAACAGGTTTTTAAAACTACCGTTTAACTCAATATAATTGCTGTTGATGTTGGTGATTAACGAATCAATAATTATTTCGTTGTTGTTGAATTGGAACGAACCATTTAATCCGGTCAACAAATATGGATAATTCATAAATTTTAAATTTCCATTGGTAATATGTATTCGACCAGTTGCTTTAAGTTGTTGTAAATCTTGTGCCTTGATGTTGGTAATTTCTTTAATATATCCCGAATACGTTACATTCAAGTCCAATTGCCCACTTGCAATTTCAAGCGTATCGAGTTTAAAAAAGTTTTTTGCGGATAAAATATCAATGTTTGCGACGGAAGTGAATTCAATAAATGGATTGTTAAAATCTGTAATGGTATAATCTCCGGCAATGTGACCGGCTCCAAAATTGGCATTAAAATTTTGTAAAATCAATTTTGTTAAACTACCTTTTTTATTGGTGTAACTTCCTTTTACACTCAATTGAGTTAACGACAGTTCGGAAGTTTTTTCGAAAATTTCTCCATTTGAAACGTTGAAAGATGCTTCAAAATCCGGGTTTTCGGTAAACGAATAGTTGCCTTTTATAGTTGATTTGTAGGTAATATTTCCCTTTGTTTTATACGATTTTAATTTCTCTTGCTGCTCTGACGGAAACAACGAAAAAATAGATTCAATGGATAAATTATCACCTTCAGAAACAATGTTTAACATGGTGGAATTTTCTTTATCAATAAAATTTCCTGATAAGTTAAAATTCAAATCTTCAATAGCAATCTTGCCATTTTCAATGGTGTATTTACCCGATTCCTGATTTACGGCTAACGAAGTAGTTAGTTTAATTTTTTTGTTCTTAATCCATTTTTGATTGTTGCTGTTGAGCTGTTGTAAAAGCAGTTTTGCGTCGGTTTTTAAGGTGTAATCCTTGTCGGAAAAATTGCCCGATAAATTCAGTTGGTCAACTAAAATTAAAAAATCGAGTTGTTTATATTCGTTATCGGTTGATATAGAAATATTTTCAAAAACAAGTTTTGTAAGCTCGACTTTAAAAGGACTTTCGACAGAGGAGGTATCCTTTTTCCAGAAGTGAAAGTTGTCGTTTCCTTTTTTGTCGATTTTTAAATTCACAAACCCATTTTCAACGGCAATTTTTTTAATGACATAGTTTTTTTTGATGATGTCGATAATGTTGAACTGAAAATAAATGGACTTGATTTTAAACAAATCGGCTTTCTTCTTTTTCTCAACTACTTCATCAGCCCGAACGTTTTTAAACTCCAACGAAGCATAAGGGAATTTCTTAAAAACAGAAAAATTAATTTCTTCAATATCAACTTTGGTGTTAAGGTTGTTGTTTATTTCGGTAAGAATATAGTTTTTTACCTCATCTTCATAAAACGAGGAAATGTACCAACCCACACCAAAAAGTATGGAAATGATTATAGCAAAGGTTATGGCAACTTTCTTATCTATTGACATCTCACTTAATTATTTCTCGCAGATTTCACAGATTCTCGCAGAGAAACTGTAATCAACAAGGTTGTTCTACAAACGTAAAAAATGAGTTTGTATTTTACTCAAAGGTAATGTTGTGATAGTTGTGAGAAATACTAAAGAAAATTTTTAATTAACAAATAAAAGTTATTTCTTGAATGTCTCTCGCAGATTACCACAGAAAGCATCAGCGTAAATCTCCGAAATCTGCGAGAACAAAAACTTACTTTGGTAACATTTTCAAGATATTTACTTCGTCTGATGTTAAGTAACGCCATTGGCCTCTGGCAATATCTTTTTTGGTTAACCCGGCAAAATAAACACGGTCGAGTTTTATGACTTCGTAACCTAAATGTTCAAAAATACGACGAACAATTCTGTTTTTGCCCGAATGAATTTCAATACCTATTTCTTTGCGGTCTTCGCCTTTTCCGACGTAATTTACTACATCAGCTTTTATCCAGCCATCTTCCAATTCAATACCTTCGGCAATTTGTTTTAAATTGGCTTGAGATACATTTTTGTCGGTGGTTACCTGATATATTTTTTTAATACCGTGTTTCGGGTGAGTTAATTTTTTTGTTAAATCACCGTCGTTGGTAAACATCAATACCCCTGTGGTTTCTCTATCTAATCGCCCAACCGGATAAACACGTTGTTTTAGTTTTCCAACTAATTGCATTACCGTTTTTCTACCTTGTGGGTCGCTTACTGAAGTGATAAAATTTTTAGGTTTATTCATCACTAAATACACCTTTTTTTCGTGTTTAATGGATTCTCCACCAACGGTAACTTTGTCATCTAAACCAACTCTGGAACCCAATTCAATAACCGGAACTCCATTTACATGAACAGCACCGGACAGAATTAAATTATCGGCTTCTCTTCTCGAACAAACTCCAGCATTGGCAATGTAACGGTTTAATCGCATGGTGCCATCATCTACTCTTTTTGGAGTTTTTACAGCAGGTTTATTAGGGTCGGTTTTGGTAAGCGGTTTTCTTTTAAAAGGAAGTTTAGAGCCAGTTCCTTCTTTTTTGAAAGAAGAAGTGGTTCGTGATTTCTTTTTGTCAGATGATTCTACTTTATCAGTGTCTTTTGCAAAAGTTTTCTTTTTGTCAAACGACTTAGGTTTTCCTTTATCTTTAGTAAAAGTTTTTTTTCTATCGGTAGCTTTCGGTTTATCGTTTCTTTTTCGGTTTTCCATTGTTTTGTTAGTTATCAGTTTGAGGTTTAACTCACCCCTCCAACTCCCCTCAAGGGGAGAGTGACCTCCGTTGTGGTTTCCTCCCTTAGGGAGGGTAGGGTGGGTGATTTTGTATTTAGTTTTTTAACATCCGTCTTCGGTCTTCCAACTTCTTTACTTTACCTCTCCACCATTATCCATGGCTTTTTCGGGAGAAATAAATGCTAAACTTCCTTCGTTATTTTCAGCCATTAAAATCATTCCTTTCGATTCAATACCTCGAATTTTTCGTGGGGCTAAGTTTACCAGCATAGACACTTGTTTTCCAATCACGTCTTCGGGTTTATAGTGTTCTGCAATGCCAGAAACTACGGTACGAATATCGATACCTGTGTCCACGGTAAGTTTTAATAATTTATCGGCATCAGGGTGTTTTTCGGCAGCCAAAATGGTGGCGACTCTAATGTCCATTTTAGTAAAATCATCAAAAGTTATTTCTTCTTTCATAGGTTTTGCCTTTGGATTGGATTGTTTAACTGTGGGGTTCTTTAATTTTTCTATTTGTGCTTCAACAGCTTCGTCTTCTATTTTTTGGAATAACAATTCAGCAGCATTGAGTTGGTGTTGATTGGTTAAAACAGTTTCGTTTGTTGCATTCAAAAATTGTTTTATTCTGCTAGATGTTTTAGGTAAGAAAGGTTTGAAAATTTCACTCAACCCTAAGCACAATTGAAGAGAAACATTTAAAATAGTCTTTACTCTGGTTTCATCTGTTTTTACCAATTTCCAAGGTTCGGTGTCCGCTAAATATTTATTCCCTAAACGGGCTAAAGTCATGGCTTCGGTTTGAGCATCTCTAAATCGGTAAGATTCAATTAGTTCATCAACCCTATTTTGGGTTGAAATTATTGCTTGTAATACTTGGTTGTCATAATCAGTCAACACCCCTTGTTCTGGAACTTTTCCTTCAAAGTATTTATGAGTTAAAACAATAGAACGGTTTAAGAAATTTCCTAAAATAGCCACCAATTCGTTATTCACCCTTGCTTGAAAATCTTTCCAGGTAAATTCGCTGTCTTTGGTTTCAGGAGCAATAGACGTTAACACATAACGTAACTCGTCTTGTTTGTTCGGGAAATCTTCTAAATATTCGTGTAACCAAACCGCCCAGTTACGTGAGGTAGAAATTTTATCGCCTTCCAGGTTTAAAAACTCATTGGCAGGCACATTGGTTGGCAAAATAAAGTCGCCGTGTTCTTTTAAAATGATGGGGAAAATAATTCCATGAAAAACAATGTTGTCTTTTCCAATAAAATGAATCAACTGTGTGTTGCTGTCTTTCCAATAGTCTTCCCAATTTTTACTGTTGTCGGCAGCCCATTGTTTGGTTGCAGAAATGTATCCAATGGGAGCATCAAACCAAACGTACAACACTTTTCCTTCACCACCTTCAACAGGAACTTTTACGCCCCAATCTAAATCACGGGTTATCGAACGAGGTTGCAAACCGTTGTCAATCCAACTTTTGCACTGTCCAATTACTTGTTTACGCCATTTAGTAGGATCGTGCTGTTGTTTACCATCTAAAATACCGGTTTCTATCCATGTTTTTAGCCATTTTTCGTGTTTGTTCATGGGTAAAAACCAGTGGGTGGTTTCTTTTAAAACAGGGGTTTTCCCACTCAAGGTAGAAATAGGGTTAATCAATTCGTTGGCATTTAAACTTGACCCACATTTTTCGCATTGGTCGCCATAAGCTCCTGCCGAATTACATTTCGGACAAGTTCCTGTAACATACCTATCGGCTAAAAACTGTTGGTGTTCTTGGTCGAAAAACTGATTTGTAGTTTCTTGAGTAAAACTTCCTTTGTCGTATAAATCTTTAAAAATTTGAGAAGCTGTTTCGTGGTGTAATTTGGAAGAAGTTCTGTGGTAAATATCGAAATCGATACCAAAATCGGCAAAGGATTTTTTAATGATTTCATGGTTTTTATCTACAATTTCTTGAGGTGTACAATCTTCTTTTTTTGCTCGTAAGGTAATGGCAGCACCATGTTCGTCCGACCCACAAATAAAAGCCACATCGTTTCCTTTTGCTTTTAAATATCGAACAAAAATATCAGCAGGTAAATAAGCTCCTGCCAAATGTCCTAGATGTAAAGGACCATTGGCATAAGGCAAAGCAGCGGTAATCGTATATCTTTTTTTTTCTTCCATAAAACCAATATGCCGTAGTGTTATACAGCAAGATTATTTAACTTCGTGCAAAAGTACATTTAGTATTGATAATATTGATAAGATGTTCATGGAAAAACCATCAACTTTACAAAAAGGCGATAAAATAGCCTTGATTTCTACTGCCCGCAAGATTTCTTTACAGGAATTAGAACCAGCAATTTCTACCCTAAAATTGTGGGGTTTGGAACCTGTTTTTGGTAAAAATTTGTTCAATGCAAATCATCAGTTTGCTGGAACTGCTAAAGATAGAACTGCTGATTTGCAAGAAGCATTGGATAACCCCGAAATTAAAGCTGTACTTTGTGTTAGGGGTGGCTACGGAACAGTTCAATTGATTGATTCGATAGATTTTTCCAACTTCAAAAAAAATCCAAAATGGATTATAGGTTACAGCGATGTAACGGTTTTGCATAATCATATCAATAAAAATATTGGTGTACAAACATTACATGCCACCATGCCCATTAATTTCACCACCAACACCAAAGAAGCATTAGAATCGTTAAAAGAAGTTTTGTTTGGAGCATTGCCAATTTATACTGTTGAACACCATGAGTTGAATAGAACTGGTGAAACAAAAGGCGAATTGGTTGGCGGAAATTTATCCATTATTTATAGTTTAACAGGAACTTCTTCGCAGCTCGATACCAAGGGTAAAATATTGTTTCTGGAAGATTTAGACGAATACCTTTATCACATCGACCGTATGATGATAAACTTGAAAAGAGCAGGAATGTTAGCTGATTTAAAAGGATTAATTATTGGCGGAATGAGCGACATGAAAGACAATACCGTTCCTTTTGGTAAAACTGCTCAGGAAATTATTTTTGAGACAGTAAAGGAATACCTATACCCCGTTTGTTTTGATTTTCCTGCGGGACACATTAACGATAACCGAGCTTTAATGATGGGTTGGGAAGTAGATTTGTTGGTCGGTAAAGAGTTGACAACGTTAGAGTTTAAATAAACACCCTTGGCAGAACACAACATATTAGGAAAAAAAGGCGAAGAGTTGGCTGTTCAATTTTTGGAGCATTTAGGCTACCAAATTATTGCTGTAAATTGGCACGAGAAAAAATTTGAAATAGACATTATTGCTCAAGACCAAAACCAATTGGTATTTGTAGAGGTAAAAACTAGAAATACCGACTATTTTGGTAATCCAGCCGAAGCTGTAACTTCAACAAAACAAAAACATTTGGTGGAAGGTGCAAATTACTACATCGAAAAACACGACATTGATTTAGAATGTCGGTTTGATGTAATGGCAGTAATTTTCAACAACAATCAACAAAAAATAGAACATTTTAAAGATGCTTTCTATCCCGAATTGGATTGAGTTATAATTTGAATGAAACTCCTATTTTACCACCAGAAGTAGCATTTCCTCCACCAAGTTCTAGATTAATACCAAACCTATCGCTAAAATAATAACGACCACCTATTTGTAAACCCAAACCAAGTCCTGATGCTCTATTACCAGCGTAACCAGATGGTGAGTTCCAAATATAAAAACCTACATTTAAACCACCATAAACATCCCAAACAGGCTCTATTCCTAATATTCTGTTAAAGTGATAATTACCATTTCCGGAGATGCCAATAATGGTAAAACCGTATTTCGAACCAATATACGTTTCATTATAAGAACGGTAAGAACCTTCTGCACCAATGGTAATGTCTTCATGAATTCCGTAGTCAAAACCAACATAAACTGGTATTCCCCAGCCAGAAAATCCAAGACCAGCATTAATTTGAGCTTGCCCTTTTTCTATTGGGTTTTGAGCAAACAATATGGATGATAAAGCTAAACAAGCAACCAATAGGTAATTTTTCATATTTATATGTTTTAAGTTTTAAAGAAGAGCAAAATTAGGATTATTTTTTTAAAATCCTCTTTGATAATTTGAACGTAAATTGGCAATTTCAGGGTGATTCAAAGCTGTTTTTATTTGTTGAAGAAATAAAGGTTTATCTTTTCCCAATATACCCTTTAATACCAAATAGTTAGAAGCGTGGTCGCTTCTAAAAATGGTTTCGTTCAAGTCTAAATGCTGCATAAAAGTTTGCATTTCGATAAACAATTCTGGTAAAATCATCGGAACATATTCTCCCAAAAATCTGTTTTTAAAATGTTCCAAACCTTTATAGGTTGTTAAAACCAGCGTGGAAGCATATTTTGGTTGTGTTTCGTTCAATACTTTGGCAGAATTTTTAGCATGTTGTTCGCTCAATAATTTACCTCCAGCACCATTGATAATCATCACCGAAGAATTGATTCCAACGTTTTTTGCTTTGTTTAATCCCTCCACAATGGTATTAAAAGTTTCGCCTTTTTGTAGGCTGTTTAACACTTGGTCGTCGCCCGATTCTATGCCGACATACAATAAATCTAAACCGGCATTTTTTAATTCTTCCAATTCCTGAACAGATTTTCTAATGATGTTAGTTGGCGTTGCATAAGTAGATATGCGTTGTAATTTTGGAAAGGTATTTTTTAGTTTTGTTAAAATACGTAAAAGTCGCTCAGTTGATAAAACCAAAGGGTCTCCATCGGCCAAAAATACTTTTCTAACTTCATCTCTGTAAGGAATAAAAGTATCAATATCTTTAAAAACATCTTCTTCTTTTCGTGCTTTAAATTGTTTTGAAGTGTACATTTCGCAAAACGCACATTTGTTGTACGAACAGCCTAAAGTAATTTGAATAATTATCGAATAAGCCTCACTGGGTGGACGAAACAAAGGCTCATCATAACTTATGGGGTAGTGGTACATTAGCTCGGTTTATGGAACTTTTTCTTAGAATTAAATTTCTTTTTTTGAAATGAAGGTCTTTTCGTTGGGTCGTATTTTGGACCTTCATCAAAACCTTCGGGCAAAGCTATTTTTGGGACTTCTTTTTCAATCAATTTTTCAATTTTCGCGAAATCGTAACATTGTTCAGCATTAATAAAAGTCAAAGCCACACCTTTGTTATCTCCTCTGGCAGTTCGCCCAATTCGGTGAACATAATCTTCTTCATCTCTAGGAACTTCGTAGTTGATAACCAAATTTATTCCTTTGATATCAATACCACGGGCTAAAATATCGGTAGCTACCAACACCCTGATTTTTTTGTTGGTAAAATCGAGTAAAATCTGTTCTCGTTCTTTTTGTTCTAAATCCGATTGAATTCCTTTTGCCTGAATGCCAACTCGCGATAATGCCATGGTAATTTCTTTTACCATTATTTTTTTACCTGTAAAAATCAATACGTGTTCAAAATTGGTTTTGGTAAGGATGGATTTAATTAAAGCAATTTTTTGTCCATCATGAACCAAATAAGCACCTTGTTTAATGCCCTCGTTGGGTTTTGATATGGCAATGTTTATCGTAGTCGGCTCATGCAACAATTTATTGGCTAAAAATCTAATTTTTGGTGGAAATGTAGCCGAAAACATAAGGTTTTGACGTTTTTTTGGAAGCTTCTCCGCAATTTTCATGATGTCTTCATTAAAACCCATGTCCAACATACGGTCTGCTTCATCTAAAATAAAATGTTTTACGCCAGAAGTATCAAAATAACCCATGTTGAGGTGCGACATAAATCGACCAGGCGTACAAACAATAATATCGGCACCAGTTAACAATGCTTTTTTTTCTGACTCAAAACTTTGTCCATCTCCACCACCATAAATAGCAATAGAAGTGGCATTGGTAAAATAGCTTAATCCTTCAATTTGTTGGTCAATTTGAATGGCTAATTCCCTAGTTGGTACAATTACTATGGTATTTACTTTGCCGTGAGAAGGGTTTTTACAGATTTCATTTAGGATAGGAAGCACAAAAGCGGCAGTTTTTCCTGTACCAGTTTGTGCACAAGCAATTACATCTTTTTGTAGCATTATTGCTGGTATAGCCTGTTCTTGAATTGGGGTGGGAGAATTAAATCCCATAGCATCTAAGGCTTCTAATACTTGAGGTTCAAAGCCGAGTTCGTTAAAATTCATATTGTTGAAAGTTTGAGGTATTTTGTTACTTGCCTACAAAAATAGTTTAAATAATTTGATGCTTTATTCATAATAGTAAGGCCTTCAAAAGCTTACGCAAGTCATTTTTACATTTTTGATTTTATACAACTATTGTTTCACCACTTTATAAACGTTATTGATGTTTTCTTCATTTAATTTTAACAAATAAACGCCTTTACTTTCTTTACTTAAATCAACTATTATGTTGTTGGTAGTAGTTTTTCCAGTATCAACAATTCTTCCTTCAATAGTAGTTAGGGTATAGTTAATAACCGAATTGCTGTTAGGTAAATTAATGGTTACCATTCCGTTTGTCGGGGTTGGATAAATTGAAACATTAGTATTTGCTATTTCTTTTACATTAACTCCAGTTACATTCTCACACATCGAAGTATCTGAACAACTACCGACTGTAATTTCTACAGCATAGTTTCCATTTATATTTGCTGTAAAATTTTGTGAGGTTTCAGAAGTAATTATGGCATTTCCATTATTGCAATCTAACCATTGGTAACTTGCTCCCGCTTGGTTAGCTGTTAGTGTTGGTGCTAAACTATTGTTAATAGTTACATCTATCGTTGCTTCAATTGTTAAATTAGTAGTTACTGTACTGTCACAACCGTTTGAGCCTATTAATACATCGGTATAAATTCCTGTCGCGTTGTAAGTGTTTGTTCCAACTGTTACAGAGAACCCTTCACATTCCACCAAGGTTTGTGAACCAGTATCCGCCTGAATGGTTAAATCGGTTGTTACAATTGAATCACAACCGTTTGAGCCCATTAATACATCTGTGTAAACACCTGTTGTGTTGTATGTATTTGTTCCTACACTTATAGAAAATCCTGCACATTCTGCAAATGTTTGAGTGCTTGAGGTGGGTTGTATAATGGTTAGGTTTAAGGTAACCAAACTATCACAACCATTTGCTGCACCATCAATTATATTGAAAGTAGCAGTATTATTATTCGCTGTGTAAGTAGTTCCGTTTATCCAAGTGTATGAATTACACGCTGTTTGCACATCTGTTTCTGTACTTGGTACACAATACTGGTACTTAAATACTGTTCCTACATTTGCAGTACCACCAGTATATGTCATACCATACACAAAAGTGCCGTCAGAAATCAATGAGCCAAGAGGATCACTTCCGTTAGTTGCTGCTGCAAAATCTATCAATTTGGTATAACCAGTTCCATCGGTTTGTATTTTAAAAAGGGTGCCCCTATTGTTTGTGCCACCAATCCATGTCATTCCAAATAAAAAAATACCGTCAGAAATCAATTTACCTTCTGGAATACCTCCGTTAGTTGTTCCTGCAAAATCCAATAACTTAGTATAACCAGTTCCATCGGGTAAAATTTTAAAAATGGTGCCCAAATTGTTTGTGCCACCATAATTTGTCATTCCATACAGAAATGTGCCGTCATAAATTAATGAGCTACGAGGATTTTTTCCATTTGTTGTTCCTTCAAAATCTAGTAATTTGGCATAGTTAGTTCCGTCTGGTAATATTTTAAAAAGAGTACCCATATTGTTTGTGCCACCATTGTAAGTAAAACCATACAAAAAAGTGCCATCAGAAATCAATTCGCCGAAAGGCGTGTTACCATTAGTTGTTCCTGCAAAATCCAATAACTTGGTATAACCAGTTCCATCGGGTAAAATTTTAAAAAGGGTGCCTAAATTGTTTGTGCCACCTTTCGATGCCATACCATACAAAAAAGTGCCGTCATAAAACAATGAGCCATAAGGTTCCATTCCATTAGTTGCTCCCACAAAATCTAGTAATTTGACATAACCAGTTCCATCAGGTAAAATTTTAAAAAGAGTTCCCTTATTGCTTGTGCCACCAAGCCTTGTCATTCCATACAAAAAAGTACCGTCAGAAATCAATGAGCCAGTAGGTTTACGGCCAGTAGTTGCTGCAAAATCTAATAATTTGACATAACCAGTTCCATCAGGTAAAATTTTAAAAAGAGTACCTAAACTGCCAGTGCCACCACCACTGGTCATTCCATACAAAAAAGTGCCATCAGAAATCAATGAGCCATATGGATTCATGCCGTTAGTAGTTACAAAATCCAACAATTTGGTGTATTGTGCGTAGGTAGCAGTTGGTAACAAGCAATTGGTAAATAGTAAAAATAGTGTTGTAATAAAAGTTGTTGACTTTTTCATAATTATCTTATTTCATCAATTAATTTTTTTGCGTGAATTTCGACATTTTTTACTGATTTTTCTTTTGCTTCATCAGAATAGTTTGCTATTTCGTGCGAATAAATGGTAGTTAAGTAATTCATTTTGCAAAAGTTAGCCAAGCCTTTAAACGGAAAAACAATTTTTTCTACAACGTCCTCTGGATAGTCCTTACTTGAACTTCCGGTAGTAAATGATACAATAATTTTTTTTCCTTTCAACTGATAATTTCCTTTGCCAAAAGCAAATCCATAAGTAAACACACTGTCAATCCATTCTTTTAAAATACTGGGAACACTATACCAAAACAAGGGATATTGAAAAATAATTATATCAGCTTTTTTCAAAGCTTCTTGTTCGGTTTGTACATCAATTTTATGGTTGGGATATAATTCGTTAAGGTGTCGAATCTCAACATTACTTTCTTGTGCTAATTTGTTTTTAATGTATTTATTGGCGATTGATTTTTCAAAATCCGGGTGAGCCAATATCATGAGTACTTTAGGTTGCATTTTATTTTGTTGATAGTTACTGGTTATTAGTTATTGGTTACTAGTACTGGTTTCACTCCTCTACTCAAGCCCTCCCTTCGGGAGGGTTGGGTGGGCAAACTTCCACAATAAAACCTTTCAATAACGGTAAACAAACTAATAATAATCCGACTAAAATTCCTAATCCGGCAATAATAAAGGTGGTAATAATCGGAAATAATGATTCGTGAAAAGAGCTAAAAGGTGTTGCACTCATTTCGTTGTACATCCACGAACTTCGTTTAGCTCCTGCTAACATTAAAGTGGTTAAGAAAATAAACAACGAAACATTAAACAGCCAATAACCCACATTAATTGATTTTACAGTTTTATTAATCAGTTTACTTTGATGTTGGTTAAGAATAAAAAACAAAGAAGACAATAAAATAGTGGTATTAATTCCTACCGTTGTTCCCATGGAGTGTGCAACAGTAATGTGGGTTCCATGCGTAAAAAAATTAAGGTAAGGAATGGAAATAAGTAAAGCCATAAATAAGTTTATCAACACCCAAAAATCGGTTGCTAACAAAAAACGATACGAAAAATGGTTCCTTTCAACGCTCTGTTTACTCAGCGATCTTTTCCAATCTATAATTATACTATAAAGCACCACCCATTCGGTCATACTAATAGCATAAGCGACGTATCTAATCCAAGGTTGAGTTGGAATAATATAGGTGTGATGTGCCCAGCCAAACATTAAATTGGCTAAACCCAAAAAATAAAAAAAGAATGCTTTTTTTCCTCTACCAATGTTATCGTCGTGTTTAATTTTTGCCATCACAAAAATGGATGTACCATAGACCAACATATTCCACGAGCCAACAAAAGAACCATACGATTTCCATTGAACACTTATGTCGCGAATAAAGTTTTCTCTAAAATAGGGGATGAACCAAAAATGTGCTTCAGATAAATGATACATCATAAAAATAATACCAGTACCCCACATCCACAAATAAACTGGCCAATTGGTAATTTTTTTTACAACTGTTTTAAAATAATTTATCCCGAATAAAAACCAGCCGAATAAAATCGGAAGGGTTAAAATGGGTAAAAATTCCATGTATTCCCTTCCTCCCATTTTTCCGGTAAAATATGAAATGTAAATAGCTAAAGCCACCAACATAAATACCGTAAAATGGACAACCATCAATTTTTTAGAGAAAATCGATAATTTTAAGGTTTCCGTTAGATAGTAATAAATTCCACCTGTTGCAGCCAAAACAACCCAACCAATAACACTACTTACATGTAGCGGACGAATTTTGTTAAACGGAATAAGTTCTTTTAAAAATTCAGGAAAAATATACTGAAAACTTGCTAAAGCGCCAAAAGTTGAGCCAACGAGTAATGCAAGAACAGCACAAATTAAAAATAAAAAAGGGATGGTTTTATTCATTGGTTTTGTACATTAATTTAACCCATCCGTCTGGCTGCATTTCAGCCTTATAATTTGGATAATATCCTGTTTTATCTACTTCTGCTAAAAACTGTACAAAAGCTTCTTTTTCGCCTTCCGAAAAATTAAATTTAGGCATAGATTTTACCCCACTGTTTAAAAATGCTTTAACGTATTCTGATCCTTTGATTGGATTAGATATGATATTAGTAAGGTCAGGGCCTAAATAACCTCCCAAACCATAAATTTGATGACAAGCCGTACAATTGTTTTCTTGATACAGTTGCTGTCCTTTTATAGCGAGTTCGGATAATTTGGGGGTTGGTTCTATTGATGTTTGGGTGTAAACAAAATAGTTATACATTACAAATGTGGTTACAAGAGTAATGATAATGAGTTTATTTTGTTTAGTTTTTGACAAAAAAATTATTTTTATGGATTGCAAAAATATAAAACATACCATAAATAGACTCCTTATTATTTAAATAGTTTTAAACGCTATACATTTCAAGAAAGTTTAAAGTTCTAGGTTTCGAGTTTCTAGTTATTGGTTGTTGGTTACTAATTACTGGTTTTACGCCTCTGCGAAAGCCCCTTCCGTCATCTGATGGAGGTTAGGGAGGCTCTTCCGTCTTCCAACATAAATCTCTATTTTTGTGAAACTGAAATAAAAAAAATAAAGGATGAGCAATAACAAACATTTTCAGCGTCTCGAAAACATGTTTTTGGACGCTCCAATTAATAAATTATATGCACCAACTATAGAAATTAGTGCAGGTAAATGTGAAATTAATTGGGAGGTAAACCCAACCTTTTTTCATGCAGGACAAGCCTTGCATGGCTCTGTATATTTTAAATGGCTTGATGATGCAGCCTTTTTTGCAACAAATTCGGTTGTTGAGGATGTTTTTGTGGTTACCGGTACATTTGAAATAAAATTTTTAAAACCAATAACTCATGGAAAATTGGTTGCCATTGGAGAAATGATAAAAAATTTAGGCTCTAAATTAGAAGCTCGAGCAACCCTTTTTAACGAAGAAGGTGATTTGTTTGCCACAGGTTCAGGTGTTTTTGTGAAAACCAAAATTTCGTTAAATTCTATTGAAAGTTATAAAATTTAGTATTTTTGGATTCATGATAAAACAATTTTTAGCAATCCTTCTGCTTTTTATTAGCCCTATAATAGGATTTTCTCAAGCCGATGAAGATTCTTATGTTTACGGCGATACTCCAGAAACCAAACCTGATTCAGAAAAAAGTGGAAAGTTTGATTGGGACAGAGTTACTGTGGGTGGTGGACTGGGAGCAACTTTTGGCGATTTAACTTATTTCGAAATTGCTCCAGCGGTTGGTTATTACATTACAGATAATATTTTGGCAGGTGTTGGAGGTACTTATATTTATTATTCCGATAACGTTTATAAATATAAAACCAACATTTATGGCGGAACTATTTTTACAGAATACTTATTTAAAGATTTACCTATTTTAGCACATGCCGAAACTAATTTGATGAATTACTTTTCGAGGAACAGACAAGCAAGAATAAATGCTGTTGGTGTGTTTTTAGGGGGAGGTCTTAAACAACAGTTGGGTGATGGTCGTTCCTATTTATCTATTTTGGTTCTTTGGGACATCAACGAAACTCAAGATTCTTTTTATCCAAATCCAATCATTAGAGGCGGTATTTCTATCGGTTTGTAATTGAGGATATTACTTTTTAAATAATATCATAATATTTCAGTATTTTTGAGTTAACCAAACTTTTATTACATGATTAAAAATTTACTAGCTTTACTAATATTAATTTTTATTGGTAGCACCCTTTCGGCTCAACAAAGCATTTACCCCACCAACAATTATCAAAACGAATTTAATGCTGCCTATCAGCAATATCCTGATGTTCCGAAAGGAATGTTAGAAGCAGTTGCTTTTACCACTTCTCGTTTTCAACATTTAGATAATCAAACAGAAAGCTGTGTGGGTTTACCTACTACTTACGGTGTAATGGGTTTAACTTTAGATGGAAAAGGATACTTTAGAAACAATTTAAATTATGTATCTCAGCTTTCTGGAATTTCGGTAAGCGATATGATACAATCTCCTGCTCAAAACATTTTAGCTTATGCCAAAGCATATCATGAATTATTGCAATTAGTTTCTTTTGATAAAACTCAAGTTGAAAACCATAATCAAATATTAGTTGCTTTAAGTGAATTGCCATACAACGGATTACAAAATGATTTTGCTTTAAACTCACATTTGTATTCAGTATTCAATTTTTTAAACGACGAAATTGCTCAAAAAACCTACCACTTCCCAAACCATAACATTAGCTTAGCAACTATTTTTGGAACTGAGAACCTACAAGTGCTTTCATCGTCAAACATTATTATTACAGAAAACTCAATAAGCTCGAAAGATGGAAAGCAATACAACAATTCTAATCAAACACTTAAATCGGTTGATTATGCACCCGCTTTATCAAGTTTTACTACTTGTAATTTTAGCTCAAGAGGAACGGCAGTTACTGCAATAACTATTCATACTGTTCAAGGAACTTATGCCGGGGCTATTTCTTGGGCAAACAATTGTTCATCAAATGTTTCTTATCATTATGTATTGCGTTCTTCTGATGGGCAAGTAACACAGGTAGTTTTAGAAAGTAATAAAGCCTGGCATGTAGGCTCTGAAAACCCTTACACCATTGGTTACGAACATGAAGGTTTTGTAGATAATCCTGCGTGGTACACCACTG
The DNA here is from genome assembly GCA_016183805.1 of Bacteroidota bacterium. GTDB lineage: Bacteria > Bacteroidota > Bacteroidia > Flavobacteriales_E > Vicingaceae > Vicingus. The sequence continues at coordinate 68,482 of JACPDX010000082.1, forward strand.
CCATGTATCAGGCTTCTGCTAATTTGTCAATTGATGTTACACAAAGTGGTTATGGAATTAGTCCTTTACGTACGGCATACTTTCCATGGGCACCAACCACCAATTATAATGCTTCGAGCATACCCGGAAGTTGTGTGAAAATTAAAGGACATCAACATTACCCTAATCAAACCCATACAGACCCGGGAGCAAATTGGGATTGGGATTATTATTACAAACTCATCAACATTAGCACTCCAATTACTACCAATACCAATTTGTCAGGAACAGTATCTGATTTAGGCGGATCAGGAGGTAATTACACCAACGACGAACGTACCTTGTTTTTAATACAACCCACAGGAGCATCGTCAATTACTTTAAACATTAATGTTTTTGATGTAGAAAACACATGGGATTATTTATACATTTACAACGGTACAACTCCTTTTAGCCCAAGAGTTGGTTATTATACAGGCTCATCAATACCTTCAACCATTACGGTAAACAGTGGAAATGTGTTAATCGAATTTCGTTCGGATTGTTCTACTGTTCAACCGGGTTTTGAAATTTCGTGGAATTCTGTTGCTCCTGATGCTATAAAGCCAACAACAATTGTTTCGGCTGTTGCAAATCCTGTAAATGACGATTTTACTGCAACTTTTACCGATGCAGACAATGTAGGAGGAAGTGGAATTTTACATCAATTTTATCAAGTGATAGATTTTAATGGTGTGGAATGGAGAGCCAACGACAACAACGGATTTTTTAGTGATAATTTTGATGTGGCTATACATCCCGATTGGACAACTTTTTCAGGTATTTGGAATATTTCAGGAGGCTATTTAGTTCAAAGTGAAGACACCAATACCAATACCAACATTTATGCAGCTTTAAATCAAACTCCTTTTGATAAATACCTTTACCATTGGGAAGGAAAATTAGAAGGTTTAGGAACCAATCGACGAGCAGGTTTTCATTTTATGTGCGATGATGCTTCGCAGTCGAACAGAGGTAACTCGTATTTTGTTTGGTTCAGGTTAGACGACAACAAAATTCAAATTTACAAAGTGGTCAACGATGTGTTTAGCTTAGAGCAAGATGTAGCATATACTTTTAGTGCTGCTACTTGGTACGATTTTAAAGTAACTTTTGATAAAACTACGGGCGAAATTGATGTTTTTGTAAATGATATTTTCAAAGCCTCATGGCAAGACCCATTGGCATACACAACAGGAAATTATGTTTCGTTTAGAAGCGGTGATGCCGTTTATACCGTAAACAATTTAAAAGTATATCACAGCAGAGGAAATAGTGCTTTGGTTACCGTTGGTAACGACACCTTGAGTGATATCAGATACGAAGGAACACCGGCAGGAAAAGTAAAATCGTTGGTGATTGATAATGCAAAAAACATTTCAATTTTAGCTGATGAATTGGTAAATGTGGAGTGGTTAACAACTTCTATTATCCAAGTGGAAAATGATGGTGTTCGGTTTTATCCTAACCCAACAAAAGATGTTCTTTTTGTAGAGTTTGATTTGCCTTTATCGAACACCATGATTATTCGAGATGTATTGAATAGAGAAGTTTTGGTGGATAAAACAACTAATTCTTCTAAATCTCGATTAAATGTTTCAGCATTAAAATCAGGTGTTTATTTTTTAGAATTTGAGCAAAATGGGACTAAAAAAGTATTAAAGTTTTTAAAAGAATGATGGTTACTTCAGCCACGAAATATTAAGTAATTATAATTATTAGAATTAATCGACGCATTTATTCTTTTGAAAGACATGATTATAACTGACAACTATCAGGTACAATGCTGGGATAAATCATACTTCTCCATTTTCTTATTTCATAGCTTTATCCATACTATTTTAGTATTTATTATCTAATCAAATTGCCCATGCGACATGCTAAACCTATCTTAACCTTAATTTTTATCATTGGTTTTGGATATATAAGTATACAAGCACAAGAAGTTGTTTCTACTTCAGGAGGAGATGCTTCTGGTAGTGGTGGCACTTCAAGCTTTTCTGTCGGACAAGTAACTTACACCACTAATACCGGAACTGATGGCTCCGTAGCTCAAGGTGTACAACAACCTTACGAAATTTCGATTGTAACCGAAATTGAAGAAACCAAAGAAATAAGCCTTTCTTTTTCCGTTTATCCAAATCCAACAACTAACTTTTTAAAATTAAACATAGGAAATTACACACCTGAAAACTTGAACTATCAACTTTATGATGCCAGTAGTAAAATTATAGAAAGTAAAAAAGTGTTTACCATTGAAACTTCCATATTTATGGAAAATACAGCACGTGGTATTTATTTCCTAAAAATCATCGAAAACAACAAAGTAGTAAAAACTTTTAAAATCATTAAAAACTAAATTCTAATGAAAAAATTATTGGTAGTTTTAGCAGTATTAGTTACTGTTAGTGTGTTTGCTCAAGCACCTCAAAAAATGAGTTATCAGGCAGTAATTAGAAATAGCAGTAGTACACTAATGACCTCAACAACAGTCGGAATGCAAATTAGCATTTTGCAAGGTTCTTCAACAGGAACACCTGTTTATGTTGAAACTCAAACACCAACAAGTAATGTGAATGGTTTAGTAAGTTTAGAAATTGGAACAGGAATTACTGTTGATGATTTTTCAACAATAGACTGGGCAAATGGCCCTTATTTTATTAAAACAGAAATTGACTTAGTCGGAGGCACAAATTACACAATAACTGGAGTGAGCGAGTTATTGAGTGTTCCTTATGCTTTACATGCTAAAACAGCAGAAAATATAGTTGGTGGAATATCCGAAACCGACCCTGTGTTTGGAAGCTCCGTTGCAAGTGGTATTACAGGAACAGATGTAACGAATTGGAATAACAAATTAGATACCGAAATTGATGGTTCAATAACCAATGAAATTCAAGTTCTGAGTATAAGTAACGACACCATTTATTTAAGCAATGGTGGTTTTGCAAAATTACCATCAGGATTTAATGGACAATATTCCAGCTTAACCGGAGCACCAACAAATGTTAGTTTTTTTACCAACGATGCAGGTTATTTAACCACAGAAGTTGATGGCTCTGTTACCAATGAAATTCAGGCTTTAAGCATTAGTAATGATACGCTGTATTTATCTAACGGTGGTTTTGTAAAATTGCCTTCATCAAATGCTTGGTCGTTAAATGGAAATACAGGTACTGTTGATGGAACAAATTTTATTGGAACAACTGACAATGTTCCATTGAGTTTTAAAGTAAATAATGAAAAGGCGGGTAAAATAGACTTAATTGGAGGAAACACCTTGTTCGGCTACCAGTCAGGTAATACAATTTCTTTGGGAAATAATAATACATCCATTGGATATGGTTCACTTTTTTCAAATACTACAGGTAATAACAATACCGCTATCGGATGGACTGCAGGAAATCTCAATGAAACAGGCTCAGGTAATGTTTTTATTGGTTACCAAGCTGGATTCAACGAAACTGGTTCTAACAAACTATATATCGCAAACAATAGCACAAATCCGCCTTTAATTTATGGCGATTTTGCAACAGGAAATATTGGTCTAGGTAATAATAATCCATCAGCAAGACTCCACATTGGAAATGGAACTAGGTTTGTTGCGTCAAGTGATGCTTCTATCTTTTTACAATCTGGAAATGGTGCTGGTTCGGCAAGAGACTGGAAAATTTATGTCCCTATGACTGCTGGTTATCTTGCTTTCCGAGACATGGGTTTCGATAACTTAAACAATGGTATGACAACCGATGCCATGGCGATTCAATCGGGTACAGGAAATGTTGGTATCGGTACAACTTCTCCTGCTGCAAAACTTGATGTTCGTGGTAACGCAAAATTTGGTGCTACCAACATGATTAATATTTGGGAATGGGATGCCGTAGAAAAAATAGGATTAGATTATAATACTGCAAACGGAGATTTTAATATGAGAAACCCTGTTGCAGGTAAAAGATTGTTAGGAACCATAAGTGCAACAGGAAGCTGGGGAATTGAAACTACCGGAGGTTTAGAAATGGTAAGAATTACGGGGTCTGGAAATATGGGAATCGGAACCACAAGTCCTAATGCAAAATTAGAAGTTAATGGCAATTTGTTATTCACCAGCTCTGCTACAGTTTCTCCTGCAGCAGGTTTGTATAGCCTGACCGTTCGTGCAGGAGATGGACCAGCATCAGGAGGAGCAATGACAATTCGTGGAGGTCAGGCAGGATCTGCTACTGGTGGTTCAGGTGGAAATCTTGAACTTCAAGGTGGTGGAAATATGCCATCTGGAGGTGCAGGTTATGGTAATCTTGGAGTTGCCGGAGCAGTCAATATAACTGGTGGAATGGGTTATAATTCAACTGGTGGTAACGTTAGCATTATTGCAGGAGCTACTTCCTGCTGGGCATTAGGAGGTGCAGTTCATTCGGATGTTACTATTCGTGGTGGAATGAATTATGCTGTAGCAGATGCCGCTAGCATTATTGCAGAAGGTGGTTATGTAAATGGTGGTTGTAGTGGCAATTCCACAGGAGGTAATTTGATATTGAAAGCAGGAGTTGGACAAGGAGCTGGACAACCTGGTAAAATTCAAATGATTGGACTTCCAGTCTATGCAAATAATGCAGCAGCTATTGCTGGAGGATTAACAGCTGGTTCATTATATAGAACAGGTGCTGATCCCGATCCAGTTTGTGTAGTTCATTAGATGAAATCGAGAATATTATTTAAAAAAATTAATATAATATATAAACAAAATAACAAGGATAAACTCCTTGTTATTTTTTATAGCTTTGTTAAGTTAAACATAGAATAAAAAACTGTTTAATTACCTTTACAACAAACCTTTTTAATAAGTATATTCAATTTAACATGTCAAAAATATCCATAGCCATACACGGAGGAGCAGGAACTATTCTACAAAAAGATTTAACCCCCGAAAAAGAAGCTGCTTATAAAGCTGCTTTAACTGACGCATTAAATGCCGGTTATACAGTTTTGGAAAAAGGAGGTTCGTCGATCGATGCAGTTGAACAAGCGGTAGTATCGTTAGAAAATACACCATTGTTTAATGCCGGAAAAGGTTCGGTTTTTACCGAAAAAGGTACTCACGAAATGGATGCCTCCATTATGGAAGGAAAAACCAAAATGGCAGGGGCAGTTTCATTGTTAACCGGCATAAAAAATCCAATTTCGTTGGCTCGATTGGTGATGGATAAATCGGAACATGTTTTTATGGCCGGGGTCGGAGCGTTGGAATTTGCAAAATTGCACCACTGCCCTACCGAAAATCCCGAATATTTTCACGACGATTTCCGATACCAACAATGGCAGGCTGTAAAAGGTTCTGATACTTTTCAATTAGACCACGCAGCGAACAAAGACAAAAAATTTGGAACTGTTGGTGCTGTTGCTATTGACATCAATGGAAACATTGCAGCAGCAACTTCAACTGGTGGTATGACCAATAAAAAATTTGGCAGGGTTGGCGACAGCCCCATGATTGGTGCCGGAACCTATGCCAACAACGAAACTTGTGGCATTTCTTGTACCGGAAGTGGCGAATTTTTTATTCGTGGCGTGGTGGCTTACGATGTTTCTTGTTTGATGGAATACAAAGGATTATCGCTACAAGACGCTTGTGATACAGTAGTAAAAGACCGATTGTTAAAAATTGGTGGCGACGGCGGACTTATTGGAGTGGATAAATTTGGAAATCTGGCTTTTTCGTTCAATACCGAAGGCATGTACCGAGGTAAAAAAACAAGCGAGGAAACGTATGTAGGGATTTATAAATAGGGCTGGAAGTCCGAAGACCGAAGACCAAAGTTTGAAGTTTGAAGACTGAGAACTGAGAATTGAAAACTCTTAACTCCCCTTAATCTCTTTATATTCTTCCAACGTCATAATTTTAGTTGAACGAGTTTTTAAATCAAACTTATCGCCAAACGACAAAATATGCACTTTTAAATCGGTAACCGACAAAGGTAAATTGTCTTCCAATATTTCTCTATAATTATGGGTTAGCCAACTTGGATCAAATAAAATAGCCATACCTGAACCAATAACTGTAAACACGTTATTTTTTATAATTACACCTGTATCTTCCGATAAACCAAGCCCAATTAACTTTGGAAAAGCAGCTACCGCTTCTGCTAATCTGCCAAATCTGCCTCGTTTAATAAAATGAGTATCGATAATTAACTCCGGAATAAAACCCATTCCTTCTCTAAACTTGGTAGAACCTCTAACAATAGATTCGGTAACATTTCCACCCGAAATCATTTCTTGCGACATACACATTGCTCCGGCACTAGTTCCTGCAATTACAAATTCTTCGTTTTCGTAACGGTCTTTTAAGATGTTATGAAAAGTTGTATTTCCAATAAAATTAACTATTCGAGATTGGTCTCCACCAGAAAACATTACCCCATTACATTCCTTCAAAGCTTGAATATTTTCTTCACTTTCAGCTTCTTCAACGCTATTTATCGATAAAACTTTCACATTTTCACAACCTAATTTATGAAAAGCATGTAAATAATTTGCTCCAACCTCCTCCTGAATACTCGATGCCGTAGGTATCACAATAATTTTGCTTGAAGTGCCACCGGCTTCCTTTACCACATGGGACAGTATACCTCCATTAATAAATTCTAACGTATAATTTTCACTCTTTTCTATTCCTTTATCTTCGTTTCCGCCAATTGGAATTAAAGTTCCTTTTGCCATGCTTGTATATTTAAAATAAACGTGTAAATTTAATTCCTGCAAAAAAAGATAAATTAAATCACAAAATTCAACAACTATAATATAAGTTATTATGAAGATTATTAACATAAATGTAATGAGAGGACCAAATTATTGGTCAGTAAGAAGACACAAACTTATTGTGATGGTACTGGATTTAGAAGAACTGGAAGATTCTCCTACCAACAAGATACCCGGTTTTGATGCTCGTCTTAAAAAAATGTTTCCGGGTATGCAAGAACATCGTTGTTCCGTAGGTAAAGCCGGAGGTTTTTTTAAACGAATTAAAGAAGGAACTTGGATGGGTCATGTGGTTGAACACATTGCTTTAGAAATTCAAACCATGGCAGGAATGGATACCGGTTTTGGGCGAACACGCGATTATGGCGAAAAAGGAGTGTATAATGTGGTCTTCGATTATCACGAAGAAAAAGTAGGAGTATATGCTGCAAAAGCCGCCGTTCGAATTGCCGAAGCTTTGATTAGTGGTGATAAATACGATTTAGATGCCGACATTCAGGAAATGCGTGAATTGCGTGAAAGCGTTCGACTTGGACCAAGTACAGCATCCATTATTGATGAAGCCGTTAGTAGGGGCATTCCGTGGATTCGGTTAAATAAATATTCGTTGTGCCAGTTGGGTTATGGCGAAAACCAAAAACGAATTCAGGCAACCGTTACCAGCCAAACGAGTAGCATTGGAGTTGAATTAGCTTGTGATAAAGAAGACACCAAATATTTGTTGGAACAAGCAGAAATTCCTGTCCCAAAAGGTGAAATTGTAAAAAGTGAAGATGGGCTGTTAAGTGCTTTAAGAAGCATTGGTTATCCTGTGGTAATAAAACCTGTAAACGGAAATCACGGTAGAGGAATTACCACCAACATTACCGACAAAGAAAATGCACTGATTGCTTACAACGCTGCAAAAAATGTTTCTCGTTCAGTAATTGTAGAACGATACATTACCGGCGACGATTACCGTGTATTGGTTATCAATTACAAATTGGTTGCTGCTGCCAAACGAACTCCGGCACGTGTAATTGGCGACGGAAAATCGACCATCGAACAATTGATTGAAGAGGTAAACAAACACCCGAAAAGAGGTTATGGACACGAAAAAGTATTGACCTACATTACTGTGGATGATATGACCATGACCATTTTAAAAAATAAAAAACTTAAACTTAAATCGGTACTTAAAAAAGATGAAATATTAAACCTGAAAGACACCGCAAATTTAAGTACAGGAGGTACTGCAGAAGATGTAACCGACATTATCCATCCTTACAATGTGTTTATGTGCGAACGAATTGCCCGTATTATTGGATTAGATATTTGCGGAATCGACATCATGACCAGCTCTATTAGTCAACCTCTACCCGAAACCAACGGTGCAGTTTTAGAAGTAAATGCAGCTCCCGGTTTTAGAATGCACCTCGACCCTGCCGAAGGTTTGGCAAGAAACATCGCCGCTCCAGTAATCGACATGTTGTTTCCTCCCGGACAGGATTTTAAAATACCTATTGTAGCGGTTACCGGAACAAACGGTAAAACCACCACTACCCGATTAATTGCTCATTTGTTAAAATTAAGAGGCTACAAAGTAGGTTATACCACTACCGATGGAATTTACATCCAAAACAGGTTGTTGGTAAAAGGTGATTGTACAGGGCCGCAAAGTGCCGAATTTGTATTGCGTGACCCTACCGTAAATTTTGCGGTTTTAGAAACCGCCCGTGGTGGTTTACTAAGAGCAGGATTAGGTTTTGCCACTTGTAATGTGGGTGTGGTAACCAATGTGGCTGCCGACCATTTAGGACTTAAAGGGATTCATACCATTGAGCAGTTGGCAAAAGTAAAAGGTGTTATTCCGGAATCAGTAATGCCAAGCGGTTATGCCATTTTAAATGCCGACGACGATTTGGTGTATAACATGCGAACCGATTTAACATGTAATGTAGCATTGTTTTCGATGGACGAAGAAAATGCCAAAATAAAAAAACATGCCAAACGAGGTGGCATGTCGGCAATATACGAAAACGGTTACATTACCATTTGTAAAGGCGAATGGAAATTACGTATTTGTAAAGCCATCAATGTACCGTTAACCATGGGCGGACGGGCATCGTTTATGATACAAAATATTTTACCGGCAGCACTTACAGCATTTGTAAGCGGTGTTAAAATAGAAGACATTAAAGTTGGCTTGGAATCGTTTATTCCATCGCCATCGCAAACTCCCGGACGATTAAACTTGTTCGAATTTAAAAACTTTACGTTGTTGTTAGATTATGCACATAACCCCGCAGGATTGAGGGCTCTACAAAAATTAATTGAACGTATGGACGGCAAACCAAAAGTGGGTATTATTGCCGGTATTGGCGACCGTAGATTTGAAGATAATGTGGAGATTGGACAAATTGCTGCCGAAATGTTTGACGAAATTATTATCCGACAAGACAAAAACCTGAGAGGCAGAACCGATCAAGAGTTGATTGACATGTTAACCATAGGTATTAAAAAAGTAGAACCTAAAAAACCGTTTAAAGTGATACCGAACGAATTTGAAGCCATTACTTACGCCGTAAAACATGCCAAAAAAGGTTCGTTAATTGTGTTGTGTAGCGATGTGGTTCCTGATGCTTTAGATTTGGTAATGAAATTTAAAGAAGACGAAGCCAAAGATTTATACAAATTTTCGGTAGATGATATCCCTAATGCTCATGATTAAAAATATATAAAAATTGGCTATGTGTACCATTACACATAGCCTGGGGGACAAAAAATATTTAAGATGAAGCAACGCTCCCGCTTGTAAGTGGGGTATAAACCATAACCAATGATGAAAGTTATTGAAAAGGTTAAAAAGTTGCTAGGCGTTGTCTTGATGCTAGTCAAGCTTATTAAAGAATTGTCTAGCTTTATAGATTAATAGCCTTAATTGGGACTGTTCACACAGTCCCTTTTTTATCGCCCCTCGTAAGTCCTAAGTTGTAAAAGTACGAGCTAAGTTTTATGCTGGCATTGTGGGAGGCTACTTAGGTCGAGCAAATACAATACTTTAAAAAAAATTGTATTTTTATTAAGATGAATTATAAAAAAAATATCCCCACTCTATCCGTAGTTTGAAGCCAAGCCTTTGTGTGTAATGGCAACTACGGACTTCATCCGATAGTAAATGTACAACTGTGCGAGAGATTTAGTTATTTATAGTTTTTGAACGAACTGTTAAACAATTAATTAGTAAAAACTAATTATATTTACAACCTAACCATAAACTAAATAAACCATGAAAATCTTAAAGAAAATTTTAATTGTAATAGCCATTATAATAGCTATTCCACTAATTATTGCATTGTTTGTTGAAAAAGATTATGCAGTAGAACGAGAAATAACAATTAACAAGCCCAAACAAGAAGTTTTTGACTATGTAAAATTTCTTAAAAATCAAGATAATTTTAGCAAATGGGCGACAATGGATCCAAACATGAAAAAAACCTATCGAGGAACCGACGGAACAGTAGGTTTTGTGTCGGCGTGGGAAAGTGATGATGAAAACGTTGGTGTTGGAGAACAAGAAATTAAAAAAATAGCTGAGGGCGAACGGATAGATTTCGAGTTAAGGTTTATAAAACCTTTTGAAGCCACCGAACCAGCATTTATGAGTACCGAATCCGTATCAGAAAATCAAACCAAAGTAAAATGGGGCTTTAGCGGACACATGAATTACCCCATGAATATAATGATGCTTTTTATGGATTTTGAAAAAATGATTGGCGATGATTTGCAAACAGGTCTCAGTAATTTAAAAACGGTATTAGAAAAATAAACTAAAAATTACAAACCTTTCCAGACTGCCACAAACAAAAAATCCCTCCGTAAAATAACGGAGGGATTTTTTTGTTTACGATGATGATGAGTATTAAGCCAATACTTCTTTTA
>JACPDX010000016.1 GCA_016183805.1 Bacteroidota bacterium
TCTCTTCGGCGAGATATTCCACATCGCCGCGGCAGTTGGGACAGGCGAGTATCTCCAGGAGTCGCTCGTCTACGGCCATCACTTTCCTCCTCGGATCAGTGCGAGCACTTCGTCGCGCCGGGTCTTCATCAACTCTTCGGTTCTGTCTAAGCCCGAAAAGGCTTCTGTTAGTTGAGTGCTGATGTTGCTCATTTGAACAATGGGTGCAATTAAAAAACCTAAATAAAGGGTGAAGGAAAGAAAATCGCCTAGCGTTAATTCGTTGGTCATTATTTTATAACCGCCAACACCCATAATAGCAATAGAAGCAAAACCTAATAAAAGGGTAGCTAAACTAAAAATAAGGGCAGAAGTGGTAAGGGTTGATTTTACGTTATGAAAAATATCGGTTACCCCTTTTTCAAAAATGGTGTTTTCATATTTTTCGGCATTAAAACCTTTTATTATTCTAATTCCACCAAGTGTTTCGGTTAAACGTCCGGTTACTTCCGATTCGATGATTCGTCTTTGTTTAAAAATAGGTCTTATTTTTTTGAAAGCAAAAAAAGAAATTACACCAAATATTAATACGGGAACTAAAACATATAATGTTAATGTTGGGCTAATGCTGATTAATAAAATTAAAGAAACAATTGAGGTGAAAATTCCACCAACCAATTGTACCAAACCTGTTCCAATGATGTTTCGAACACCTTCCACATCGTTCATTACTCGTGAAACCAAAGCACCGGTTTTGTTGTTGTCGAAAAAACTGATGGGCAGTGATAATAATTTTTTTTGAACTTGAACCCTTAATTCGGAGATGAATCGTTGAGCCTCAACACTCATTATTTTGGTTAATAAAAAGGAGGAAACAGATTGAATAATAATGGCAATAGAAACTACTAACAATAGTAGCTTGAGCGTGTTGTAATCTTGTTTGGCAATGACATCATCGATTAAAAATTTACTTGCTCCCGGAAGGATTAAACCTGAAACTCGACTTATTAAAATTAAAATTAATCCAATAAATACCATTTTTCGATGAGGCCAGATAATGGTTTTGAATACTTTACTTAATGATATTTTGGTTTTACTCATGTAATTTGAATTTCTATTCTTTATTTTGACGTTATTCGTTATTGCGGTAAAATTAATTTAAAAATGCCCAGCTTTTATAAAAATATGTCGTGTGAAAAAGCACTTGAAAAAGCAAAGCGTTATTGCTCGTTTCAGGAACGATGTATTTTAGATGTAGAAAACCGATTTAGAGCTTGGAATGTAAAAAAAGAAGATTGGGATTCATTGATTGATAAATTAATGGAACAAAATTTTTTAAATGAAAAAAGGTACATCGAAGCTTTTGTAAGAGGTAAATTTTTGATAAAAAAATGGGGGAAGATTAAAATAAAAGCCGAATTAAACCATAAGAAGATTTACGGTAAAGAAATTGACGAAGCGATAGATAATGAAATTGAAGAAGATGAATATTTTAAGACAATAAAAAACTTAATAGTAAAAAAGAAAGCTCTTCTAAATGAAAGCGATAAATCAAAAGAAAAGTTATACCGATATTTATTAAGTAAAGGTTATGAACAGGAATTGATTTTTAAATTTATTTAATTTGGTTTAAAGCTAATTTATTTAACTGTTAATAATAAGTTGTACAATTATTTGAATACCAATAAATACCTTTTTAAATTTACCCTTTTTCAAAAGTTAATCGTGTAAACCAAGTAAATGAATCAAATTAAACAACCAAGTCTTTTACAATCTGTAATTCCGATTGTATTTTTAATAGGTTTATTAGCTGTAAATGTTCTTCAGGTTTATGGTGATGGGGCGTTAGATGGTGCAAATCAATTGGCACTTTTATTAGCCGGCACTGTAGCTGGAATTATAGGTGTTTATAATGGGTTACATTTCGAAAAAATTATTGAAGGGGTTTCAAAAAGCATCCATTCGGCATTACCGGCAATCATCATTTTATTATTAATTGGAGCATTGGCAGGAACTTGGTTGTTGAGTGGCGTAGTACCAGCAATGATTTATTATGGATTAGATATTTTAAACCCGACCATATTTTTATTTGCTACTTGTGTAATTTGCTCTATTGTGTCTATGGCAACAGGAAGTTCGTGGTCAACAGTTGCTACGGTTGGAATTGCTTTGTTGGGTATAGGTAAAGCATTAGGTATTGATGAACCAATTATTGCAGGGGCGATTATTTCCGGTGCTTATTTTGGAGATAAAATGTCGCCATTATCAGATACTACAAATCTTGCTCCAGCCATGGCAGGTACCGATTTAATTACCCACATTAAATATATGGCATTAACTACTATTCCTTCTATAGTTCTTACTTTAATCATTTTTTTAGTTATCGGGTTCTTTTATAAAGGAGGAGCAGAAACCGGACAAGTGAATATTTTGCAAGAAGCAATTGTTTCAAAATTTAATATAACACCTTGGTTATTTCTGGTTCCCGTGGTAGTTATTGGAATGATATTGTTTAAAATACCAGCCATTCCTGCCTTGTTTTTCGGAAGTTTATTGGGCGGGGTTTTTGCTATTATTTTTCAAGGTAATTTAATACACGAATTGTTTGTAGATTCAAATGTTTTTAAATCATCTTATAAGGCAGTTATTAATTCAATGACAACCGATGTTGCTATTGTTACCGATAATGAATTAATCAATGAATTGCTTTCATCTGGTGGTATGAAAGGAATGTTGAATACCATATGGTTGATTATTTGTGCCATGATTTTTGGTGGCGTAATGGAAGTATCAGGCATGTTAAAAAGAATTACCAAATCAATTATTGGTTTAGCCAAAACAGATGGTTCATTAATTGCCACTACAACGGCATCTTGTGTAGTTTTTAACGCTACTGCTGCCGACCAATATTTAGCCATTGTAGTACCCGGTAAAATGTTTGCCGAAGAGTATAAAGAAAGAGGATTGCACCCAAAAGTATTAAGCCGGACTTTAGAAGATTCAGGAACGGTAACTTCGGCGTTAATTCCTTGGAATACTTGTGGGGCATATCATTCTGGAATACTTGGTGTTGCAACAGGCGATTATTTTATGTACAGCTTTTTTAATTTAATTAGTCCGCTAATGACCATGACTTTTGGATTTTTTAATATTAAAATTGCAAGGTTAACTGATAATAATTTAAAAAAATAAGTTATTTTTATGCTTATGAAGTATATATTTTTAATTTCAATTCTTATTGCTAGTTGGTGCTCATTTGCTCAAAATGATTTAACTGATAAAAAATTATACCACAATACCTACGATGCTAAACAAGTTATTGATGAGACGTATGGAATAATAATTTATGAAAAACTTAACATGATGTTAGGTGATAAATCTACACGAAATGGCATTAATGGTTATGCCGCTAATGGTTTTCTTGAAGACTATTACACTACCGGAGAATTATTGCATAAAGGATTTTATGTGGATGGACAATTAAAAATTTATAAAAATTACTTTCTAAATGGAAATATTGAACGTAATTTTAGAATGGTTGACATCAAAAAAAGTAAAATGACCATTTATTATGAAGATGGAACTATGAAATCTGATATTGTATATATAGAAAATGAAGCACTTTCTTGGATTGATTATTACCCGGATGGTAAGATTGAGTTTGAAGAAATTTATGATAAATCGTTTCAATATTATGTTAAAAAAGCAGAATATTTTAAAGACGGTAAACCTCAAAATATATTAGAATTAACTGATAAGGGTAAGTTGCTTTACAACCAAATTTCCTATTATGAAAATGGAAATGTAAAAGAACAAGGAGTAGTAAAATACAACAAAGCCATGTTTGATTATGAAAGAATTGGAGAATGGAAGTTGTTTAATGAAAAAGGAGTTGCAACTAAAATTCAAAAATATGTTAAAGGAGTTGTTCACTCAGAACAGGATTTATAGCCTCCCTAACCCTTCAGAAGGAGGGGCTTTTGTAGAGGTTAAAAAAATAGAAATTATGACTATAAGACATAAGGTTTTAAGAAAGAAAACTTTGGGGTATAACCAGTAACTAGAAAAACTATGTATATCAAAAACCTATCAGATTTTTATTACCATGCTTTAAAAAATCAGCCTAAAACTGATGCTTTTACACAAAAAGAAAACGGAAAATGGGTGTCGTTATCTTCACAAGAATTAGTTGACAAAGCAATATTATTTAGTCGGGGATTACTTGATTTAGGAGTAAAAAAAGGAGATAGAATTGCTGTTATTTCGAACAACCGTATTGAATGGCATTTAACCGATTTAGCCATTCAACAAATAGGAGCAGTAAATGTTCCGGTATATTCAAACATAAATCCCGAAGATTATAATTACATTTTAAATGATTGTGGAGCAAAACTGGTATTTCTTTCGGATGAAGAAATACTTAATAAGATTAAACAAATAAAGGATAAAGTTCCTTCTTTGGAAAAGATATATACTTTTAATCCTATAAAAGGAGAAAATCATTATTCAGAACTTTTAAAAAGTACATCAATAGAAGATATTGAACAACTAAGAAATAGTGTTGGAGGCGATGATTTGGCCACATTAATTTACACTTCAGGAACAACAGGAAACCCCAAAGGGGTAATGCTCACTCATAAAAATTTTATCAGTAATGTATTAGCCTCCGAACCAAGATTACCAATAGCAAAAGACCAAAAAGCACTAAGTTTTTTGCCCCTATGTCATGTTTTTGAACGTATGCTCGATTATTTATACATCTACAAAAGTGTATCTATTTATTATGCCGAATCGATGGAAACAATTGCAGATAATTTAAAAGAAATACAACCCCAATTATTTGCTACCGTACCACGATTGTTAGAAAAAGTATATGATAAAATTGTTGCAAAAGGAACCGATTTAACAGGAATTAAAAAGAAATTGTTCTTTTGGGCGTTAGATTTGGGATTAAAATACGACCCTATTATCGATCAAGGATTTTGGTATAATTTTCAATTAAAATTAGCCAATAAGCTTATTTTTTCTAAATGGAGAGAAGCATTAGGAGGCAAAGTGATGGCTATTGTTTCCGGAGGTGCTGCATTACAACCACGTTTGGCAAGAGTTTTTTCTGCTGCACAAATTCCGATTTTAGAAGGTTATGGATTGACTGAAACTTCGCCTGTAATTGGTGTAAATTGTCTGTTACCGGGTGGCAGAATGATAGGCACTATTGGAAAACCCCTCGAAAATTTAGATGTTAAATTAGCGGAAGATGGTGAAATTATTGTAAAAGGACCAAGTATAATGAAAGGTTATTACAATAAACCGGAATTAACTAAAGAGGTAATTGATGAAGATGGCTATTTTCATACAGGTGATATAGGAAAGTTTGTGAATGGGTTTTTAAAAATTACAGACAGAAAAAAAGAAATTTTTAAAACTTCAGGAGGTAAATACATTGGAGAAGGGGAAAGATTTCCGGCAGCAATTATCCAACCCGATTTTTTATTTTTGGAAGAGTGGTGTAAACGAAAAAATATCGATTGTTCAAATTTTTCTGAAGTCATTAAAAACCAATTGGTTATTGATAGAATTCAGGAAGAAGTGGATTTATTAAACCAAAGCTATCCAAATTACGAGCAAATTAAAAAGTTTGAACTAGTGGATACTCAATGGGCAATTCCTTCGGGTGAATTAACTCCTACATTGAAATTAAAGCGTAAATTTATCTTTGCTAAATACCAACATTTAGTGGATAATATTTATCGTTAATGAAGACAAAACAATACATCTTTGGAATTATTCTGATAATTAACTTCCATTTTCTAATTCCTAATGTACAGGCACAAGATGTATTTGATATAGATAAAGTAGCTTTTTCGGAAGCGGCAAGACACTATAAATTCCAAAGCTCTACCTATAAGGGGGTTGCACAAGCAGCAAATTACGATTTAAAATACCATCGGTTTAATTGGGAAATAAATCCTTCCATAAAATATATTAAAGGAGACGTAACAACTTTCTTTGTTCCAATCATTTCAAATTTTAATGAAATTTATTTTGATTTATCTTCTGCATTAACAGTTGATTCGGTTAAATATCACGACACAATAATTTCTTTTAACCATTTTAGTGATAATTCGTTGAGATTGGATTTACCTTCAATTATTCCTCAAAACACTCTTGATTCGGTAACTATTTTTTATCAGGGAGTACCACCACTAACAGGTAATGAAGCATTTACTCAATCAACTCATGCCTCGCAACCTGTTATTTATACGTTGTCTGAGCCTTTTGGCGCTCATGAATGGTGGCCTTGTAAAGAGAGCTTAACCGATAAAATTGATTCGATAGATATTTTTGTCACTACACCAAAACAATATAAAGTTGGTACTCAAGGTTTGCTTGTAAATACAACAACTAATGGGGCTGACAATACTTATTATTGGAAACACCGCTATCCGATTGTTACCTATTTAATTTCTTTAGCAGTAACAAATTATGCTGAGTTTACCATCAATGCCAATTTAACACAAGGAACATTACCCATTCAAAATTTTGTTTATCCAGAGGATTCAACAACTTATTACAACCAAATAAATTTTATTAAACCCATTATTCAACTGTATGATTCGCTTTTTACTCCGTATCCATTTATGAACGAAAAATATGGTCATGCCCAGTTTGGTTGGAATGGTGGTATGGAACATCAAACCATGAGTTCCATGGGGAACTTTAGCGAACACCTGATGTCACATGAATTGGCACACCAATGGTTTGGCGATAAAATAACCTGTGATAGTTGGACTGAGATATGGTTAAACGAGGGTTTTGCGACCTACTGTACAGGTTTGTTTTATAAACATCTTGCACCAGTTTGGTGGATGCCTTGGCGTGAAGACATGATTAACTCGGCAACAAGTCAACCTGGTGGTTCGGTATATTGTACAGATACAACAAGCATTTCAAGAATATTCAGTTCCAGATTATCGTATAAAAAAGGGGCGTATTTACTTCGTATGTTAGATTGGAAAATGGGTGAAATAAATTTCTTTCAAGCCATTAATAATTACTTAGCTGATGCAAATTTGGCATATAATTTTGCTTCAACTCAATCATTAAAAAACCAGCTCGAACTCGTAAGTGGTTTAAATTTAACCGAATTTTTTAACGATTGGTATTATGGCGAAGGTTTTCCATCTTATCAGGTTACATGTTCGCAAATTGGAACCAATCTAAATTTTGTAGTAAATCAAACACAATCTCATGCTTCAGTAAGTTTTTATGAAATGCCCATTCCAATTTATGTGAAAGGTCAAGGTTTTGATACCACCTTTGTGTTTGACCATACGTTTTCCGGAGAAAATTTTTCCGCAACTGTCCCGTTTATAATTGATTCTGTATTTTTTGACCCTGAATTGTGGATTTTATCTAAAAACAATACCGTTGATTTTACAGTTGGAATTGATAAAACAATTCGACTAAACGATGTTAAAGTTTTCCCTAATCCTGCTGAGCATTTAGTCAATATTTCAGCAAATCAACCTATTAAAGGAATTAAAATTTATGATGTTTTAGGTAAGCAAATACAAACCATAAACTATACGCTCAATACGTATAAAGGTGTTATTGATATTTCCAATTTAAAGAATGGAATTTATACCATCGAAATCGAATTTAAAAATGGTAATATCAGAAAGAAGATAAATAAAATTTAGGGTAGTTTTTAGTTATATTTGCAAACAAAATTTTTAAGAAATAAAAATGAAAAAAATTATTTTACCGATAGCCATAATTTCAGTATTGTTTTCTTGCTCTGGGGTTGGTAATTCCGATGAATTAAGTACAGATTTAATAAATAACCCAAACTCTGCAAGTGCATCAAACGTAGATAAAGACAAACTTCCTTTTTTCGAATTTGTAGAAGAAGTAGTTGATTTTGGAACAATTACACAAGGAGAAGTAGTTTCAACAAATTTTAAATTTAAAAATGTTGGCAAGTCCGACTTAATTATTTCGTCAGCTCAAGGCAGTTGTGGGTGTACTGTTCCGGAATGGCCAAAAGAACCAATAAAACCAGGCGAAGAAGGTAAAATAGCAGTAACCTTTAACTCTAGTGGTAAACAAGGTAAACAAAATAAAACAATTACAATAGTTGCCAATACCAATCCTAATACTAAAGTAATCGCTTTAAAAGGAGATGTTCTTGTGCCTAAAGGAAAAGAAAACGAGCCTGCAACGGAGTAATTAGAAGTAACAAATAACAATCAACAAATAACAAAACACAAAAAAATGAACAAATTAGCAATTTTATTAATGTCATCACCAGAAGGTGGACAGGGAGGGGGAATTCAAACCTTAATTATGTTTGGGTTAATTTTCGTAGTATTTTATTTTTTTATGATTAGACCGCAAGTGAAAAAACAAAAAGAACAAAAACAATTTAGAGAAGCACTTAAAAAAGGTGATAAAATTGTTACCATTGGAGGAATTCATGGTAAAATTGAACAGGTAAACGACGATACTGCAATTATCGAAGTAGAAGGTGGTAATCGTTTAAAAATAGAAAAATCTGCTATTGCTAAAGAATTTTCAAGTGAGGGGATGGAAAAAAAGTAAAAATTGAAAAATACCATAACTAATATTAAGAGTAATTTGAGTAAAGCTTCTGTAAATAAGAAGCTTTACGTGTTTTTGGCCTGTCTTTTTTTATCTTCATTTTACTGGTTGGTAAATGTATTGAGCAATCAATATACTTCCGATATTGAGGTCGCTGTTAAATACAATCATCAGTCGCCCGATTATATTATATTAAGTAAGTTGCCTCCACTTTTAAAAGTTAGTGTTTCAACAGATGGATATAGCTTGTTGAGTTATCAATTTCAATTAAAAAAAACACAAGTTGAAATTGATTTTTCAACCTATAAGTTTGATGAATATCAAAACAAACATGAAATAATATTTAATAATTTTTTGCCTTCAATATCAAAACAACTCGGGAAAAAATTGATTATCAATGAAATTTTACCAAAAAAAGTTCAAGTAATTTTAGAAAAAAAAGTAGTTAAATCATTAAAGGTTATTCCCAATGTTAAGCTTACCTTTAAAAATCAATATCAATTATCTGAAGGTATTATTGTTATTCCAAGTACTGTGGAAGTAACAGGACCGGCATCAATATTAGACTCCATAAAATCTATTCCAACCTATTTTGAAGAGATGAATGATATGGAAGGTTCTTTATCCAAAAAAATCAAATTAGATGGTAATTTTTTAACTACACATCATCTTCAAACCAAAAACAAGAGTGTTGAAATAAAAATAAATACAGATAAATTCACAGAATACAAATTGAATTTACCAATTGCAGTTACAAATGTATCCGATACAGTTAGTATTGATGTTATTCCGCAAACTATCGAAATCAAATTTCTGATTCCATTAAGTAAATTAGCACAATTAAAACCTTCGACATTTGAAGTTATGGTCAATTACAATGAATTAAGTGCTAGTTACAAAAAACTTAAAGTTCATTTGGTAAAACATCCTGATTTTGTTAAAAACATCACTTTAAAACCGGCAAAAGTTGAATATGTACTCAAAAGAAAAGAGAAATAACAAACCTTTGTTGGTTGGATTAACTGGTGGAATAGGGAGTGGTAAATCTACCGTTGCCAAAATTTTCAATGCTTTAGGTGTTAAAGTGTATAATTCGGATATTGAAGCTAAAAAAATAGTAAACGCTGATGCTGAAACGATTGGATTGATAAAGCAAAAATTTGGAGCTGATATATATACTATTGATGGACTCGATACAAAAAAAATGGCACAACTGGTTTTTAATAACAAAACTGCTTTAGAAGAATTAAATGCTATTGTTCATCCAAGAGTAAAGAAGCATTTTAATAATTGGGTGAAACAACATCAAACGGACAAAGTGTTAATAAAAGAAGCTGCGATTCTAATTGAAAGTGGTGCTTACAAAGGTTTAAACAAAATAGTGTTGGTTTCAGCTCCCGAAGAACTAAAAATTAAAAGGGTATCAGCCAGAGATGGAAGTAGTGAAAACGATATTAGAAAAAAAATGGCGACCCAATTAAGAGATAGTGAAAAAGAAAAATATGCCGATTACGTAATTATAAATAATGAAAAAGACTTGGTTATTCCCCAAGTCTTGAACATTTATAATGAGTTAAATAAGATATAATTATTCCTCCTCTTTTTTATTTTCAGAACTAGTGTCTTCCTCATCACTGTAAAATTTTCGCATGATAACATCATCTTCTTTAGCTTTTTCTTTTCGTTCTTCCATTTTGTTTTTATCTAATTCGTCCGGATCAAACTTTTTAAATACTTCAACTAAATCTTTAGCTTTATTTGCATTAGTAGCATCTCCTTTTTGAGTTAGATATTCACTAACAATTAACATTCCATGTGCTAAAACACCTGCAGTAGCCTCAGAAGGTTCAAAGTTTTCATCAATTTTTGCTAAAGCTGCTAAAATATTTTTATCACCTTCTGCTAAATTTTTCGATTTTACTTCACAAATTCCTTCCCAAAGTAAAAGAATAGGGTCTTTAGGAAAGGCTTTTACGGCATATTTATAGGCTCCGGCACCTTTACGATAATCTTCCATTAAAAAATAATGCTGACCAACTTTATTGGAAGTATCCATTAATAAAACGTAATATTCTTTATAATCGTTATAATATTCGTTTGCTTTTGCATCTTTTTTAGTAAACGAATACATGTATTTTTGAGCATTTTTTAATGCATTTTCATATTCAGCTCCTTTACCTTGTTCATATTTGTCAGGTCTCCTGGATATTTGATAATAACCCATTGAAGCATAAATTAAGGGCAGTGGATTTTTTTTGTATGCTTCATTTTCTGATAAAGCTAAAGCTTTATCGACAACTTTGTCATATTTTTCATCCACGTACAAAAAAACTAATTCATCAATTTTTTTGTCATTTTTTTGAGCATTAATTTTATTCAAAAACAACAATGAAACTAGCTCAATTAGTAAATATCCTCTCATATAGTGTAAAATTTTTGACGAAAATTAATTAATAATTTATTGTAATGCAAACAAAGATAATGCCTAATTCGAATAACTGTCTATTTTTGTGGGGAATAAATATAGGTTAAAATGGCAGAAAGAATAACTATAAATCACAAGGATAACAGCATTGAAATTGAAATAAAAGCCTTTAAAGATAAAACTAAACAGAAAATGTTACTCGTTTGGATAGTCCTCTTTTCGTTGTGTGGTTTAGCTATTTTAAGCCAGTTTTTTTATGGCTATGATAAATCTAGTCAACTTTTTTTTGCTGTTTATCTTGCATTTTGGTTATTTTTTGAGTTTAAAGTGATTTATGCCTATCGTTGGAGAAATGCAGGTATGGAAAAAATTATTATAAATGAAACAGAAATTAATTTGATTAAAGAAATTGGAAAAAGAGGAATTACTCAAACGATAAAAATTAACGAGATAAGTAATTTACGTTGTTACGAATCTGATGAATCAAGTTTTATTAAATCAATAACTTCATCGTATTGGAACATTAACAAATACAGTTTAGCATTTGATTATGAAAATAAACCTGTTCCTTTTGCTATTGATTTGGATAAAAATGAGGCGAAGAAGTTATTAAAAGAAATGGTTCAGTTTATAAAAACTAACTAATTTTAAAAATAGCAGTTTTTACTCTTTTTGATAAATTTCCTTCAATAATTTCTTCATTAATAAGGTTTTGGGCAGATTTATCATCAAAAACCTCTTTCAAGTTTTTTATAGCCCCTGCCGGAACATTGTTATTAATAAAAAGCTTCATCAATTTAGTTCGATTGAATTTTTTGAAATAAGGTGCTAAATCGGAGAAAAGTTGAGTTCTGTTTTTAACTCGTAATGGGTTCGTCGAATATAACTTGTTTTTTAACATTTCTAAAGCACCAATTATTTCTAAAAAATGATTAAATTGTGTGTCGCTCCCAATTGCCAAAACAATTTGTTTGTTATCTTTTGTGGTAAAAATTTCACCATAAGGAGCAATGTTAGGGTGTAACGACCCACTCAACAGAGGTATGTTATTATTCATCAGCCAGTTGCAGGCTTGATTTTTTAAAGCTGAAATTGCTGCATCGTACAATGAAACTTCTACCAAGTATGATTTGTTTTCGTTGCTTCTTTTTAATAAAGCTAACAAAATTCCTTCTTTTAATTGGTGAGCAGCAATAACATCTATTATGGCAACAGGTAATTTAATCGGGCCACTTTCTGGCGTTCCATTCATCGACATAAAACCAGATTCGGCTTGTAAAACCACATCAAATGCCACTCTTTTATCGGACGAACCAAAACCGGTTATGATTCCATAAATGATGGTCGGATTAATTTTTTTAAGTGTTTTGTAATCGACTTTAAGTTTTAAATCATCACCTTTTTTATAGTTGGAGATAACAATATCGGCATCTTTAACTAATTCATATACTTTGGTTCTGTCTTGTTTATTATTCAAATCCAAAAAAAGTGACTTTTTGTTCCAATTTACCGAGGCATAATAAGCTGATATAGTTGAGTTGTTGTTTTCTAATGATGATTTCCATGTTCTGGTTACATCGCCATTGGTAGTTTTATTTTCAATTTTTATTACTCTAGCACCTAATTCGGCGAAAAACATTCCCACATCCGGTCCGGCTAAAACACTCGATAATTCTATAACAGTTAAATCTTTTAACATTATTTTTTAAGGAAATCTCCCACCCGAAAAGTAGTATTTATTATAATATTCTTCACTTAAGTTACTTATTATTACACCACTCCGAACAGAAGCATGGATAAAATTTCCATCTTGTAAATACAAGCCTACATGAGAAATCTGGTGTTGCCTGATTTTAAAAAATACCAAATCTCCTTCTTTTAAATCTTCTCTGTTTTTTATTGGAATTACTTGTTCGAAAATTGTTCTTGAACCACCTTCCAGCTGCATGTTGTAAATTTTTTCGTACAATTTTTTTACCAGACCAGAACAATCAATTCCTTTTTTTGAGTTTCCGGCATAATTGTATGGTGTTTCAATCCACTCAAAAGCTTCGTTGTACAAAGCATCGTAACTGCATGAGTCGATAAAAATTCCGTTTCTACAAAAAAAATCTTCTATGATAGGTTCGACGTAATAGGTTTGAGCCCTCACATTATTAAAATAACCGGAAATAAAAAAAAGCAATATAGATGTTAGTATAGATTTCATTTTCTTGATGCACGTTGCTAGTTACTTCCCACTTCGGTCTTCTCACTTCCGACTTCCATCTTCTTCACCATTTTAATAAACAATTCTCTACCTGCTCGTGGCACTATTGAATTGTATGAACTTTCCATAATTTCAATATGAAGATGAGGCAAAAAATAGGTTAGGTATTCATCTTTTCTTCCTCCAAATGGTGGCTTATCAGAGTTTAATTCGTCGTTAAACAAAAGTCCTACAAGTTTTCCGTTTTTATGGAGAAGACGAGCAACTTGCTCAGCATATTTACTTCTTAATGTCGGATTTATTGCACAAAAAAAGGTTTGTTCGATAATTAAATCAAAGTAGTGGGTTTTTAAGTTAAAAAAGTCATCACAAATCAATTGGTTTTCAGGAAAATTTTTAACTCTTTTTTTAAAATTTTCTAAAGCTATTGGCGACAAATCAATTAAATAAACGTTGGTAAAACCGTTCTCAAATAAATATTCTGCTTCGTAAGCATTACCACAACCCGGAATCAGAATTTTTATGGTTTTGTCCGTTAGTTGGTCGATGTATTCTTTTATGGGTGTAGAAATTGAGCCAATATCCCAACCGATTTCGTCGGTTAAATAGCGGTTGTCCCAAAATTCTCTAGAAAGTGTAGGTAATTCCATGTGTTTTAAATAAAAAAAGCTCCGTAATTAGCGGAGCTTAAAATTAATTTTTTTATTTTATATTACAAATAGGTTTGAAGATTGTTCGTTCTTGAAAGTCTTCTCATTCTTCTCAACCCTCGTTCTTTTATTTGTCTGATTCGTTCTCTGGTTAAGCCAAAATGACTGCCAATTTCTTCTAAAGTCATTTCTTTTCTCCCACTTAATCCATAAAACAATCTAATCACTTCAGCTTCCATACCTTTTAAGTAGGATAAAGTTCTTTCAATATCTGTAGATAAAGATTCGTGGATTAATGTGTCGCTTGGAGCTGGTGTTCCATCACTTTCAATAACACTAATTAAGCTGTTGTTATCCTCATCATTTGCCATTGGAGCATCTAACGAAGCTTGTTTTTTCGACATTTTTCTGGAATTCTGAACTTTTTCTAAATCCATGTCTAAAATATCAGCCAACTCTTCGTCGGTAGGCTCACGTTCCATGGTTTGTTCAAAATCGCTGGAAGCTTTATTTATTTTTTGAATTTCACCTAAACGGTTGTGAGGTAAACGAATGGTTCTGGAATTATCAGCAGCAGCCTTTAAAATACTTTGTCTAATCCACCAAACAGCATAAGAAATAAACTTAAATCCTTTGGTGTGGTCATATCTTTTGGCGGCTTCAATTAAACCTAAGTTTCCTTCGTTAATTAAATCTTCCAGTGTTAAACCTGTATTTTGATATTGTTTGGCAACACTAATCACGAATCTTAAATTGGCTCTCACCAATCTATTTAACGCTCTTTCGTCGCCATCTTTTATTTTTTGAGCTAAATCAACTTCTTCATCAGCAGTAATCATCGGCTCACGAGATACTTCCTGAAGATATTTTTCTAGAGATTTACTTTCTCTTTTGGTGATTTGCTGTGTTATTTTTAACTGTCTCATTATGTATTTTTCTAATTCTGTATTTTATTTTATTAACAAAAACTGTGCTAACTTTATTTTGTCCAACTATTGTCAGTTTTTGTTTTATAATAACGTATAAAAGCGACAAAATGTTGCTTTTAATTTCAAAAATTAACGATCTTTTAACACGATACCTTTTGACAATATGTCATAAATCATGAATTTATTCAAATTATTTTAGTTTCTTTATCACAATTTTTTCTTCTGTAAAATCAATTCCCCAACTTTTATCAAATACATTTGAGATGTATCTGTAGTATAAGTTTAATCGTACATTTTTATTTTTCGCTTTTTCTTTTTCGCTTTGCTCACCTGTAAACTCAAAGGAATTTACGTTTGGGTGTTCATTTTTATACAGACGAACAACTTCCACAATGGTTGCCATTACCTGATAAACTTCTCCTTTATTGGTAATACTATATTCTTCGCCTTCATATTCGTCGTTGGTAACTCCAAAAACAATGGTTGCATTTAAAATGTTGTCTTGTTTACGTCCAAATCTAACCTCATAATTTACTCCATTATCGGTTACAAATGAATAAACAGTACCACTTTTAATAGCGGGTGGTGTTATATGATATGGATTTATTTTAGGCATTTTGAATCTGCGAAGGTTTAAAAATTTCATGAATTAAAAAAATATAATTTGCATAAAAAGAATATTTTTTTCATTTTGATAATTAATCCCGGCTATTAACTAACAACTCCGTGAAACTGATTTAAAAGAATAAAAATGAACAGATGGAACAGGAATTATTACATTTGGGCAAATTTTAATAAAACATGGCAAAGTTTGGTAAATGGTTAGGAGGTGGATTAGGTTGGGCATTTGGCGGTCCGATAGGTGCTATTTTAGGTTTTGCAGTTGGCTCTGCAATTGATTCGGTGGTAAGTGTTGATGGTAATGTGGTTGTAAATGGCTCGCACGGCAGAAATAGACCTAATGATTTTAGTTTAGGACTATTGGTATTGATTGCCGCAGTGATGAAAGCCGATGGCAAAGTAGTTAAATCGGAATTGGATTATGTAAAGCAATTTTTTTTAAAACAGTTTGGTTCCACTCATACCCAAGAGTTGCTGATTACGTTAAGAGATATTCTTCAAAAAGATATTCCGGTACAGGAAGTTTGTTTGCAAATAAAAACATATACCCTTTATCCTGCCAGGTTGCAACTTATTCATTTATTATTTGGTGTTGCGGCTATTGATGGTCAGGTTCATGCCAGCGAATTAAATATTATTCAGCAGATTGCTGCAAATTTGGGAATTAAAACCAACGATTTTGCTTCCATTAAAGCCATGTTTTTTAAAGAAGTGGATGGCGATTACAAAATTTTGGAAATCGATAAAAATGTTGCTGACGAAGAAGTTAAAAAAGCATACCGACGAATGGCTGTTAAATACCATCCTGATAAAGTGAGCCATTTAGGAAACGAGTTTCAGCACTCGGCTAAAGAAAAATTCCAGAAAGTACAGGAGGCTTACGAAAACATCAAAAAACAAAGAGGATTAAATTAAGGGGAATTCTAAAAAATTAACCTTTTACATCCCCTCTATCAAGAGGGGTAGGGGTGTGTTAATTAAAAAACACAATTTTTAGGACTCCCCTTAAAAGGTTAATCGTTTTTTCTTTTTAGTGCAGGTTGTTTTTTATCTTTAAAAAGCAACGAATCTGCTTGAGGTTGTTTTAGCTCGATAAAACACAATTTAAACAAGTTAAAGTCGTATTTGGCTTTTATTGTTTTTTGTTGTTCACTTTCTTGTGGATTTAGCGTTTTGGCAAAACCATTTACACTTAACAATCCTAAAAACAAGGTAAGAATGATAACTTGAGCTTTCATAGTATCAAAATTTATTCATCAAATATATTAAATAATTGAATAACCTATTTTTTTATTAACAGAAATTAACAAGAAAAGATTGCAGTTCATTTCTTATGTTAGTCTGTGATTATTAATTTTTCTGTTGCAATAATTTTTCCGTCTTGCGTTAAAATAGTAAAGTATAAACCATTTGGCAAATGATTTCTATCTAAAGTAATTGACTGGCTAGAAATATTTTTTATTTGTTTTACCTGTTTCCCTTGAGGAGTATAAACGGTTAGCGTTGCATTGCTAACATGTTCACTTATTTGAAGAGTTGTGTAACTTGAAAATGGATTAGGAAAGGCTTGGAAATCGACATTACTTGTGAAATTTTGGATGCCTAAACCCAAACCACAAAAGCAATAATCGCAGAATGCATTGTTCATGTAAAGAACAGTATCATTTTGTTTAAAACAAGAAAAATTGTAGGAATAGCCACAAGTACACATATCACTGTGTAACGGATTAAATAATCCCATCCAACTGATACTACCAATACCCTCAACAATGGTATCATTCAAATAACAATTCCAATTCGCATCTAAATAATAACGTTTTCTATAAGTTCCATCCATCAAAAGAATGGAATCAATTTCTGTAACTATTCTTGAGAATGAGTCAACGCCACCGAATGTTAAAGAGTATCCATGAGTAATAGTATCACCAACTAACAAATTAAAATCATATAAAAGTTGTTCATTACTGTTGTCAATTACGGCATAAATTCTTTTATCTTGTTCACGAATTGCAGCATAATATGTCGAGTATGGACTTGTAAAAGTGGTATCGTATAAAGAATATATTTTTTTATAAGTTGTCCCTAAAATGATTGTATCTCCTTTAATCCCTAATCTTTGATGTGTTTGAGTTGTTTCATTCCAATCGTCACTCCAAATTGTATTAGAATCAGGAAACTGTGTTTCAGCTTAACTCGTTACCCCAAAAATTCTTCAATATATTAGCTAAAAATAGTAAAATTTAATGAAACATTTTTCTTTTACCTGACAAAATTACAATGGTACAATTATGGCTAATTTAGTAGTTGTGGAGAAACACGAAAAGAAAAAATTTATTAATGCTATTTTTTATCCGACACTATTTGTAGTAATACTTTCTATTATCCATTTTGTACAATATGCTTTCGATTTAAATTTTTATCAATTTGGTATTTATCCCAAAGAAACCAAAGGGTTGGTAGGAATTATAACCTCCATTTTTATTCACGGTAATTTTAATCATTTGTTTAACAATACCATTCCACTTTTAATTTTGGGTTCGGCATTGTTTTATTTTTACAAACCTGTTGCCGTTAAAATTGTAGTTTGGATAGTTTTAATGGGCGGTTTCTGGACGTGGGTAATGGCACGAGAGTCTTATCACATAGGTGCAAGCGGATTAATTTATGGTTTGTTTTCGTTTTTATTGGTCAGTGGGTTTATTCGGTTAAACAAACAATTAATTGCGTTATCGTTTTTTGTGGTAATTGTTTATGGTAGCATGGTTTGGGGAATTTTTCCTATCAAATTATCCATTTCTTACGAAGCCCACTTTTGGGGTTTTGTTTCGGGTATTATTTTAGCCATTTTTTACCGTAAACAAGGGCTGCAAAAAGAAGTGCATGTTTGGGAAGATGAAGACCATGATGACGATGAAAAACAGTACTGGAAAACAGGATATGATGATGAACAATATAAGGTTAATTATAAGGAGGATGGAAAGTCATAAAGCGTAAGTAACCTGTAATCAGTAACCAGCAACTAGAAACCAGTAACCGTATTTTTGTACGTTTCCAACAACCAGGCAATAGCTTTATCCATGTTGTTAAACACTTTAACCGGATTGTGCGATTTTACAAATTTTATGTAAAAATTAGCTAAAATACGGTTGTGTAAACTATCCACCACAATGGCTTCGGCAACCCTAACGCCTTTTGTTAATGGGTCTTTTGCAAAATGTTTCATGGCTTCGTTCGACATTTGCCCTCTAACATCAATGGTGTCAACTAACGATAAAAAAGGTTTACCTTCTGCAATATTAAACATGGTTTGGTTGGCAATAATGGCATCGTTTAATTGAAAATCAACTCCATCTTTAAACCGGATTTTAACAATTCGGTTATCATACAAAGTAATCGCCGCTTTTTCTAAATCTATTTCTTTGATAAAATCCATTCAACTAACCAATTGGGTTGCTAATGTAGCATTTTTTTTAAAAGTATCAAATAGGAACTTAACTTCCGTCTTCCGTCTTCTCAAAAAAAACACACCCCTGCCCCCTCTCAAGAGGGGAAGCCTTCGCTCAATGCTACTAACTTCGGTCTTCCGTCTTCGTTCTTTAGTCTTCCGACTTCCGACTTCCGTCTTCCGACTTCGTTCTTCAGTCTTCCAACTTCCTTCTTCCAATCAACTACCTATTGACAAACACCTAATTATAATTACTTTCGTACCACTTAAAATTCAGCAATTAAACCAAAATAGTATGAGAAAAATTTTATTGTCGGCAGCCATTTTTTCAGTAGCAATGGTGGTTCAGGCACAAAACAAAATTGAGTTTGAGCAATACAAACTTAAAAATGGATTAAATGTAATTTTACATGAAGATCATTCAACGCCAATAGTTGCGGTTACGGTACTTTATCATGTGGGTTCAAAAAACGAAAATCCGGAAAGAACTGGTTTTGCTCATTTTTTTGAGCATTTGCTATTTGAAGGTTCCGAAAACATAAAAAGAGGTGAGTGGAGGTATTTTAAATGCCAACACATCATTTGACAGAACGTTTTATTTTGAGATTTTACCTTCCAACCAAGCAGAATTAGGCTTATGGTTAGAATCGGAAAGAATGTTGCAATCAAAAATTGATGAAACAGGCGTTGAAACTCAACGTGAAGTAGTAAAAGAAGAATATCGGCAACGTTACGATAACCAACCTTACGGAACTTTTTTACCCGAAATGTTTAAAAGAGGCTTTTTGGTTCATCCTTACAATTGGGTGCCAATAGGTTCATTGGCTCATTTAAACGAAGCTAAAATTGATGAGTTTAGAGATTTGTACAAAACGTATTATGTGCCAAACAATGCAACGCTTTCTATTGCTGGAGATATTAATAAACCCGAATTAAAAAAATGGATAGAAAAATATTTTTCTGAAATCCCGGTAGGAACTAAAGAAATGAATCGGCCTAAATTAGTTGAACCTGTTAAAAAATTAGAGGTTAGAGATACCATTTACGATAATGTACAATTACCAGCAGTAATGATGGGTTACCACACTCCGGCACAAGGAACACCAGATTCTTATGCAGTAA
>JACPDX010000079.1 GCA_016183805.1 Bacteroidota bacterium
CAAAGCCGAACATTACAGATACTAAGAAATAACTTTTAGTTGATAATTTAAAGTCCTTACAGCAATGTAAGGACTTTTTTTATTTCTTTAAACTTAGCTATAACCATAGTTTGTGTTCGCACTAACAATGACTATAAATTTTATTACATTTAATACATATTGTGTAACTAATTGGAGCAAACAACCCGACAGTTTTTCAAATCACCAACAAAATTGACTATTGCAGCTATACCCATTCATTAAACGACTTTTATGCACCGCCTGACCACCTTGTGAAATAGAATTACGGGCTTATGGTTTCGCCAGATAAATCAAAGTTAGCTACTATGTTGTGCTTAGTATATTTAAATGATTAATTTTTTCATAATTATCTTTAATTACGGATTTTGAATCGGATAAGTGCAGAAATTCTAATTTATTTCCTTTCAAAAAGTTTATTTTACAGCTAATCTTGGTATTACAGTAGAACAACATCAGTTTATTTTTCATTATTTGCCACTCTCCTATTTCAATTAACCTGAACGGAACCTCGTAATAGATACGATAGGTTCCATCAGGTTGAAAACTGATAAGCTCATCTGATTTTTCTGAGGTCAGCTTCCATATTCCAACTATTTCGAATGGATCAAATTGCATTTTTTCAGGTCTTATTTGGGTTTATCTTCCTCCATTCTTACCTTTTAAGGCTGGTTAGAAAAGTAAACTTTAACATTTTGTGCTTTTACAATTATTAATGAAATTATAAAAGCTGTAAGAAAAATTAGTTTCTTCATGATTTCATCAGTTATGTTTATAATATTCTAAAATACAATTATTTAATTGACAACTATTTTTTTGTGTAATGTCTTGTTTTCAGTATCAATAAAAATAACATGATATATTCCGTTTTTTAAATGATTACGTTGAATAATAAAGTGATTTTCGCCTTCTACATTTTTGTCCAACACTTGTCTTCCTGTAACATCTATTATTCTTATGTTTTTTATGATATTACTATTGAATTCTATGTTAGTATAGTTAGTAAATGGATTTGGGTAAATAGTGATTTTATCAATATCTTTTTTATTTAAAATTGTACTTGTAATAATTACAGAAACAGTATCTGAATTTGAACTACATCCATTGGAATCGCTTATGATTAAATAATAATCACCATTTTGAGTAGCTATATAATTCTGTAAAGTTGCACCACTTATAATACTACCATTAAAATACCATTGATATGAAGATGATGTTGCAGAGGATGTAAGTATCGTATCGTTACTCACATTTATTGTAGTGGAAAGTTGATAATTTGATAAAGAAGCCATAAATAAGTTTCCTCCCGGGCTAATTCCGTTTAAAGTGTCATTTCCAAAAACAGTAAAATTAACTTTGTGGCTTCCCCCAATTATAAATTCTTTATTGTTGCTTGGAACAATAGCTCGTGCAGCTGTAATACCAGCAGAAGTACCTGTAAATACTCCACCAACAGTCCAGTTTTGAATAGAATTGGCAGATAAATCGAACTTTTCAATGTAGACTTTCCCAACAGTTAATGTATAACTCATTTTATTGGTTAATGCATATATATAATTATTGTTTAAAGCCAAATAAATAACATCAGATTTAAAACTTAAGGGATTTATCCAATTAGTGATTCCATTGGTATCATAAGCGGCTATATAAGCATTTTGTGTAAAACCACCTATTATTGTATCTTGTTGATTATTGTAAAATAAAGTATCTCCAAAATCACCTGTAAAATAAATAATACCATCTTTAGCAGAGATGTCGTATATATGATGATCACGAGAAGCACTATAGAATGAATTAACCCATATATGATTCCCATCAGGGTCGAATTTAATTAAGTATGAATTCCATTTGGTTCCATAATAGGTTAATGTATCAGATTCAATGTACGCATTTTGTGTATAATAAGGACCTGTTGCATACGTATTACCGTTTTCATCTACGGTGATTACTCCTCCTTTTACAAAATTTGAACCATGTATAGATTTAGCCCATTTTGGAACGCCATTTTTGTCAAATCTTGCTAAATAGGTATCATAATTTGCAATATACTGGAGGGTATCCTGTCCTATTATTAACTGACTTGAATAGCTACCTGCTACAATGATATCATTATTTGTAGGATCAATAGCAATATCTGAAATCGAATTTTGACCTGGACCATCAATGGTAAATCCCCAAAGCACATTTCCGAGTGTATCATATTTTACAATATAACTTTCCTGGTTGGTAGCTATTAAATTAACTGCATCAAATGCCAATGTATCGTTTGAAAAAGTACCACCCACTATTATATTCTTTTCTAAATCTAATTTAACACTATTATATGAGTACCAATTTGAGTTTGCTCCAACAGATAAAGGAAATTTATGCCATAGTATATCTCCGTTATTATCAAGTTTCATTAAGGAAGGAATAAGCCTCCCTGGTTCGGGATGAACTATAGTATCTGCCCCATAAAATAGCGTGTCTTGAAAATAAGCATTTACATATAGATTATTGTTTTCATCGGCTACCATGCCTATAACGCCAAAATTAAGTGCACTGGCTGTTGATGAATTAACACCTTTGCTCCACCATGATTCACATTGTGCTAAAAGTGACCCGGAGAATGCAAACAAAACTAAAAATAGATTAATTTTTTTCATAATAATTTGTTTTAATGATTAATATGAAACCAAAATTCTATAATCAAAATTTTTTACTTGTCATCAAAATTGATGATTTTGCATATCTTGCTGATTATCAGATTGTAATTGTAGAATAACTGATGAAATTCGACTTAAATCAAACCATATTCCCTGGCAAAATTGGCAGCTTCGGAACGATTTTTAACCAGTAATTTGGTATAAATTCTCCTACAATGGGTTCGAACTGTTGCTAACGAAACAAATAATTTTTCGCTGATTTCCTGATCGGTCATTCCTATTGCTAAACATGACAACACCTCTAATTCTCGTTTAGATAATTCATTAATCCAATCCGGTAACGTTTTATACTCAGTTTTTAAGTCCTTGTTTTGTTGAAATTGTTCTAACGAATTATGTATATTAGCATAAGCATCTTCTAAAGATGTGTATTTTTTCAGAATTAATTCTTTTTGATCCTTAATAAACTTTGCTTCTTTTCTCTTTTGAAAGTAAATAATCATAAAAAAGACTATCAAGCACAAAAGAATAATCATCCACAAACTATAACCTTTCAATTTTTCGGAAAGCGATTTGTTTAAGTTTTTAGATGCAAACAACTGCTGATCCTTTTCATGAAGCCTGAACTTGGCTTCCGATTCAGCAACTTTCTCTGCTGCTATAACACTAAATATAGAATCCTTGCTGTCGTTATATACATGGTATAGCTTATTGGCTTTTGAGGTATCTCCTTTTAATTCGTATAGTCCGGCTAAATTTCTTAATGTGCTTTGATAAATTACAGGGTCTTCAATTTTTTTTTGTAAATCAAATGCTTGCTGCAAATAAACCAGTGCAGAATCATGTTTATTTAGCTCAAAATAAATCAAACCTATCATGTTTATACAAGTCAATTTTTCACGTTCTAATTTCAATGAAATGAAGTCTATTTTAGCCTGGTTTATTTTTTCAAATGATTCTTTATATTTTTTTTGATTAAATAAAACATCTCCTATATTGTATGTTGTTGTTGCAATGTCTTTTTTTAAATCCAACGAATCAAATATTCGGAGAGCCTTATTGTAATTGTCGTTTGCTTCATCAAACAATTTTAATTTTAAATAGGCACTACCCTTTCCTCCATACCCGGCTCCTTTTCCTTGAGGATAATTTTGGGAAAGGTCGATTGCTTGATTGTGATAATCAATGGCTTTGTCGTATTGCTTAAAATACAGGTATAATGAGCCGATGTTATTTAACGAGGTAATTTGTTTTGATGTATCTTTTTCATTTTTAAAATAAGCCAATGCTGAGAGTTGCTTTTTTATAGCCAATTCATAATTACCAATGGTTCGATACATCACTCCCATGTTCACATTGGTCATGGCTGCTTTTTCAGGAAAATCTTTGAAATACGTCATCGCTTTTTCACAGTATGAAATAGCTTCATTTACATTTCCTTGATAAAAATAGATACTACCAATATTTGTAAGTGTTTTTCCAGCTTCTTCGTTAAGGTTGAGGTTTTTGTATAATTCAAAAGATTTATTTAAAGAATCTTCAGCTTCCTGAAAAGCCCCAGTAAGCATTACTGTACACCCATAATTGTTTAGTGCCTGAGCTCTACCTTTTTGATAATTATTTTTAGCCAGAAGTTTAAATGATTCTTTAAGGTATTCCCTGCTTTTATTGTTATCGACAAATCTTAATTCCCAACCCAATTTATTATAAGCATCAATTCTTTCTTCAGTTTGTTTTGAAGTATCCAGTATGTGGATTAAGCTATCCAGGTTAATACTGTAAATAAAATTAGCAATACCGATGTAGCCAATAAAAAATAAAAAATATCGTATGTTTTTTATCATAAAAATTTAATTTATAGGCTAAATTTAAAAAAAAACAATGAAGTTCATAACTTAAAAACTACTCTTTGTGATATGGATGGAGGTATAAAGCTTTTATTCTTCAGATTTGATATCAAACCCAGTAGTTTTTCAGTAAAAAAGATAGTTTGTTTGAATAATGTTTAAAATCAATATATATCCATTTTCTGATTCATCAACTGACGAAGATTATAGTTATAGATGAAGTCTTATAATTTTAATATGGCATAGTAAATACTAAGCTGAAAAAGAGGTAAAGTATCTTGAACAACAAAACTAATTTAACCCAAAAGCCCATTTAATTACAAAGCCGAAAATCGTTATTTTTATTTTTCATTTCAATAATATTCATACATTTATATTATAAAAACTGACATTATGAACTTAAACGAAAAAGTACAACAACTCACTACCGAAGGTTATGAGTTTAAATTTGGCAAATATTTAACCGATGGTTTTGATTATTTTAAAGCTCAAGCCGGTTTGTTTATCGGTTTTTTTGTGGTTTCTTTTATCATGATTATGGTGGCTTCGTTTATTCCATTAGTGGGTAGCATTGCCAGTTCGGTGTTGAGTTTAACTTTTTTGGTAGGTTATTATATTGTTTGTAGTAAAATTAAGCAAGGTCAGCACGTGGCTTTCGACGATTTTTTTAAAAGCTTTGCATCTATAGGTCAAATTACCATTATTCAATTGATACTTTTAGGTTTTTCGTTAGTAATACTAATGCCATTACTTATTTTTGGTTTTACAACACTCTTTTCCGGGATTTTTTCGACCATTAAATCAGGTGGTTTTCAGGAAAATATGAGCAATGAAGAACTTATATCACTTTTTAATATCGACGGATTAATTCCTCTTTTTATTATTACCTTCATCCTGTTAATGTTTATGCAAACCATTTATACTTTTTCGGCAGCAATTAGTCACTTTTTTAAGGTAAATGCATGGCAAAGTATGGAGGCTAGCCGAAAAGTGATTCAACACCGGTTTTTCTACTTTTTTGGGTTAATGCTAATTATCATGCTAATTAATATTTTAGGAGTGCTTTGCCTTTTGGTTGGTTTATTGGTAACCATACCCTTAAGTTATACCATTATGTATGCTGCCTTTGACGATATTATGCAACCCGACAATATTCAACTAGAAAGTGAAGATACTTCGTTTGAGAAAAGAAGTAGTTAATGTATTTTAGGGGCTACAGTGAATGTTTTACATCTGAAATGAAATAACATGTAAATTAAAACTCCCTGTAATTATTAAATTACAGGGAGTTTTAGTACTATGGTTCAAAAAACAACTAAATGATTAGTTAGGAAAAACTAAAGTATCAGACAATGCTTTATTTAAATTTATCATTTCTGTTTCAGTAATGTTATAGTTAATAGTTGACCACATTGATTTTCCAGGTAAACCATATTTTACAATATGTAACATTTCTGCATTTTTGGTACGACCAAGTAAGCCAACAGGGAATGAAGCTAAATCTTTACCATCAGTACCATGGCAAACAGCACATTTAGCGTCATAGTAAGCTTTACCGGCAACTGCATCACCAGTTGTGCCTGCTACATTACCCACATTGTTTAATACATAACCGGTAAGCGTATTACCATACATATCTGTAACTGAAGTTGAGCTTGGGTATGTTCCGGTAGTTTTTAATTCATACATTTTATCATAATTAATTCTACCTTCTTTTAAAAATTTAACGATATCCCATACCTGAGCATC
Organism: Bacteroidota bacterium; assembly: GCA_016183805.1. Lineage (GTDB taxonomy): Bacteria > Bacteroidota > Bacteroidia > Flavobacteriales_E > Vicingaceae > Vicingus. Next base: position 6,260 of record JACPDX010000079.1, read on the forward strand.
TGTCATTAACAAACTGTAATCAGGCATATTACTGTTTAAAGATTTATCAGTAGATGTTTTTTGACGGCCACCACTGTGTTTAACTGCATCGAATATTTGTTTAATGTCATGTGTTGCAGCATATACATTCAAATTGTTTGGAGCAATATTTGGTCGGGTTGCAGTTGGTCCGCGGCTAATATATTGTCCGTTAGAGCCTAATAAATCCCATCCATGACAAGATTTACAACGAAAAAAATCTGCATTTGAAGTTACAATAGGATCAACTGTTGCAAGGTTTGCTCCTGTTGTAGCATCTACATAAAATTTATTGTAGTACAACCCGCCTCTTAAAGCACTAGCAGCATCGTAAGCTGCCTGATCTGCAGCACTTATTGCAACACCATTGGTACCATTTGTTCCATTTGTTCCGGCAATACCGTCAGCACCGGCCGGACCAACTTCTCCCTCTTTAGTACAAGAGATTAGAAACATCATTCCTATAACCATAAGAATGGATAATAATTTTAATTTTTTCATGATTTTTTGTTTTTGTTTTTAGTTAATGATTATTTTATTTAGATTTTCCTTTGTTAACCTGCGACAAATGTGGTAACTTAATACGTTTTTGTATATGTAAAAAATCAGTTGTGCAATTGTTATTTGGCAAGTACACGTATGTTTTTCCTCATACTATTAATTTTAGTATAATTTAAACATATATATACATGCTGCTTCGGCTAATCTTACTAAAATTAAAATAAGCAACGGAATTGCGAAATAACAAGAAAAAAAATAGGCTGAATGTTTATTAAACTTCCCTCAACTTTTTATCTTTTATATACAGCAAGTAACTTTCAATGTTGGTGTAGCCCATTTCGGAGAGTAATATTTTATAATTTTCGAGCTGTTCGTAATGCGACTTCTCTTTTCTACCCGTTTTATAATCAACTATTATGGTGTCGTTTTTACGAATTATTACTCTGTCTGGCTGATATGATTCTCCTGTTGGAAGTAAAATAGTGGTTTCTGTTTTTAATTCATCAAAATCGGTAAAAAAACTAGCTATTTTTGGTATTTTTAGTAGTTCTTGGAGTTCGTTTAAAATTTCGTTTTTATTGTTTTCGTCAAATAATCCTTTATTAATAAACTTGTTCAAGGTTGATTCTAAATCTCCAATGTGTTTAATTTCTGAAAGCAATTGGTGAATTAAATTTCCGTAATCGGTAGGTTTTTCAGGATTTTCAACATCCCAAAATTTGGGTGCTTGGTAGCTGATGTTAATTTTGCTTCTCCATGGGTTGTACACCACTCCTTGAATCACTTCATTGCTGGTTTGTTGACTGTTGACTGTTGACTGTTGACTGTTGACTACCTTTGACGAAAACAATCCAAAAGTATATTGGTTGTCGTTAATTTTTGATTCGGGTTGGGTTAAACAATAGTCTAAAAAGTAATTGTTGGTTTTTCCTGTTTTTTTATCCACATCCAATTGATTTAGAATGTACAAGCGGTCTTTGGGTCGGGTTAAAGCTACGTAAAGCAAGTTTATTACATCCAACTTCGATTTATCTGTTTCGCTCTCGTAATCATCTTTTAAAACAGTTTCTAACAGCGATTTGTTTAAATTTAAGATAGCAGCATCTAACCCTTTTACAATAGGTTCTTCCGTCCAAATAAAATCTTCGTTGGTATTTTTACCAGTTGTTTTTACAAAAGGGAAAATCACCACGGGAAATTCCAATCCTTTCGATTTATGGATGGTCATTACCTGAACGGCATTGATACCTTCAGGAATAATTACCGAAAACTTGCTACTTTTGGAATCCCACCACTCTATAAAATTAGATATGGAATTATCGTTTTTAGTAGCATACTCATGTATTTTATCTAAAAAAAACTGAATAAAAATGTCGATTTCTTTTGACAAACTAAAATGTTCAATAAAATGTTCAGTTAACTCATAAAGAGAATAACTTGATGTATTTGAAATTGGCAACGACTTGCCATGAGATTTTAAATAATCGGCTAAATAATTTTGATTTTTATGGGTGAAATAATCAATATTTTGTTCACCAATAAACTGCGTGTTAATTAAGTAATTAATGGCATACAAATGGTTGGTCGCATCTTTTGGATTAGCCATGTATTTGAACAAACTCAACAAAAATTTAACCTCATTGGAATTGTTCAACAACAAACTTTCGGATGAAATAACTTGTATGTTGTTTTCCAACAAAAATGAAGCAACTTCCGAAGCATCATCATTTCGCCGGGTTAAAATAGCAATATCGTTGTACCGATAGCCATCTTTTAAAGCGTTAGTTATAATCGTTTTAATTTCTGTAAAAGTAATTTGGTCATCCTCTTCCAAAAAAGATATAGAAACACCACCGCCTGTGTTTTTGGCATCAAAACCTTGGTTTAAATCTTTGTAAATGTGACTAAATTTTTCGGAAAGATTATAGGAAACAAAATCGAAAAAACGGTTGTTAAAATCTACAATTTCTGCTTTAGAACGGTAGTTGTCGTTTAAACTTTTTTGTTCATGATTTCGAACCAATGTGGCTTCTCTCTCCAATAACAATTTGTTATTGTTGTGGTTGTGGATGTTAGGCAAGTTCATAATTTGCTCCACTTCGCCTCCTCTAAACCGATAAATGGCTTGTTTTGCATCGCCAACTAACATGTTGTAATTGTTGTTGCCCAATGCGTTTTCAATTAACGGAACAAGGTTCTGCCATTGAATGGTTGAAGTATCTTGGAATTCATCAATTAAATAATGACGATACTTTTCGCCCAACCGTTCATAAATAAAAGGAATAGATTCGGTTAAAATGATTTTTGCAATTTGTTTGTTAAAATCCGACAAGTTTAAAATATTGTTATCCGTTTTAAACTCTTGAATGGTTTTTTCAATTTCGTTGATTACTGCAATTTGATAGATGTTTTTTAACAACAATCCCTTTAAAATGTACGAGCCATAATTTTTTTCTAAAAATGCTCTGGAAGTATTAAACAATTCTATTAATTCACTTACATTGGCATCAATCAATTCTTTTTGCAAAGGTGGGGTTGCTTTGCTGTACCAATCCTTTTCACCAGAAATAATGGCTAAAAGTGAGTTACTTGGCGTTGGAAATTTCAATTCGTGCAATCCTTGCCAGTATTTATAGTAATAACCACTACTAAAACTTGTTGGTTCAATTCCTGTGTTTTGAATAAAATCCAATCCTTTTTTAGCAATTTCTTTGGTTTCTTTTTCAAACGAATTGATGGAAACAATGAGGTCTTTTTTTATTTGTTCAAAATCGTCAACGGTTAAGTTTCTTATCTTTTCTAAATGAACTTCTCCCCCATCTTTAAGAATGTTTTTGGCAAACTTTACCAATTCAAGTTCAATGTTCCAACTTTTTTCATCATCGGCTTTTTGCTTACTGTAATCAATTAAAAGTTTGGTGAGTTTATCATTTGTTCCAACTTCGGCAATGAGCATGTCCACCGAACTTTTTAACACTTCGTCTTCGTTGAGTTCTATACCGAAGTTTAACGGAAGTTTTAAATCTAATGCAAACGTGCGGATAATTTTTGTGGTAAACTTATCAATGGTACTGATGGCAAAATCGTTGTAATTGTGCAAAATCGACCGCAACACCAAACTACTACGCTCTTTAATTTCTTGTTCGGTAATTCCTAACCCACCTTCATTAACGGGTTTCAACAATGCCTCCAATAAATGTTTTGGAGTCCCCACCATTTCTTTTTGACCAGATAACGCTTGAAGAGCAGAAATAACTCGTTCCTTCATTTCTGAAGCAGCTTTGTTGGTAAACGTTACTGCTAAGATGCCTTTATAAGCATTTGAATTATTGCTCTTTAAAGCAATTTTTAAGTATTCCTTCACCAAGGTAAAGGTTTTACCCGAACCAGCAGACGAATTGTAAACGGTAAAATTATTGTTGGTTGAGTTCAAAATTTCGATTATTTAGATATTCCAAAAATAGTTAAAACTATGTTCTTTTTTAATATCAAATCTTCAAGGTTAAAAATTGCTAGCAGATTTCGCAGATACACGCAGAAAGAATTTAAGAAAATCTGCGAAATCTGCAAGAAATAACTTAGCACATAGATTTTATGATTGCTAATTTTTCCTCCAACGATAAGTTTCCATCTATCCAATGTATTTTAAACCCATCTTTTTCCATTTTCCGAAACCACGTGCTTTGGCGTTTAGCAAACTGATGAATGGCGGTATTTAGTTTTTGATACATGTCATTGTATGATAACTCATTTTGCAGGTATTGGGTGATGAGTTTATATTCCAAACCATAAAATTTAAGTTTTTCTGGGTCAACTCCATTGGCAATGAGTTGTTTCACTTCATCAATCATTCCTTCATTTTCTAATCGTGTTTTTAGTCGTTGGGTGATTCGTTTTTTAATAATTTCCCGGTCAAAATCAATCCCAAAAATGATATGGTTTATTTTTGGAAAATCTCTAATCAAGGCTTCATTTTCGGTTTGAAATTTAGCGACTTCAATGGCTCGGATGATTCGTTTTTTGTAAATGCTGTCGGTAGTGTTGTGTACAGCTTTGTAATTCAACAATAGGGCATTCAATTCATCAATAGATTTTAATTCAAGTTCTTGTCTTAAAGCCGTATTTTCAGGAACTTCTAAAAAACGATACCCTTTAACCACTGCATCAATATACAAACCCGAACCTCCACATAAAATTGGGGGGTTGTCACGTTGAATAATGTTTTCATACACTTTTAAAAAATCTTTTTGATACTCAAACACATTGTATTCGGCTCCTGCATCCGTAATGTCAATTAAGTGATAAGGAATTTTGTTTCCATTAATTTCAAAATCGGCTAAATCTTTGCCTGTGCCAATATCCATTCCGCGATACACCTGACGAGAATCTGCACTAATAATTTCTCCAGAAATTTGGTTAGCCAAATTTGCTGCAAGAGCAGTTTTTCCTGTTGCAGTTGGTCCGAGTATAACGATGAGTTGATTTTTTATCAAGCTGTAAAGATTTATTTTCCAAAAGTCAACATTTTTTTACCCAATTATGAGCAATAGCATTATAACCTTTGAGAAATATTTATACTTTTAGTGCCTAAATTTACCTAACTTTAGCAAACTTATTTCAAACCATCATTTGATGAAAACAAAAAATCTATTTATTCTAATTGTTCTTTTCGGAGCAATTATTTTTTCTTCCTGCTCAAAAAAAGAAGGCTGTACCGATCCATCAGCAGAAAATTATGATCCTAATGCAGAAAAAGATAATGGAACCTGTGTATATAAAACACCGACCCCACCAACTGCAACCTCTGGTAGCGTAACCTTTACTTTTGCCCATCATTTTGCGGGAACAACGGTAACATCAGCAGATTTTAATGCTTTTAATTATGTAAATGCTAACAATGATACACTTAGTATTTCAAAATTAAAATATTTGATTTCCGACATTCGTTTTTATAAATCAAATGGCGATAGTTTGGTTATTGAAGGTTATCATTTTGTTGATTTAACTACTTCTTCGACCTTAACGTATGCTCCAACTTTTGACTTACCTTTTGATACTTATACTGGCATTTCGTTCAATTTTGGTTTAGACAGTGTTGATAATGTTACCAATGCATATCCTGATTTGAATATATTAAATTGGAACTGGCTTGATACAATAGGTGGTGGTTATCATTTTATGCAGATGGAAGGTTATTACAAGTATCAAGGTAATGACTCTGCCTACACTTACCACATGGGAACTGCACATAACATGATGACCATGACCAATGAACAAAACTATTTTAAAGCCGATTTAGGTGCGATAACGATTACCAACAACATAAGCATTCAAATTAAAATGGATATTTCGGAATGGTATAAAAATCCAACCAACTGGGATTTGAATCAATATCACAGTGATTTGATGATGAATTATACCGCTCAAAAATTAATGAATACCATTGGAAAAGACGTGTTTAGTTTAGGTGTAGTGGTGCAATAAGTTACCTTCTTAATCAGTTTTATAAAAAATATTAAGGTTTTCACCTTTACGATAAATGAAAGACGTTACCCTTTATATCATCTCATGTATAGTATTTACGGCTTTTTTGTTTTCTTGTACAAAAGACACTAATTCTACAGGAGGAAGTTCAATAAAACCTACACCATACGAATTAGTAATTCCTCAATTGTTTGCTCAATACATTACTCCCCCAATAATACCGGAAAACAACCCGTTAACTGTACAAGGAATTGCTTTGGGCAGAAAATTGTTTTTCGACCCTATTTTATCCGGTAACGGAACACAAGCTTGTGCTAGTTGCCATAATCCACAATCTTCTTTTTCTGATACCTCGGCTTTTAGTATGGGAATTGATGGTATAACTGGAGGAAGAAATGCCATGCCTATTTTTAATATGGCTTGGAACTTGGGTGAATTTTTTTTTTGGGATGGAAGAGCAAATAACGTTGAGGCTCAAGCTTTAGGTCCAGTTATAAACCCTATAGAAATGCACAATACTTGGCAAAGTGCTGTAGCTACACTTCAAAATCATTCCTCTTATCCTGATTTATTTAATGCTGCTTTTGGCACCAATATGATTGATTCCACATTAGTAGTTAAAGCCATTGCACAATTTGAGCGAACATTAATTTCAAGTAATTCTCGTTTCGACAAATATTTAATGGGACAAATTTCGCTAACACCTCAAGAATTGGATGGTTTTAATGCTTTTATGGCAGAAAATAGAGGCGATTGTTTTCATTGTCATGGCAATGCTGCAAATCCGTTATGGACAGATAATTTGTTTCACAACAACGGTTTAGATGCTACGTTTACCGATTTGGGTTTGGGAGGAATTACAGGAAATGCCGCTGATAATGGTAAATGTAAAACACCATCGTTAAGAAATTTAGCTTATACCGCACCCTATATGCACGACGGTAGATTTGCAACCTTAGATGAAGTTATCAACCATTACAGCGAAGGATTACAATATTCTCCAACCATTGACCCATTGTTAAAATACATTGGTCAAGGAGGGGTTCAACTTACTGTGAGCGACAAGGCAGCTCTAAAAGCTTTTTTATTATCATTATCTGATGATAGTTTTGTAAACAACCCTGATTTTCAACAACCATAATGAGTAGAAAAATAAAACTAATTTGGAATTTTAGCGGACCGGATGCCGAAGGTACTGCAAAACATCACGAAATACACATTCGAGAGTTTTTAGAAAAAAATAACTTTAACCATTTAATTACAGGTGTTGATTACCACACCGAAATAGTATGGTCGGCTTATTTAATTGTGGCTGAAAAAGACATGATTTTGTTTCGTGATGCGTTAAAACCTCACAAAGGAGAAATCGCCGAGGAATAACATCACTAACAGTTATTCCATGAAATAATGTGTGCCCACGACTGGACTCGAACCAGCATACCTTACGGAACCACCCCCTCAAGATGGCGTGTCTACCAATTTCACCACGTGGGCATAAAAAACTTCACAAAGAAACAAAAAAATCCTCAGTCAACTGACTGAGGATTTTTTTTTGTTGTGACCTGGCTGGGATTCGAACCCAGGACCCTTTCATTAAAAGTGAAATGCTCTACCAGCTGAGCTACCAACTCTCCCAAACAAGGAGTGCAAATATAAAATCCTTATTTTAATTGTCAAAACATATAAGGTGTTTTTTTATATATTTGTTTCAAGATGTTGACTAGCAATGTTTTCAAGACGAACAATGAAATTAAAATTTTAAATAAATGGCTAAATATGATGCGATTTTAGTCATCCTATTTTTTAAAATTCCATAAAGAACTGTGAATTTTACCTTGTAGCCATCATTTTTGTCTGGATTTCTTAAATTAATTTAAACAGAATATCAAATCACGTAATGTTATCTCTAATTTTAGAGCCTATTTTTGTCCTAAATATTCGAAAAATAAAATGTTACATCACAAAGTAGTTATCATAACAGGAGCCTCATCAGGTATAGGTAAAGCTTGTGCCGAAAAATTTGGAAACAAAGGTGCTAAACTGGTAATTACCGGGCGAAACGAAGCTAACCTGCAAGAGACCGCAAAATGGTTAACCAAAAAAGGCATCGACGTTTTAGCCGTAAAATCGGATGTTGCCATAAAAGAAGACTGCAAACGAATAATTGATGAAACCATTGTCAAATATGGTCAAGTTGATGTGTTGATTAACAATGCAGGGATTTCGATGCGTGCACTGCTAAACGATGCTGATTTAAGCGTAATAGAACAAGTGATGCAAACTAACTTTTACGGAACCCTGTATTGCACCAAATATGCATTGCCTCATTTGTTAAAAACCAAAGGTTCGGTAGTAGGTATTTCTTCTATTGCAGGATATATCGGTTTACCTGCCCGAACTGGTTATTCTGCATCAAAATTTGCCATGCAAGGATTTTTAGAAGCTTTACGAACAGAAAATTTAAACAACGGTTTACACGTAATGATTGCTTGTCCGGGGTTTACTGCTTCAAACATTCGAAATACAGCGTTGTCTGCCAATGGGAATGCTCAAGGTGAATCGCCACGAAAAGAAGATAAAATGATGACTGCTGAAGAAGTTGCCGAACACATTTACAATGGAGTGATAAACAGAAACCGAACATTAGTGTTAACCACCGAAGGGAAATTAGCTGTTTTTTTGAGCAAATTTTTCCCAAAATTTATTGCTAAAATGGTTTTCAACAAAATGGCTAAAGAGCCTAATAGCCCTGTAAGATAATGAATTGGTAAGTTGAAATATTTCAAAATGAACAAACCAATAACCTGCGAAGCAAGCATGAACACTTCAAACAATAAGAATAGAGTGAGTAAAATATTTCTAATCGGCTTTATGGGTAGTGGAAAAACTTCGCTGGGGAAAAAACTCGCCAAAAAATTAAACGTTTCATTTTTAGACTTAGACCAACTTATTGAAAACCAAGAATATTGCTCCATTACTACTATTTTTAACACAAAAGGAGAAGATTATTTTAGGGCATTAGAAACGGCTGTTTTAAAGGATATTATTGATAAAAATGAACATTTTGTTTTATCACTAGGCGGAGGAACACCGTGTTTCAATAATAATATGGAAATTATTAATCAATCAGGAATAAGCATCTATTTAAAATACAATGCCGGAATATTAACTTCTCGCTTGTTAGGTGTAAAACAAACACGACCTTTAATTGCAGGTAAAAACAAAGAGGAACTAAACCGGTTCGTAGTCGATTTACTAACCCAGAGAGAATTTTTTTACCATCAAAGTAAATTTGTTGTTGAAACTAATCATATTACCTTAAGTGATATTATTAAACTCATTTAATCGCACGATAAGTGGCTCCTCAATTCTGAGCCGATTAATTTTTGAAGTAAATTTTATTACAAATGCACAACAGGTCGAGATTAATAAAAAATTAATCAAACCTCGACTTACTTTTAATTCCTCCAAACGGATTAGGATATACGTAACGTAAAGCTATTTCGTAAGCTCCTTTTTTACCGGAAGCATTATTTAATGACGAAGTATTAATATCATAACTAAATGAAAGTGTATAACTGTCGTACTGTGCAATAATATCAAAAATGATAGCATCGTTCCATCGGTAAAAACTTCCTAAACCTATTGCCATTCCTTTATTGTTTTTAGTATAATGCGAACCTTCTTTAAACATGTATAATACTTCCGAGCCAAACATGATTTCATTAACCGAACCTTGTCGTGAATAAAAAAGGTATGGTAAAAGTGTAAATTCTGTATTTAAACCAATAATGGCATTGGAGTGCCAAATCCAACGGTAATGTAGTTGGTCTTGAACTAAATTTTGAGTTTCTATTTCAGGTTTGCTTAAATGATGCATTGATAAGCCACTGTTGATTAATGTTTTTCTACCGGATAAATAATCTTGATCGTTTCGATAGGTCCAAACCAAGCCTGAAGTGTAATCGGCTGCTCCAAACGAAATCCCTGTAAAATCCGGACTTTCGCCTGTGTTATATGTTGGATTATACTGATAACCATCAAATTGGCTCCCCCAAGTTAAAGCCTCAATGTTTGCTGACCGCTGAAAATAGCCACCCTGCATACCAAGTCCTATGGTATTATTTTTATCAATATTAAGATGGTACGCAATACTTAAATTTACTTGTGTGGTTTTCATTTGCGAATAACCCGATTTATCTGAAAAGGCAAAGATTCCACCGGCAAAATAACCTGTCTTATTTCCCTTTGGGCTCTTAAAATTCATATCATAGGCTGCCATCATACTAATAAAAGGGGTACTCACACTTCCCCATTGACTCCTATAATTTAAAATTCCACGCATGGTATATTCCGAACCTGCATTAGCCGGATTAATTAATATGGGAGTCATGTTAGCTTGACTAAAATGAATGTCTTGAGCGTACAAATTCGAGGTTTGAAGTTCGAAGTTCAAAGTTAGCACTACAGCCATGATTAAAATTGTAGTATTTTTTTTCATAATTTTCACATCAGCACATTAATAATTTACACATCTACACTATCTAAATAGTGAAACATTACCCTTTAGTTCAACATCTTCGCCATTAATAAGTTTAGCTTTTACAGTAAATACATACACGCCTGTGTTCATGTCTGAGCCGTTGTATGTTCCGTCCCAGCAACCATCAATTTCTTCCGATTCAAATAACATAACTCCCCAACGAGAATAAACCCTAAATAAAACTTCTTGCAAACAATTGTTGTAAACCATCACACAATCATTACTTCCATCTCCATTTGGTGTAAAAGCATTTGGAACAAACAAACTACCGCAAACATTATCTACCACAACTGTTACACAAGAAGTGTTTGGACAACCATTTTTAGTTGTTGTAGCACAATACGTTGTGGTTTCTTTAGGGTTAACAGTCGCAGGAGAGCAATTTGTACAAGAGATTGAATCGTTTGGTGACCATGTAAATGGTGTGTTTGAAGCAACTGTTAATACTGCACTTTGCCCCATAATTATTGTTGTATCAGAATATGCTGATATGATTGGTAACGGAATTACATTAACGTTAATTGATGACGTATCTGCACAACCATTTTCAATAACGATTACCGTATAAATTATCGTGTCAATGGGTGCAACGTTAATATTGGCTGTGCTATCTCCTGTGTCCCAAATATAGATTGTTCCGCCTGAAGCAGTTAAAGCCAATGTATTTCCAAAACATACACTAGCGTTTCCTGTAATAGTTGCCACAGGTTTTGGAATAACATTTATTACAAATTGAGTTGAATCTTTACAGCCATTTACTCCTGTTCCTACTACCTGATAACTAGTCGGATTTGATGTCGGAGCAACATCTATAGATGACGTTGTTTCAGCAGTATTCCAAACATAAGTATTTGCTCCAGTTGCATTTAAAGTTGTTGATTGTCCGTTACAAATTGATGATGTTCCATTTATATTTATAACAGGAAGATTATTTACAGTAACTGTAGCATTTGCAGTATTTACACAACCGTTTGCATCCGTAACTGTAACCACATAAGATGAATCAGCAGTTGGAGAAACAACAATTGAATCTAATGAACTTCCTGTATTCCAAGAATAAGATGTTCCACCAGATGCTGTTAAAGTGGTTGATTCTCCATTACAAATGGTATTATCTCCAGTAACAATCACTGTAGGCAAACTGTTAACTGTTACTGCAAAAGTAGCTGTATCGGAGCAACCCCCTACTTCAACAATTACAGAATATGTAGTATTAACTATTGGCGAAACCACCAAAGAATCTAATGTAGAAGCATCATTCCATGTGTAAGTACCACCACCAGTTGCAGTAAGTGTTACCGAACTTCCATTACATTGGTACCGTTGCTTGAAGTAATATTTGCTGTTGGATTACTGATTACCTGTACTAAAGTGCTAACTGTATCGGAGCAACCATTTCCGTCTGTTGCTGTTACCAAATAAGTTGAATCAGCTGTAGGGGAAATATTAATGGATGGTGAAGTTGAGCCATTGCTCCAAACATAACTCACACCGCCGTTTGCTGTTAGCGTTGTTGAACTTCCATTACAAATAGCAGTTGTTCCAGTAATTGTTGGAATTGGCAATGCATTAACAGTAACTGTAGCATTTGCAGTATTTACACAACCGTTTGCATCCGTAACAGTTACTACATATGATGAATCGACATTTGGAGAAACAACAATTGAGTCTAATGAACTTCCAGTATTCCAAGAATATGATGTGCCTCCAGAAGCCGTTAATGTGGTAGTTTCTCCTACACAAATGGTATTATCTCCGGTTACTATTGCTGTAGGTAAATTATTTACTGTTACTGCAAAAGTTGCCGTATCAGAACAACCACCTACTTCAGCAATTACAGAATAATTAGTATTAACTATTGGCGAAACTACCAAAGAATCTAACGTTGAAGCATCGTTCCATGTATAAGTACCACCACCCGATGCAGTAAGCGTTACCGAACTTCCATTACACACAAAGTTGGTACCGTTACTTGAAGTGATGTTTGCATTTGGATTACTAATTACTTGAACCAACGTGCTTACTGTATCAGAACAACCATTGGCATCAGTAGCAGTTACCAAATAAGTTGAATCAGCTATTGGATTAACATTTATAGATGGAGAAGTTGCTCCATTGTTCCAAACATAACTTGTTCCACCAGATGCTGTCAAAGTTGTGGAATTTCCATTACAAATTAATGATGTGCCTGATATGGCTGGGTTTGGCAATGCATTAACAGTAACTGTAGCATTTGCAATATTTACACAACCGTTTGCATCCGTAACTGTAACCACATAAGATGAATCCGTAGTTGGAGAAACTACAATTGAATCCAACGCACTTCCAGTATTCCAAGAATAAGATGTGCCTCCTGATGCGGTTAAAGTGGTTGTTTCTCCATTACAAATGGTATTATCTCCAGTAACAATCACTGTAGGCAAACTGTTAACTGTTACTGCAAAAGTAGCTGTATCGGAGCAACCCCCTACTTC
>JACPDX010000080.1 GCA_016183805.1 Bacteroidota bacterium
ATTATTAATACTATTTTCATATAATTAGTGTTAACATGCATTTATGAAACAGATGTTCAACCCAAATGTAGTAATTTAATTTAAAATTACCTCGAAGCCTCTTCCGTTTTAACAGAACTACTAATCATTTTGTTTAATTCTTCTAACTCTTTTGTTGTTAAATCCCGCCATTGTCCGATGGGTAAATTATCCAACGTAAGGTTCATTATTCTAATACGTTCTAACTTTTGTACTTCGTAGTTAAAATATTCACACATTCGTCGAATTTGTCGGTTCAAGCCTTGTGTTAAAATAATTTTAAACGTAAACCGATTTATTTGTTCCACCTTGCATTTATTAGTTACGGTATCTAAAATAGGGACGCCGTTTGCCATGTTTTTAATAAAATTTAGCGTTATGGGTTTATTCACCGTAACCAAATATTCTTTTTCGTGGTGATTTCCAGCTCGTAAAATTTTGTTTACAATATCACCGTCGCTGGTTAATAAAATCAATCCCTGCGAAGGTTTATCCAATCTCCCAACAGGAAAAATTCGTTCGGGATGATTTACAAAATCAATAATGTTGTCTTTAATTTGTAATTCGGTAGTGCAAGTTATTCCTGGAGGTTTATTTAAAGCAATGTAAACAAATTTGTTTTCTGGCGGACTAATCAATTTTCCATTCACCGCAACTTTATCGCCTTCCTGCACTTGAGTTCCCATTAAAGCGACTTGTCCGTTAATGGTAACTTTTTGTTGTTCAATCAATTTGTCTGCTTCTCGTCTGGAACAAAAACCAGTTGAGCTGATGTATTTATTTAATCGTGTTGACATTAATTAGAGTTAGTCCATAATGTATAAGTTTGACACGAATTGCACGAATTCTGTGTAAAATTAGTGTAATTCGTGTCAATCTCTTTTTATTTTACTGACTTTGTGTACAGACACTAATTAGCTAGCATAATATTTTTGTCTGAAAATCATCAAAAAATCATCAGGGACTTTGGTTTCAAAAGTTACTTCCTGATGGGTTACCGGGTGCAAAAAAGTAATCACCTTAGAATGAAAAGCCATTCTGCCCAACGGATTTTCGGTTGCACCATATTTTTTATCACCAACAATAGGATGTTTTATTGCACTAAATTGTGCCCTTAATTGATGTTTATGTTCGGTTTCTTGCCAAGCTTCTAAAAGGGTATAATATTCATTTTTCTTCACCACACTGTAATGGCTCACGCCTTTTCGTGCATCTTTTGGGTTGGTTCCGGAATAAACAATCAAAGCTTTGCTTTCTTTTAAAAACGATGAAATAGTGTCTTCGTCTTTTTCCATTGTTCCTTGGGTAATCACCAAATATTTACGTTTTAGGACTGTACTCGACCAAGTATCAGTTAATTCCTGAAAAGCAGCACGTGTTTTTGCAAACACCATCAAACCTGAGGCATCTCTGTCTAAACGATGCACCACAAACAAATGTGCAGCCGGGTCGTCTTGTTTTATGTGATCGGTAACAATACGGTAAGCAGTAGTTTTTCGTTCTTTGGTTGTTCCAACTGACAACAATCCAGCTCGTTTATTGATCACGACAATACTATCGTCTTCAAAAACAACTTTTAACCCTTGGTAAATCACCTTTTTAAAAGGACCATCCCAACTCACAGTAACTTTATCATCAGCAACCAATTCCTGATCAAATTGCGTACTGATTTCGTTTCCAACCTTAATTTGTTTATGAGCTAACAAAGCCTTTATTTTGGTTCTGCTTTTATCTTTGATTTTTAATATCAAAAAATCCAACAATTGGATGGGTTCTGTTACGGTTAAAATTGATTGACGATGTGTGTCGCCCTTTTTTTTGTATGTTCTTTTGGCCATTTCTGTAATAAAAATCAAAAGTAGTTAATTTGCTTCTGCTAAAATTTTAAAATTTGTAATTTTGTCCAAGATTATGCATAGTGATAATTCTATATTAAAAAAATATTAATTTTCATTATTCAAAAGATTCTTCACTTCATTTGTTTTTAAAAATCAAAAACGATTTTTGAACAAATTTTGTTCAGAATGACAATAGTTTTAAACATTTGAAACAATAACTTTAAACCAAACAAAATGTCTGACATTATTCACTTATTGCCCGATTCGGTTGCTAATCAAATAGCGGCAGGTGAAGTAATTCAGCGACCCGCCAGTGCTGTAAAAGAGTTGTTGGAAAATGCAATTGATGCAGACGCTACAAGCATTTCGTTGGTTATAAAAGATGCCGGTAAAAGTTTGATTCAGGTCATTGATGATGGGAGCGGAATGTCGGAAACCGATGCTCGATTGAGTTTTGAGCGACATGCTACTTCAAAAATTACTTGTGCCGATGATTTGTTTAACATTACCACCAAAGGGTTTAGAGGTGAGGCATTGGCCTCGATAGCTGCCATTGCTCAGGTAGAACTCAAAACTAAAAAAGAAGGTAACGAATTAGGCTCTTCCATTTTTATTGAAGGAAGCGAAGTGAAAGAGCAAGAACATTGCTCGTGTGCAAAAGGCACTTCCTTTTCGGTGAAAAATTTGTTTTACAATGTTCCTGCACGAAGAAATTTTTTAAAGTCAAATCCAATAGAAGTTAAACATATTATTGATGAATTTCAACGTGTGGCTTTGGTACATCCGGAGATTTCATTTTCGATGTTTAACAACGGAAATGAAGTTTTTAACCTCAACAAAGGTTCTTTTAGACAACGAATTGTTAGTGTTTTTGGAGATAAATACAATCAAAAATTAGTTCCTGTTACCGAATCGACCGACATTGTGAGTATTGAAGGATTTGTTACCAAACCCGAATTTGCTAAAAAAACCAGAGGCGAACAGTTCTTTTTTGTCAACAACCGATTTATTAAAAATGCCTATTTAAACCACGCCATTCAAAGTGCTTTCGACCAATTGTTGAGCAAAGACCAATACCCATCGTATTTTTTAAAACTAACCATTGACCCATCAAAAATTGACATTAACATTCATCCTACCAAAACCGAAATAAAGTTTGAAGATGAACGCTCTATTTATGCTATTATTCGCACTGCTGTAAAACAAGGATTAGGCAAAAACAACATTTCGCCAACGCTCGATTTTGAACAAGAATCTAGTTTTAACATTCCCATTTTTAAATCGACCGACCCTATTAAAGCTCCAAGTATTAAAGTTAATCCCGATTACAATCCTTTTAGCAGTGAAGGAAAAAAAATGCCTTCAAATGGACAATCGTTTACCAAACCAAACAACAAAAATTGGGAAACACTTTATCAGGATTTTGAAGTAAATACTGAATTGATTAATACCCAAAAGGACAAGGGACAAGGGACAGGGGAAAGGGAAATTATTACGGAAGAAAAACAAGCCCATCAAACCATTTTAACCAGTTGGGATGAAACCGAACATGAAACGAAAAAAACATTTGTTCAACTTCATCAAAAATATATTTTTACTCAATTAAAATCGGGTTTCTTAATTATTGACCAACAACGGGCTCACGAACGTATTTTGTTCGAACATTTTGTTGCCACTATTGCGAATAATAAAAGCTCTAGTCAGCAATTGTTGTTCCCTGAAACCATCGATTTTAGCTCCTCGGATGCCGAATTGTTGTTAGAAATAAAAAACGAAATTGCAGCACTTGGTTTTATTATAGATAAAGTGGGCAGAAACTCGTTTGTAGTCTCGGCAATTCCTGCCGAAATTGAAAACCTTGCCATTAAACAAATTTTTGAAACGCTTTTAGAGCAGCTAAAATCAAATAATAGTGAACTTAAACTCAAAAAGGTTGAACATTTGGCTTCATCTTTAGCTAAAAGTTCAAGTATAAAGGCTGGAAAATCGTTAAGCGAAGAAGAAATGAGTTCATTAATTGATAACCTATTTGCTTGTGAAATGCCATACAGCTTACTCAAC